>NZ_POQU01000071.1 GCF_002938425.1 Blastococcus atacamensis | reverse complement strand
ACAATGTATACATGCAATGAAGCATCTCTGCTGTGCTTGTTATGTGAAATTGGGGTCGTGATCACTGTAATATGTTATTATGAATAGTAAGATAGTTCGTTTGTTTTTGTTTTTAAGCCGAAGACGGCATACGAGCTCTATTACGGTCGCGTGGGTTCGGAGATTTGTATAAAAGACAGGCGGCCGGGCCGTCCCCGTTCTCCATGGCGGCGCTGATGTCGGCGACGACGGCGGAGACGTCCACGCCGCCCTCGCCGCCGCTGGCCTCGATGGTGGTCAGCAGCGAGCGCACGGCGTCGACCATCTGCAGCAGCACGCTGGTGCGGTGCGGGGTCAGCGCGAGCTCACCGTCACGCAGCCGGGAGAGCATGTTCTCGCCGACGTGCGTGACCTCCTCCAGCCGGTTGAAGGCGAGGAAGCCACTGGTGCCCTTGATGGTGTGGATCGTCCGGAAGATGCTCGACAGCCGCTCGCGCGAGTTGGGCTCCTTCTCGAGAGCCACCAGGTCGGCGTCCAGCTGGTCGAGGTTCTCGTGGCTCTCGACGAGGAATTCCTCGACGATGTCGTCCAGACCGTCCACTGCTGCCTTCTCTCTGCTCTGCGGGAGCGCGATCGGCTCCGGGGTGTCATCGGCGGGCGTGCGGCGGAGTCAAGGTGAACCCGTCGGCCGGCGCCGTCGGTGCTGTTATCGGCAGTCCGTCGCCCGCAACCGACCATCGGGGCGGGCCCGTCCTCGCCCCGCGCCTGCGCGGGGCGAGACGACGGCGGGCTTCCTGTGGGTGGAGCTCTGGAACGGGCGGCGGCACCGTCGGAGTGCGCCCGGCGCATGGGACCGACTCCCGCCCGCGCGGTGCAGGGAGAAGATAGGACGCGGGAACATCGCAGGGACATCTGCTGCGAGCGTGTCGGAATTGCCGGCAGAGAACGGTCGGCGACCGCATTTCCCATGTCGATTCGGCGCCGGAAGGAATGGCGCCGGCGGCCCCGTTCCCAGCCTCGGGACGCCGGTCCTTCCGGTGAGTGGACCGCCCAACCCCGTGCGCAGGTCTGCGGCCAGCGGGAGGGCGTCGACGGCGACGCGGGAGTGATCAGGGCCTCCGTGGTGGACTCCGCGGCGCTCGAACTGCATCAGGGAGCCACAGCCGGATCGTCTGGCGGAGGCACCCGCGGCGGCGGCCGTGCGCGGTCTCGAGCGAGACGCCAGGAAGGGTCCGTCTGATCACGGGGGCGGGTACGCATGCGTGTCGGGATCAGGCGAGAGATCGCGTACCCGACGCACCGCGGGTGTCGACATGCGCCGCTCGGTCGGCTGCGACGACGGTGCCGGGACCGCAGAACGGGGTGATGACCGGAGTTCCGGTCATCACCCCGTCCAGAGGACGCGAGCGCTGGTCAGTAGGTGAATCGACCGACGGTGGTGCGCAGGTCGACAGCCATCCGGGACAGCTCGTCGACGGCGGTGCGGGTCTGGGTCAGCGCCTGGGTGGTCGAGTCCGCGGCCGTGGACACACCGGTGATGTTCTCGGCGATCTGCGTGGTGCCACCCGCCGCTTCCTGCACGGAGCGCGACATCTCGTTGGTGGTGGCGGTCTGCTCCTCCACCGCGCTGGCGATGGTGGTCTGCCGGTCGGAGATCTGCGCGACGATCGAGGAGATCTCCTCGATAGCCGTCACCGCCGCGGTCGTGTCGCCCTGGATGGCCAGCACCCGCCTGGCGATGTCCTCGGTGGCCTTCGCCGTCTCCTGGGCCAGCTCCTTCACCTCGTTGGCCACGACCGCGAAGCCCTTGCCCGCCTCGCCTGCACGGGCTGCCTCGATGGTGGCGTTGAGCGCGAGGAGGTTGGTCTGCTCCGCGATCGAGGTGATGACCTTGACGACGTTTCCGATCTCGGCCGAGGAGTCACCGAGCTTGGCCACGGTCTCGGTCGTGCGCGCAGCGGCGTTGACGGCGCGGGCGGCGACCTGGCTGGCCTCTGCGGCGTTGGTGGCGATCTCCCGGATCGAGGCGCCCATCTCCTCCGCACCCGCGGCGACGGTCTGCACGTTCCGGGAGACCTCCTCTGCCGCCCCGGACACGACACCGGACTGCGCGGAGGTCTCCTCCGCCGACGCCGAGATCTGCGCCGACGACGCCGACAGCTCCTCCGAGCTCGCCGCCACCGCGTCCGCGGACGCCACCACGCCGGCCATGACCTCGCGCAGACCGGCCTGGGCCGAGGTCAGCGCCAGAGCCATGCGCCCGAGCTCGTCCTGGCCGCGCACTTCCGGGGCGACGGTGAGGTCTCCGGCGGCGAGCGCCTCGACAGCCCCCTGCACCGAGCGGACCGTGCTGACGATCCGGCGGACGACGAACACGGTGAGGCCTCCGGCGATGCCGAGCCCGGCGGCCAGCGCCGTCCACAGCGTGAGCACCGAGGAGTCGACAATGTCGGCGACGTCGTCGGTGTCGGCCTGGCCGGCCGCCACGCGCCGCTCCTGCATCGCGTTGTACTCGTCCATGATCACGTCCGACGAGTCCTGCAGCGGTCCGGTGATGACCGCCGCGGCCGTCGCCAGGTCGCCCCGTTCGGCGGCGGGGAGCAGCTGACCGTCGGCGACCTCGTAGTACTGCGCGAGGTAACCCCGGAAGACCTCGAAGGCCTCTTTGTTGACCGTCACCGCGGCGTAGGCGTCGAGCTGCCCCTCGATCGTCTCCCGTCGCTCGGCCAGGTCGGCCCGCAATTCGGCCTGCGTCGCCTGGTCGGTGAGGGCGTAGGAGTTGTACCGCGAGCGGTCGCCCTGCCAGGAACGCTGGATGTTGGACAGGTCGGCGAGGGTCACCACGTTCTCGTTGATGCGGTTGGCTGCCGACTCCACGCTGGCCAACCGGGACATCGCGAGGACGGTCATGGCAACCGCCACGACGGCGAGCACACCGACGGCGGTACCGATCTTGGCGCCGATGGGGCGGTCGGCGAACCAACCGCCGGAACGCGACGTGCGCGCCGGGGAGACAGGAACGGACATGGCAGGACTCCAGGAATGCGAGGGGGGATTGTGCTGCCACCCCGCAACATTGCCTGGGCGGTGCGAGAGGAAAGCTAGCGGGCCGGCAGAACGACATCGGCCATATCGGGCGCGTGTCCGAACTCCGAAGATAAAACGGTCGGTCACCGCATTTCTGAGGACGCCTTGTCGACAATGGTGAGACCATTCCCGGACCCGGGAATCCCACGGGGCGGCGACCGGATCCGGTCGCCGCCCCGCGGGTCAGGGCATGGCCCTGTCAGTGCTGAGCCCTGTCAGTAGGTGAACCTTCCGATGGTGGTGCGCAGGTCGGCGGCCATGCGGGACAGCTCGTCCACGGCGGTGCGGGTCTGGCCCAGTGCCTGGTTGGTCGCGTCGGCAGCGCCGGAGACGCCGCTGATGTTCGTGGCGATCTGACCGGTACCGCCGGCGGCCTCCTGGACCGACCGCGACATCTCGTTCGTCGTCGCCGTCTGCTCCTCCACCGCGGAGGCGATGGTGGTCTGCCGGTCGGAGATCTGCGCGACGATCGAGCTGATCTCCTCGATCGCGGTCACCGCGGCGGTCGTGTCGCCCTGGATGGCCAGGACGCGCTTGGCGATGTCCTCGGTGGCCTTGGCCGTCTCCTGCGCCAGCTCCTTGACCTCGTTGGCGACCACCGCGAAGCCCTTACCTGCCTCACCGGCCCGCGCGGCCTCGATGGTGGCGTTGAGCGCCAGCAGGTTCGTCTGCTCCGCGATCGAGGTGATGACCTTGACGACGTTGCCGATCTCCGCCGAGGACTCCCCCAGCTTGGCGACCGTGGCGGTGGTGGTGGCGGCAGCCTCGACCGCGCGGTGCGCGACCTCGGAGGCCTCGGCCGCGTTGCTGGCGATCTCCCGGATGGAAGCGCCCATCTGCTCCGCGCCCGCGGCGACGGTCTGCACGCTGCGCGACACCTCCTCCGCGGCACCGGCGACGACACCGGACTGCGCGGAGGTCTCCTCCGCCGAGGCGGCGATCTGCGCCGAGGACGCCGACAGCTCCTCCGAGCTTGCGGCCACCGCGTCGGCCGAGGCGACGACCGAGCCGAGCACCTGCCGCAGGCTGTCCTGCGCGCTGTCCAGGGCGACGGCCATCCGGCCCAGCTCATCGGCGCTGGTCACGCCGGTGGTCGTGGTGAGGTTCCCGGCGGCCATCGCCTCGGCGGTCACCTGGACGGCCCGGACCGTGCGCGTGATGCGGCGCACCACCAGGAGCGTGAGTCCCACGGCGACCAGCGCCGCGAGGATGGAAGCGATCAGCAGGAGTCGCGTGGCGGAGGTGGCGTCCTCGGTGGCCTCGGCGTTGCGCTCGGCAGCCTGGTCGGCCTGCGCCACCCCTTCGGCCTCCAGCTCGTCGGCCATGATCTGCAGCAGGGGCTGCAGCTGCACGGACTGCACGCGGGCGAAGCCGGCGAAGTCACCGCGGTCGGCCGCAGGGAAGAGCTGGGTGGTCAGCAGCTGGAGGAACTGCGCCCGCGTGGTGGCGAACGTTTCCATGCTCTCGGGAGCCACGACGAACGGCTCGTAGGCGTCGAGCCCGGCCTGGAGGTCGGCGTTCTTCTCCTCCATCTCCCCGAGCAGCTCCACCCGGCGCGCCGGGTCGGACACGGCGTACTCGAGGGTCCGCGCACGGTGGGCGGCGTGAGCCCGCTGGACCTCGGAGAGCGCATTGAGCGGCTTGAGGTTCTCGTCGTAGATCCGCTCCTGGTCGGCGCTCATCTCCTGCATGCGGGAGATGGCCAGGGCGTCGCTGCCGGCGAGGACGACCAGCAGCAGTGCCACCACCGCGCCGATGCGGACGCCGAGCGGCCGGTCGGAGAACCAACCCCCGCCTCCCGCTGCGCGGGTCCGGGACGAACGAGTGCTCATGACTGCTCCAGTGCGGGAAGGGAGGAGGAACTCCGTGGCGAAACGGCGCTTACGTCCGTTTCCTGCACAAAGAATGGCGCACTGCGAACGCTGTAGCGGCGCGATGGATGCGTGTCGCGCCGCGGTCCGGAAAGTAGGTCGCCGACCACCTTTCCGGAGTCGACTTGGCGACGCCCCACACATTTCACGACTGCGCACGCGCACCATTCGGCCCCAACGACCAGACGCCGGCGGCGACCGTCGAGGTCACCGCCGGCGTCCGCCGCGAAGGGTCGTCCGGAGGACGGCTGGATCAGTAGGTGAACCGCCCGACGGTCGTGCGCAGGTCGGCGGCCATCCGGGACAGCTCGTCGACGGCGATCCGCGTCTGGCTGAGTGCCTGGGTGGTGGACTCGGCCGCCTGGGAGACGCCGGTGATGTTCTCGGCGATCTGCGTGCTGCTGTTGGCGGCCTCCTGCACCGAGCGCGACATCTCGCTGGTGGTCGCCGTCTGCTCCTCCACCGCGCTGGCAATCGTGGTCTGCCGGTCGGAGATCTGCGCGACGATCGAACTGATCTCCTCGATCGCGGTCACCGCCGCGGTGGTGTCGCCCTGGATGGCGAGCACGCGCTTGGCGATGTCCTCGGTGGCCTTCGCCGTCTCCTGCGCCAGCTCCTTCACCTCGTTGGCCACGACGGCGAAGCCCTTGCCCGCCTCACCGGCGCGAGCGGCCTCGATGGTCGCGTTCAGCGCCAGCAGGTTCGTCTGCTCCGCGATCGAGGTGATCACCTTGACGACGTTGCCGATCTCGGCCGAGGAGGTGCCCAGCTTCGCCACCGTCGCCGTCGTCGTCTCCGCCGCCGCCACCGCCCGCGCGGCCACCTCGCTGGCCTCGGCGGCGTTCTGCGAGATCTCCCGGATCGAGGCGCCCATCTGCTCCGCACCGGCAGCAACGGTCTGCACGCTGCGGGAGACCTCCTCCGCGGCGTCCGACACGACACCGGACTGGGCGGAGGTCTCCTCAGCCGACGCCGAGATCTGCCCTGACGAGGCGGAGAGCTCTTCGGAGCTGGCGGCGACCGCGCTGGCCGAGTCGGCGACCGAGGTCAGCACGGCGCGCAGGCTGACCTGGGCGGCGTCGAGGGCGGCGGCCATCCGGCCCACCTCGTCGCGGGAGGTCACGCCGGTGGCGACGGTCAGGTCACCCTGCGCCAGGGCCGCCAGGGAGTCCTTGACCCGGGCGACCGGCCGGGTGACCGATCGCATGGTCAGGATGCTGATGGCGATGATCACCAGCAGCCCTCCCGCCGCCGCGGCCTCGGCGATCAGCTCCGCCTGCGCCAGCGCGTCGTCGAGGCGGCCCTGTGCGGCGTCGCTCTCGCTCGCCAGCACGTCCTTGGCCTCGCTCACGGCGCCGTCGCTCAGGTCGTTCGCCGCCTGGATCTCCTCCCAGCGGCCGCGCATCGTCCCCGGGTCGGCGACGGCGAGGTCCACCCACCCGGAGATGGCGTCGGTGTAGGCGCCGAAGCTGTCGGCGAGGCCGGCCACCGACTCGGCGGCGGGGCCGGTCAGGGGGACCGTGGCGAGCTCGGCGAGCATGGCCTCGGGCGTGGCGATGTCGTCGGCGAGCTCAGCGAGCTGGGCCGCAGGGTCGGGCCGGACGATGGTCTTGAAGCCGTCCACCTTCAGCTCGCTCGCCCGGGTGTCGAGCTGGAGCACGAGCTCCTCGGCCTCGTTGAGGTGCCGGAGCTCCTCGTTCGCCTCATGCACGGAGGCGTCGCCGAGCAGCACGGCCGACAGCAGGCCACCGAAGGCGAGCACGACGACGCCGACGAGGATGCCGAACTTCACCGCCAGGGGGCGGTCGGCGAACCAGCCCGCACGCCGCGAGGCGACGGGAGAAGAGACACGGGTTTTCACAGGAACCGTCCTGACGATGAATGGTCTGCACCACCGGTCGTGGTGACGCACTGATTGTGGTGACTCCAACCACGGTCGGGCAGACCATTCAATCATCGCTGGAACAATTGTTACCCGCGAGGCGGGTGAGCACTTTTGGGTCGACCATTTGTCGACAACTCATTCGCATACGGCGTTTCCGGCCTGGAACCGGGTCGGCGCGAAGAAGCGCAGGTCACACGGGCGAAAGCGGGTCCGGCCCGGTGGGGGAGGAGCACTCGATGCGCCCCGCACCGGCGCGCCGGGAGCACGGTCACGCCGGCGACGGGCCCGACACGCCGAGATCAGTCGAGCAGGTCTCCGAGCCGGTCCAGCAGTGCCACGACCGCGGCGGAGTCGGCGACGCGGTGGCGAGCGACGGTGTCGCCGTCCCCCACCTTGACGGTGACGTCATCCGGACCCAGGGCGCGGAAGCCGTCCTCGTCGGTGACGTCGTCCCCGAGGTAGATCGCGGCAGCGGCACCGAGGTCGTCCACGAGCCGGCGCAGGGCGGAGCCCTTGTCCGCGTCGGTGACTGCGATCTCGAGGACCTCCTTGCCGGGCTTCATCGTCAGTGACGAATCCGCCAGCTTCCGGGCGCGAGCCAGGAGCGCGGCAGCGGCATCGCGATCGGGGACCTGTCGGACGTGGACCGCGACGCTGGCGGGCTTGACCTCCAGCCGCGCGCCGGCGGTGGCCGCCACCTCCGGCTCGAGCAGCCGGGCCAGCGCGTCCCGCTGGGCCGCGAGCTCGCCGGCCAGCGGGCCGTCGTACTCGGCGCCGTGGCTGCCGACCCAGCGGAAGGGCCCGGACAGCCCGCTCGTGCGCTGGAGGTCCTCGACGCCGCGGCCGCTCACCAGCGCGACCGTGACGCCGTCGACAGCGGCGAGCCTGGCGAGCACCTCGGCGATCCCGGGTTCGGGGAACGCGCTCGAGGGGTCGTCGCGCAGACGGGCGAGGACGCCGTCGTAGTCGCTGGCCACCAGCAGGGGCCGCCGGGCGGCGACCGCCGACAGGGCGGCGTCCAGGGCGGGGGAGAGGCTCACGCCTGCTTCTTCAGCGCGTCGAAGAAGGAGCTCGCCCAGTGGTCCAGGTTGTTCTTGACCAGGTGCCGGCGCATGGCCCTCATCCGCTTCGCCAGCTCCGCGGGCTCCGCCCGCAGCGCGCGCATCAGCTGGTTCTTGACGCCGGCGATGTCGTGCGGGTTCACCAGGAACGCCTGCTTCAGCTGGGCCGCGGCCCCGGCGAACTCGGACAGCACCAGGGCTCCGCCCCCGTCCCCCCGTGCGGCGACGTACTCCTTGGCGACGAGGTTCATGCCGTCCCGGTAGGGGGTGACCAGCATGACGTCGGCGGCCCGGTACAGCGCGGCGAGCTCCTCGCGGGGCATCGACTGGTTGAAGTAGTGCACGGCGGGCCCGGCGATCGAGCCGTAGACGCCGTTGATGTGGCCGACCTGCTGCTCGATCGTCTCGCGCATGTGCACGTAGTGCTCGACCCGCTCCCGGCTGGGGGTGGCGACCTGCACCATCACCGTGCCGGGCGCCTCGACGGCGCCGTCCTCGAGCAGCTCCTCGAAGGCGCTGAGCCGGACGCTGATGCCCTTGGTGTAGTCCAGCCGGTCCACGCCCAGGATGATCCGGTCGGGGCTCCCGAGCTCCTCCCGGATCTCCTTGGCCCGGGAGAGAACCTCCGGGGACCGGGCGAGCTCGTCGAACGCCGCGACGTCGATCGAGATCGGGAACGCCTTCGCGATGACCGTGCGCCCGTCGTACTCGATCTGGTCACGCCGGCAGGTGAGATCGTGCAGTCGCCGGGCCAGCTGGACGAAGTTCGCCGCGGCCGAGGGCAGCTGGAAGCCCACGAGGTCGGCCCCGAGCAACCCCTCGATGATGGCCGACCGCCACGGCAGCTGGGTGAAGAGCTCGTACGGGGGAAACGGGATGTGCAGGAAGAAGCCGATGGTCAGGTCGGGACGGCGCTGGCGCAGCATCGCCGGGACCAGCTGCAGCTGGTAGTCGTGCACCCAGACGATGGCGTTCTCCGCAGCCACCGCGGCGGCGCGCTCGGCGAACCGCTTGTTGACCTGCACGTAGGTGTCCCACCAGGTGCGGTGGTACTCCGGCTTCTCCACGACGTCGTGGTAGAGCGGCCACAGCGAGGCGTTGGACATGCCCTCGTAGTAGTGGTCGACCTCCTCCTCCGAGAGCGGCACCGGGATGAGCGACATCCCGCCGGACTCGAAGGGCTCCGGCGCCTCGCCGGCCGACCCGGACCAGCCGACCCAGGCTCCGCCGCGCCCCGCGACGAACGGCTCCAGTGCGGTCACCAGCCCGCCGGGGCTGCGCTGCCAGTGCGTCGAGCCGTCCGGATCGGTCACCTGGTCGACGGGCAGCCGGTTGGCGACCACGACGACGGGGCTGTCCGCCTTGACCTCAACATCGTTGTTCTCGGCCATACCGCCTCTGACCCTATCCACAGCCGGCGCGGAACGCCCTCCCGGAGCGGGTCAGAACGCTCGGCCGAGGGCGTGGCCGGCGACCGCGGCGCCCAGACCGAGGGCGAGCGTGGCCCCCACGTACCCGAGCACCACCGGCCACCGGCGCTGCTCCGCCAGCCGGACGACGTCGGTGCCGAAGGTCGAGAACGTCGTCAGGGCTCCGCAGAAGCCGGTGCCCAGGAGCGCCGCCAGCCAGCCGGGCGCGGCCGCCCAGCCCACCAGCACTCCGAGCACCGCGCTGCCCGTCACGTTCACCACCAGGGTGCCCAGCACGCTGCCGGGTCCGCTGCGGGCGACGGCGATCCGCTCGGCCAGCAGCCGCAGCGGTGCGCCCAGCATTGCCCCGGCCACGACGAGCCAGGGCGTCACCGCGGGGCCCCGGCGAGCCGTCGGCCGGCGAGCATCCCCGCCGCGGCCGCGGCGATCCCGCCCACGACCGAGACGACGACGTAGCCGGCAGCGGTCCCGGCCGCTCCGGCGTCGGCCAGCCGGACGGTCTCCACGGCGAAGGTCGAGTAGGTGGTGAAGCCGCCCAGGACGCCGACCCCCAGGAAGGGACGCGCCCACGGCGAGCCGGGTGCCCGGCCGGCGAGCACGGCGGCGAGCAGCCCGAGCAGCAGGCAGCCGGTGAGGTTCACCAGGAGCGTCGCCCAGGGCCACCCGGGAAGGGAGGAGGGAAGCGCCTCGGCCAGACCCCAGCGGGCCAGCGCGCCGATCGCGCCGCCCATCGCGGCGAGGAGATAGGCCACCGACCTCCTACTCCTCTCCCGTAACCCGTGGGGCAGCATGCCCTCCGGGAGGGTCGCACGTCGGTGGCCCGGAGCAGGGGAGGACCCCGTGGGACCGCTGGAGGGCGTGCGGGTCGTGGAGTTCGCCGGACTGGGTCCCGGCCCGTTCTGCGGCATGCTGCTGGCCGACCTGGGGGCCGACGTCGTGCGGATCGACCGGTTGGGCGCCCGCGGCGGCCTGCTCGGCTCGCTCGGTGCGACGTCCCTGCTGGACCGGGGCAAGCGCTCGATCGCGCTCGACCTCAAGGACCCGGCCGACGTCGAGGTGGTGCGAGCGCTCGTGCGGCGATCGGACGTGCTGCTCGAGGGGTTCCGGCCCGGCGTCATGGAGCGGCTGGGCCTGGGCCCCGACGAGTTGATGGGCGAGAACCCGGCGCTGGTCTACGGGCGGATGACCGGCTGGGGCCAGACCGGTCCGCTGGCCTCCTCGGCGGGGCACGACATCGACTACATCGCGCTGACCGGGGCGCTGGGCGCAACCGGTCGGCCCGACGAGCGCCCGGCGCCGCCGCTGAACCTGCTGGGCGACTTCGGCGGCGGGGGAGTGTTCCTCGCCCTCGGGGCGCTGGCCGCCCTGATCCGGGCCCGCACGACGGGGGAGGGGCAGGTCGTCGACGCCGCGATCGTCGACGGGACCGCCGTCCTCACCACGATGATCCACGGGATGCTCGACGCCGGTGTGTGGACCGACCGCAGGGGCCGCAACCTGCTGGACACCGGGGCGCCGTTCTACGACGTGTACCGCTGCGCCGACGACCGGTTCCTCGCCGTCGGCGCGCTGGAGGAGCAGTTCTACGCGGCGCTGCTGGACGGCCTCGGCCTGGCCGGCGAGGAGTCGCTGCCCGACCGGAACGACCCGCGCCAGTGGCCGGCGCTGCGCGAGCGTTTCACGGAGACGTTCGCCTCCCGGACGCGGGCGGAGTGGTGGCAGGTGTTCGAGGGCACCGATGCGTGCGTGGCGCCGGTGTGGTCGCTGCTCGAGGCCACGACGGACCGGCACAACGCCGAGCGGGGGGTCTTCGTCGAGGTCGACGGCGTCGTGCAGCCCGACGTCGCACCCCGATTCTCCGCGACGCCGGGACGGGTCGGCTCGGTGCCGGAGGCCGGCCAGCACAGCGACGAGATCCGCGCCGAGCTCGGCCTCTGAGCCTCGGGCATGGGAAGCGATACACCCGTTTTCGAGGGCAGAACCGGTGTATCGCTTCCCATGCCCGGGTCCGCTCAGCGGCGCTTGCGGGTCTCGGGGAAGAGCAGGTCGACGAAGCGCTCCGCGGTCGGCTGGGGCTCGTGGTTGGCCAGGCCGGGGCGCTCGTTGGCCTCGATGAAGACGTAGTCCGGGCCGGCCACGTCGTCCACGAGGAAGTCGATGCCGGTCACCGGGATGTCCAGAGCCTGCGCCGCGCGGACGGCGGCGGCGGCGACCTCCGGGTGGACCTGTGCGGTGACGTCCTCGATCGTGCCGCCGGTGTGCAGGTTCGCCGTCCGGCGCACCTGGATCCGCTGCCCGTTGGGCGGCACGTCGTCCATGCTCCAGCCGGCATCGGCCACCACCTCCGCGGTGGTGTCGTCGAGCGGGATGCGGGACTCACCGCCGGTCGCCCGTTCGCGGCGACGGCTGGTCGAGCGGACCAGCTCGGTGACGGTGCTCCGGCCGTCGGCGACCACCTCGGCGGGTCGGCGGACGGCGGCAGCGACGACCTGCCGGTCGATGACCAACACCCTCAGGTCGTCTCCCGGCACGAGCTCCTCGACCAGCACGTCGGGGCAGAACTGCAGGGCGTACCGGACTGCCTTCTCCAGACCCGCCTCGTCGGTCACGCCCACGGTGATGCCGCGGCCCTGCTCGCCGCGGGCGGGCTTGACCACGACGGAGCCGACCTCGCGGACCAGCGCGGCGGCCTCCTCCAGCTGTCCCTCGCGGGCGAGGGCGCCACGGGCGACCCGCACGCCGGCGCGCTCCATGATCCGGCGCGTCACCCGCTTGTCGTCGCAGCGGCTCATGGCCACGGCGGTGGTGAACTCCGACAGCGACTCGCGGGTGACGACGGTGCGACCGCCCACCGAGAGCCGCAGCTCGCCGAACTCCGCGTCGAGCACCTCGACCCGGATACCCCGGCGCAGCGCCTCCTCGGCGATGATCCGGGCGTAGGGGTTGAGGTCCACGAGGCCGGGCGGCCGCGCGGCGTACAGCGGCGTGTTGATCGGGTTCTTGCGCTTGACGCAGACGGCGGAGACCCGGCCGAAGCCCAGCTTCCGGTAGAGCCGGATCGCGCCCTCGTTGTCGTGCATGACCGAGAGGTCGAGGTAGGCCCGGCCCCGGCCGACGTAGCGCTCGGCCAGCACGCGGACCAGCGCCTCACCGGTTCCTGGCGGGGCGTCCTGGTTGTGCACCGCCAGGCACCAGAGGCTGGTGCCGCCCTCCGGGTCGTCGAAGGCCAGAGTGTGGTCCACGCCGGTGACCGTGCCGACGATCCGGCCGGTACGGGTGTCCTCGGCCACCAGGTAGGTGAAGCACCGGGTCCGGTGGTTGTCCCACATGATGTCGGCCTCGCCGACGACCATGCCGTTGAGCGCGTAGATCTCGTTGATCGCCTCCATGTCCGCGCGCGAGGTCGCCGTGCGCACGAAGACGCCCCGGATCAGCTCGTGCCGGGCCCGGTAGCGGTAGAGGTCCAGGCGGTAGGTGTAGCTCGGGTCGATGAACAGCTCGTCGGGTGCCAGCCCCACCAGCACGTGCGGATCCCGCGGGTAGATGCAGATGTCCCGCTCGCCGCTCTCCTCGGCACGCAGCGCGTCGACGATGCCCCGCAGGTCGGCGAAGGTCTGACCGAAGACCAGGCGGCCCCAGCCCATGTCCAGGACGACGTCGTGCTGCATCCCCTGGAGCTGGTGCTCGGATGGCTCCTGCCACGACCGGTCGGTCAGGGCGGGGGTGTTCGCCACCGGCGTGCGGCGCCGGTGACCCGCGAGCCGGGGTGTCATGGTCATCTCCTCAGACCGCGTGCGTCTGCAGCCAGAGCTCGAGAAGGCCGAGCTGCCAGAGCTTGTTGCCGCGCAGCGGGGTGAGCTCGCCGTTGGGGTCGGCGAGCAGCTCGCGCACGTACTCGGGGCGGAACATGCCCCGGTCCCGGGCGGCGTCGCTGGAGAGGGCGTCCTTCACCAGCCCCAGCACCTTGCCCTCGAGGTGGGTGATCGCCGGGACCGGGAAATAGCCCTTGGGCCGGTCGATGACCTCCGGCGGGATGATCCGTCGCCCGATCGCCTTGAGCACGCCCTTGCCGCCGTCGGCCAGCTTGTGTTCGGGCGGGCAGAGCGCGGCGAGCTCCACCAGGTCGTGGTCGAGGAACGGCACGCGCGCCTCCAGGCCCCAGGCCATGGACATGTTGTCCACGCGCTTGACCGGGTCGTCGACCAGCATGATCTCGCTGTCCAGGCGCAGGGCGGCGTCCACGGCGGTCTCGGCGCCGGCTGCCTCCATGTGCGCGCGCACGAAGGCCAGGCTCGGGTCCTCCGCCAGCGCGTAGCGGTCGGAGACGACGGCGGCCATCTGCGCGTGGTCGCGGTCGAAGAAGGCCTTCGCGTAGGTGTGCACGGCCTCCTCGCGGCCGACCCCGGCCAACGGCGGGTACCAGTGGTAGCCGGCGAAGACCTCGTCGGCGCCCTGGCCGGACTGGACGACGCGGATGGTCTCGCTGACCCGCTCGCTGAGCAGGTCGAAGGCGACGGCGTCGTGGCTGACCATGGGCTCGGCCATCGCGCCGACCGCGTGACCGAGGGCGCCGACGAGCTCGTCGGAGCTCACCCGGATGCGGTGGTGGTCGGTGCCGAACCGCTCGGCGATCACGTCGGAGTAGACGAACTCGTCGCCCTCGCGGCCGCCGACGGACTCGAAGCCGATCGAGTAGGTGGACAGGTCGCGCTGCCCCTCCTGGGCGAGCAGCCCCACGATGAGGCTGGAGTCCAGACCGCCGGAGAGAAGCACGCCCACCGGGATGTCGGAGACCAGGCGGCGGCGGACGGCGACCCGCAGCGCCTCCTCGATCGCGTCCTCCCAGTCCCGCGCCGTCCAGTTCGCGTGCTCCGCCCGGCGCTCGTAGGTCGCGTTCCAGTAGCGGTGCTCGCGGCTGGTCCCGTCGGCCTCGATCACCCGCACGGTCGCCGGCGGGAGCTTGCGGACGCCGTTGAGGATCGTCCGCGGCGCGGGCACCACCGCGTGCCAGCTCAGGTAGTGGTGCAGGGCCACCGGGTCGATGGAGGTGTCGACGCCGCCGGCGCGTACGAGTGCCGGCAGGGTCGAGGCGAACCGCAGCCTGCCCGGGGTCTCGGAGAGGTAGAGGGGCTTGATGCCCAGCCGGTCGCGGGCCATGACCACCCGGCCGGTGTCCCGCTCGGCGATGACGAACGCGAACATGCCGTGCAGGTGCGAGACGACGTCGGTGCCCCAGTGGTGGTAGCCCTTGAGGATCACCTCGGTGTCGCTGTGCGAGAAGAACGTGTAGCCGTGGCCCTCGAGTTCGGCCCGCAGCTCGCGGTAGTCGTAGATGCAGCCGTTGAAGACCGCGGTCAGGCCCAGGTCGTTGTCCACCATCGGCTGGGAGCCGCAGGTGGAGAGGTCGATCACCGACAGCCGGCGGTGACCGAAGGCGACCCGGCCGTTGCTCCACGACCCCTGCCCGTCGGGCCCCCGGGGCACGAGTGCATCGACCATGCGGCTCACCGCAGTCGTGTCCGCCATGGTCCCGTCGAACGTGATCTCGCCACAGAGGCCGCACATACGACTTGATCTAACCCGCGGTGGGCGATCCACGCTCGTCGAGATCATGATCACCCGCTGCGGCGATCGGAGCCTTCCCAGACCCTTGCAGGTGCGATCCACGCGTGTTCCACGTGGAACGCCACGAGGGCGGCCCCGCCGGGAGGCCGCCCTCGTGAAACTGTGCAGCGCCGGTCAGCGCCGCGTCGGCTTGCCGGGCTTCCGGCTCTTCGTCGCCTCGGTCGTGGTCGTCGCGGTGAGCGACTGCGCAGCGGCGACGACGTCGACCAGGCCGGTGCCCTTGTCGTAGGAGGTCGGGTGACCGTCCACCGTCCGGTACGCCGCACCGTCGGTGTAGCGGTGCGTCGTGCCCTTCAGCGCGGCCTCGATCTCGGCCGGGGTGGCAGTCGGGTCGGCTTGGAAGAGCTGGGCCACGATGCCCGCGATGTGCGGGGCGGCCATCGAGGTCCCGCTGATCGTGTTGAAGGTGCCGACGTCCAGCGGGCCGGGGCCGTTGCGGGGGTCCAGGCCGGTGGAGCAGATCGGCAGGTACGGCCGGCAGGCGGAGGTGATGTTCTCGCCGGGGGCGGAGAGGTCCGGCCAGGTGGAGGGGTCGGCCGCCGCCCCGCGCGAGGAGTACTCGCTGACCACGCCGTCGCGGGTGCCGGTGTCCTGATCGAAGTAGGAGGCCACCGAGAGGATGCCCCCGGTCGGGTCCTGGCCGGGCGGGTTGGTGAGCGAGGCGGAGCCGTCGCCGCCGTCGTTGCCGGCCGCCCAGACGGTGACGACGCCCTCGGCCGCCAGTGCCCGCTGCAGCTTGACCGTGGCGGAGTTCGGGTCGAACTCCCCGCCGCCGCTGGGTCCGTAGCTGTTGTTGGTCACCTTGATCGGCGGGCAGACCGACGCCGGGACGGCGGCGCCGCACGGCTTCTCGTGGTTCTCCAGGACCCAGTTGAGCGCGGAGTCCGCGCCCACGATCAGCAACACCGCGCCGGTCGAGATGGACACCAGGCTGGCACCGGGCGCCGCGCCCTGGAAGCTGCCGCCGTCGGGCAGCGTCGTCGGGCGGCCGCCGACGATCCCGCTCACGTGCGTGCCGTGGCCGCCGACCGACAGGGTGTCGGTGTCCACGAACTGCGGCACCCGGACGACGCAGTCGGTGCTGGTGCTGGTCTCCAGCAGGCAGAGGCTCTTCAGGTTGGCCACCACGGCACTGCTGCCGTCGGCTTCTGCGAAGTAGGGGTGGGTCGGGTCGACGCCGGAGTCGATGACGGCGACGGACACGCCGCTGCCGTCGAGCGCCTCGCCGTTCGCCCCGGTGAGCGTGGCCGCCGCCTCCGCACCTCGGGTGGCGGTGTTCGAGGTCTCCTGGGTGAACTCGATCGGGGTGTTGCCCTCGAGGTAGGTGACCCCGGGCCGCGTGCGCGCCGCCTCGATCTGGTCGGCGGTGCCGGTGGCGACCGCGACGCCGATCCGCTCGTACTCAGTGACCAGCCGCATGCCGGTGGCCGCGACGGCCGCCCGGGCGGCGGCGATGTCGGTGCCGTGCACCATCACCGTCGTCGGGCCGCTGAGCGTCTCCAGCTGACCGGCGAGGACGGCGCCCGCGACGACCGCGCCGGACACCACCCCCAGAAGACGGCGGGACGAGCGGGTCATGGCTCTCCTCGGAGGTGTTCCGACGACGGGACGTGACCGGACAACGAGGCGGACGCCGAGGGGTTACTCGCAGGTAGTGGGCCAGGGCACAGCCCGGGCATGGGAAGCGATGCACCCGTCATGACGCCCACGCCGGGTGGATCGCTTCCCATGCCGGGGCGGCCGCCGCAGCGACCGCCCCGTGGGCCACGTGGGAACGCGTCAGGAGACGGCGGCCTCGAGGTCGTCCAGCACCAGGCCCGCGGCGATGGGGCCGGAGGCGCTGCTCCACACGGAGCCGTCGACCTCCGCGGCGTCCCCGTTGGTCACGGCCTTCAGGCGGGTGAACGCCGGCTGCGAGCTCGCCGCCTCGAGGGCGCCCTTGCCGTCGGCCCCGAAGGCGGCCAGGAAGAGCCGGTCGGCGTCCACCTCGGTGAGGTTCTCCAGCGAGAGCGGGTCGCTGTGCGGCCGGTCGCCGAGGTCGGTCGCGATCTGCAGGGCCGTCGCGCCGGAGTCGGTGAGCAGCACGCCGGGCATGTTGGTGCTGTTCATCAGCACCGGGCCGTTGGCCATCCAGCGGACGACGCCGGCCGTGCCCTCCAGGGCGCCGTCGGCCTTCAGCGCAGCGGTGCGCTCGTCGATGGCGTCGAGCGCCTCGGTGAGTTCGTCGTCGGCACCCAGCGCCTCGGCGTAGGTGTGCAGCGGGGCCTCCCACTCACCGCGGGCGGGGCGCTCCGGGACGATGGTGGGAGCGATCTCCTTGAGCGCGTCGTACTGCGCCTGCTCCAGCCCGGCGGCGGCCAGGATGACGTCGGGCTCGGCCTCGAGGATGGCCTCGAGGTTCGGCTCCTGGACGGTGGCGACGATGGGGATCTCGGCGGCCTCGTCGCCCAGGTACGCCGGGGCCTTGTCGCCGCCGCGGCTGGCGGTGGTGCCGACCGGCGTGACGTCCAGGGCCAGCGCCACGTCGAGCGCGGGCTCGGCCAGCGTGATCACGCGCTGCGGATCGGCCGGGACCGCGATGTCGCCGTAGAGGGTGGCCACGGTGGCCTCCTCGGCGGGTGCGGTGTCCGATCCGGAGGACGTGCCCGGCTCGCCGCCGCAGGCCGTCAGGGCCACGAGGAGACCGGCCGCCGTACCGGCGAGGAGGGTCCGGCGCCGGCGCGCCAGGAGGGAGTGGGTCACGTGTCGCCTCCGGGTGTGGGACGCACCGACAGTCGGTGCTCGGCGGTAGGTTAGCCTTGCCTTAGCCCGGGCGGAGACCGGGGTCGAGTGGAGGTCATCACGTGCGCCGGGTGCTGCTCCGCGGGATCGCACCCGCCGGTGTCGTGCTCGCCCTCGTGGTCGTGGCCAGCCTGATGCTCGGTGCCGGAGCGGTCGGCCCGGTCCGGGCGCTGGAGGTCCTCGCCGGGGGCGGTGACGACGACGCGCGCTTCGCCGTCCTCGACCTGCGTGTGCCCCGGACGCTCGTCGCCGTGGCCGTCGGCCTCGCCCTCGGCGTCGCCGGCGCAGTCCTGCAGGCCACCGCGCGCAACCCGTTGGCCGAGCCGGGGCTGCTGGGGGTGAGCGCCGGCGCCTCGTTCGCCGTCGTGGTCGTCATCGCCTCCGGCGCCGGCGCCGCCAGCCTCGGGCCCTGGGTCGCCGTCCTCGGAGCCGGGGCGGGCTGCGCGCTCGCCGTCGGCGCCGCCCGCCTGCGCGGAGCGGGCGACGACCCGGTCCGCCTCGTGCTGGCCGGCGCCGCGCTCTCCAGCCTCCTGCACGCCGCCACCTCGATCCTGCTGCTGCTCGACCAGCGGACCAGCGACGAGGTGCGGTTCTGGACCGTCGGGTCCGTCGCGGGCCGCGGCCTCGACACGCTCGCCCAGGTGGGGCCGATCCTCGCCACGGGCGTCCTCCTGGCCGTGCTCGCAGCCCGGCCCCTGTCGGCGCTCATGCTGGGCGACACCGTCGCCCGCGGCCTGGGACACCGTCCCGCCCGCACCCGCGTCCTCGCCCTGACCGCCGTCGCGCTGCTCGTCGGGGGCGCCGTCGCCGCGGCCGGCCCGATCGCCTTCGTCGGCCTGGTGGTCCCCTTCCTCGCCCGCAGTCTGGTCGGCCCCGATCTCCGCCGGGTCCTGGCCGTCTCGGTCCTCGTCGGCCCGGCCGTGGTGCTCGCCGCTGACGTCGTCTCCCGGCTGCTCGTGCGGCCCTACGAGATGCCCCTGGGCGTGGTGACGGCGCTCATCGGCGCACCGGTGCTGGTCGCCGTGGTGCGCTCGAGCCGGCTGCCCGCGCTGTGAGCGGAGGGACGAGCACCGTGACCACGGCCGCACCGGAGCGCGCCGCGACGGTCAGGACATGTCTATTATACACATCTGTCGCT
>NZ_POQU01000070.1 GCF_002938425.1 Blastococcus atacamensis | reverse complement strand
TTATAGGAGGACACTGAGTTATTCTCTATCTCGTTCTGCGGAAGCGGTGGATGGGTATAAGGGACAGGGGCCCGACGGCGACCCGGGCGGAGCTCCGCCGGGCCGCCGTCGGGCGCCGTGTCCGTCGCCGGAGCCGACGGGGGGACCCGCGGGCGGGTGGGGACGACGACGGACCGGGTCTGGGGCCGCCCCCGCCCACGGACGGCTACCGGCCCACCGCCAGGCAGCGACGCCTCGTGACGGTCCGCGATCGGCACTGCCGGATGCCCGGGTGCCGGCGCCGTGCCGGCCGCTGCGACATCGACCACGGGCACCCGTTCGCCGACGGCGGTCCGACGGCGTGCGCGAACCTGTGCTGCCTGTGCCGGCGGCACCACCGGATCAAGACCTTCGCGCGGGGCTGGTCGTTCAGCCTGCTCGACGACGGCCGACTCGTCGTCCGCACCCCGTCGGGCGTCTCCCGGACCACGCGGCCGCCCGGCTGGTACCCCGATCCCGAACCGGATCCGCCGGAGCTCGAGGAGCTCGCCCCGCCGGATCCGCTGCAGCTGTGAGCCGGTCGCGCGTCGTCTTGACGGCGTATCGGCAGTCCGGTCTACTGGACTCGTTCGAACAAGCGTTCGAACAACGATCAGTCGTCGCCCGAACCTTTCTCCGGCCTTCCCACGGAGTGGTGCGGACGGCGGGGTGTTGGAGACGTGGGGAGGTCCGTCCATGAGCCGGGTGATCGGTGAGGCCGTCGACCGGGTCGGCGAAGAGGTGCAGGTGGAACGAGGCGCACTCGGTCCGGTGCAGTTCTGGCGCGGGCAGTCCCGCTATCTCGTGGGGGAGTTGCTCGACTCGTGGATGGAGACCGCTCCGTGGTGGCAGCGCGACGCCGGAGCCGGAGGGGCGTCGGCCGATCTGGTCGCACCGCGCGAGGTGTGGCGGGTGGAGGCGGTCCGGGCCGGGCGCTCGCGGACGGACTTCGCCGGTGTCTTCGACCTGTCCTGGGACGCCGCGGCGAACCGCTGGTGGCTCATCCGGGTGCACGACTGATGGGCGCCCGACCGCTCATGGCCGACCAGCTACCCCTGCCCCCGGCGCTGCCCGCCGCGGCCGCGTCGCTGCTGGACCAGGCGCGCCGCGGGCTGGCCGAGGCCGCCGGCTGCACCGACGTCCGGCAGCGCTACGCCACCGCGCACCTGGGGGCGCTGCGGGCCGCGGCCGCCGTGCTGGCCGCCCGCACCCGGCCGGAATCCGGCCGGCGCCGCCCGCGCAGCGCCTGGGCGCTGCTCGAGCAGGTCGCCCCCGAGCTGGGCGAGTGGGCCACCTTCTTCGCCGCCGGCGCGGCCAAGCGGGCCGCCGCCGAGGCGGGGTTGTCCTCCGCGGTCACCGAGCGCGAGGCCGACGACCTCGTCCGCGACGTCGGCACCTTCCTCGCGGTCGTGGCGAACTGCCTCGGTGCCAGTGCCGAGCCCGCCTACCCCCGTCCTCGGGTCGTCGGTGGCACCGCGGCCGAGCTGCAGAGGTGAGCGACCCCTTCGTCCACCTGCACGTCGCCTCCGGCTACTCCATGCGGTACGGGGCCAACCACCCCGCCGACCTCGTGGCCCGTGCTGCCGAGTACGGCATGTCCGCCCTGGCCCTCACCGACCGGGACGGGCTCTACGGCGCGGTGAAGTTCGCGCTGGCGTGCCGCTCGGCCGGGATCCGGCCGATCTTCGGGGTGGACCTCGCGGTGGCACCCGACCTGGGCACCAGCGTGCCGCCGGCGCTCGCACACGTGCTGGGGGAGAACCCCGCCACGGCCCGTGCTTCGCGGTCACGGTCCGCGGCGTCTGCCCGCCGGGCTCCCGCGCGGGGCGGGGCGAGCGTCGACCCGCGGCTGCCCCGAATCACCTTCCTCGCCCGGAACGGCGCCGGGTGGCGGTCGCTGTGCCGGCTCACCAGCGCCACCCACCTGCGCGGCACCCGGGGCGAGCCGGTGAGCTCGCTGGCCATCGCCGCCGAGCACGCCGAGGGGCTGACCCCGCTGCTGGGCCCGGGGTCGCCGGTGGGCCGGGCGCTGCTGGCCGGACGGACCGATCTCGCCGCCGCCGTGCTCGACGCGTGGCGGGCGGTCTTCGGGCCGGGGCTGGCGCTGGAGGTGGTGCACCACCGGGGCCGGGGCGACCGGCAGCGCGCGCAGGCGGTGCTCCGGTTCGCCGCCGAGCACCAGGTGCCCGTCGTCCTGAGCAACGCCGTCCGCTACGTCGACGCCCTGGACGCGCCGACCGCCGACGTCCTGGACGCGGCCCGCCGGCTGGTTCCGCTCGGGCAGCGGAACGTCGACCGAACGACGGCCGAGGGGTACCTGAAGTCGGGCAAGGAGATGGCCGAGGTCGCCGAGGACCTGATGGGCCCCGACCGGGACGCCGCGCTCCGCCTGCTCGAGCGCACCGCGCGGCTGGCCGAGCAGTGCGCCGTCGACATCACCGCCGACCTGGGGATCGGCAGCGTCCGCTATCCCGAGCTCGACGTCGTCACCACCCCCTCGGAGCGGGGGATGAGCTCCACGCAGGTGCTGCGGGCCCGGTGCGAGGCCGGGCTGGGCCGGCGCGGCATGGCGCCCACGGCCCGGGTGCGGCAGCGGCTGGCCGAGGAGCTCGGGGTCGTCGAGAGCCTCGGCTACTCGTCGTACTTCCTGACCGTGGCCGACGTCGTCGACCTCATCAAGAGCTTGAGGGTCCGGGCCGCGGCGCGGGGATCGGGCGCGGGCAGCCTGGTCACCTACCTGCTCGGCATCTCCGACGTCGATCCGCTGCGCTACGGGCTGCTGATGGAGCGGTTCCTCTCACCGCTGCGCCACCAGCTGCCCGACATCGACATCGACGTGGAGTCCGCACGCCGGATGGAGGTCTACGACGCGGTCATCGACCGCTTCGGCGCCGACCGGGTCAGCTGCATCTCGATGATGGACACCTACCGGGTGCGGCACGCGATCCGCGACGTCGGCGCCGCGATGGGGCTGCCCCCGGCCGAGGTCGACGCCGTCGCCAAGGCGTTCCCGCACATCCGGGCCAACCAGGTGCACGCCGCGCTGAGGGACCTCCCGGAGCTGCGGGCCAGTCGGTACGGGTCCCGGCGGGCCGGGGGTACTGGCGACCTGGACCTGATGTTCGACCTGGTGTCCCGGCTCGACGGGCTGCCCCGGCACATCGCGCTGCACCCGTGCGGGGTGCTGCTGTCCGACGCCACGCTGCTCGACCGCACCCCGGTGGAGAGCAGCTACCTCGGCTATCCGATGAGCCAGTTCGACAAGGACGACGTCGAGGAGCTGGGGCTGCTCAAGCTCGACCTGCTGGGCATCCGGATGCAGTCGGCGATCGCGCACGCCCTCGACGAGGTGGCGCGGGTCGACGGCGAGACGGTGGACATCGACGCGGTCCCGCGAGACGACCCGACGACGTTCGAGCTGATCCGCTCGACCCGCACGCTGGGGATGTTCCAGATCGAGTCCCCGGGGCAGCGCGAGCTGGTCGGCAAGTTCGGGCCGCAGACGTTCGAGGACATCATCATCGACATCTCGCTGTTCCGGC
The DNA here is from genome assembly GCF_002938425.1 of Blastococcus atacamensis. GTDB lineage: Bacteria > Actinomycetota > Actinomycetes > Mycobacteriales > Geodermatophilaceae > Blastococcus > Blastococcus atacamensis. Next base: position 16,415 of record NZ_POQU01000070.1, on the reverse strand, counting down.
CCGGACCGGTGAAGAGCGACATGGTCACCCCGTTCCTCATGGCCCGGAACGGCTGGCAGGACGCCCAGTACCCGCATCCCGACCTGGAGTTCGCGCTCGCCGAGACCGCCGGGGTGGTGGTGTTCCACGAGCAGGTGCTGCAGGTGGTGTCGCGGATGGCCGGCTGCACGCTGGCCGAGGCCGACGAGGTGCGCCGCGCGCTGGGGGAGAAGGACGCCCATCCCGAGGTCCGGGCCTGGTTCATGCCCCGGGTGCTGGCTGCCGGCTATCCGGCGGACGTGGCCGAGCGGGTGTGGGAGGTGCTGGTCGCCTTCGGGTCGTTCGGCTTCTGCAAGGCGCACGCGGCCGCGTTCGCGCTGCCCACCTACCAGTCGGCGTGGCTCAAGACCCACCACCCGGCGGCGTTCCTCGCCGGGGTGCTCACCCACGACCCGGGCATGTACCCGAAGCGGCTGATCCTCGACGACGCCCGCAACTTCGGGATCCGGGTGCTCGGGCTGGACGTCAACGCCTCGGCCGGCAGCTACCGCGTCGAGCGGCTGACCAGCGACGACGCCGTCGACTCTGAGGATGAGGTGGAGGGTGAGAGTGTCGGTCGGGGTGGCTGGCGCCGTCCCGAGTGGATGCCGCCGGCGATGGCCGATCCGTCGCGGTACGGGATCCGGCTGTCGCTGGCCGACGTGAAGGGCATCTCCGACGACGAGGTGGCCAGGGTCGTCAACGGTCAGCCGTACCGGTCGCTGACCGACTTCTGGTCGCGGGCGTCGGTGTCCCGGCCGGTGGTGGAGCGGCTGGTGCTGGCCGGCGGGTTCGACTCGCTGTACGGCTTCGGCATGCGCGACCGCGAGGCAGGCCGGCCGACGCGGCGGCGCCGCCAGGTGACCCGGCGCGACCTGCTGCTGCAGATCAGCGAACTCGACCGGTGGAGTCGCAGCGGGGCGCGGGCGACCTCCGACGGTCAGCTGAGCCTGGACCTCATGGGGATGGAGGACGCCGGACCGGAGCTACCCGGTCTGGAGCTCCCCGGTCTGGAGCTCCCGGGTCTGGAGGGTGCGGGTCCGGAGAGCGCGGCCGTCGGGCCCAGCTGGGCGGAGGGCAGCGGGCTGCCCGAGTTCACCGATGCCGAGCTGGTGCGCGCCGAGCTGGAGGTGCTGGGCCTGGACGCCAGCCGGCACGTCGTCGACTTCTACCGTCCGTTCCTCGCCGCGCTGGGCGCGGTGCCGGCGGGCGAGCTGCTCGGCTGCCGCAGTGGTTCGGAGGTGCTGGTGGCCGGCGTCAAGGTGGCCACCCAGACGCCGCCGATCCGGTCCGGACGGCGGGTGGTGTTCGTGACCCTCGACGACGGCAGCGGCTGCACCGACTCGACGTTCTTCGAGGACGCGCAGGGCCCGTACGCGGCGACGGTCTTCCACTCGTGGCTGCTGGTCATCCGCGGGGTGCTGCGCCGCACCGGGCCCCGTGGGATGTCGCTCCGGGCGACGGGGGCGTGGGAGCTGCCGGCGCTGCACGAGGCGTGGGAGACCGGCGGGCTGGAGTCGGTGGCCGAGCTGATGGCGGCGCAGGGGGAGATCACCGAGGAGGCGATCACCGGGGCGGCGGCATCGCGCAGCAGCCGGCCGGTCGTGGTGCGGCCGGTTCTCGTGCACCCGACCGGCTTCCGGATGTCGCCCTACGCCGACATCAAGCCGGCCGGCGACGACGCCGCGACCGCCGCCCGCCGTGCCGCGTCCGCGCCGCCGCGCAAGCTGTGGCACTCCAGCCCGGGCAGCTCAGGGCACTGACGCGTCCGGATCAGAGCCCGGCAGCAGTGCCGGCCTTGGCGCGGTCGCGGATCCATCGCACGGTGATCGCCTGCGCGGCGGCGACGACCACCGCCCCGGCCAGGCCCGCCGCGTAGAACGTCCAGCCCCGACGACCCTGCTCCACCGTGAACGCCCCGGCCAGGACGAGCGCGGCGATGGCCAGATCGGACGCGTACCGCTGCCGGGTGGGCAGTGGCCGGGACACGCGCCACCACTGGGCTGCCTTGACCACGCCGGCACCGACTGCGACTGCTGGCTTCTCGACGTTCCCGACCCGGTCGACCGCTACCGACCACGCCCGTGCAGCAGAGCTTCTTCCGCATCCGCGACCAGCGCCGTTGCAGGCCCGGCTGCGCCACTCGGGCCGGCTGGGCCGACCCCGACCACGCCGATCCGCACGACGAGGCGGCGCCACCGCCTGCGATCGCTAAGGTCACCCCATCGGCCCCGTCACAACCGCCCGGGCCGCGCTGGTCCCCACTCGCGCGCCGTCGGGCGGAGGTCATAGGAATGGCTGTTAGGGTCGTTGAGGCGTAGTTGGCAGGCCTGTCCTAGAGGTGAGGGGGCGAGACAATTATCGACTGGTGGCTAGGTCTAACCTTCAGTGACCGACTGGGCGTCCTGAGCCTCATCGTCTCGGTCGTGGGATTCAGTCTTGCTATCCAGCAGTTGCGGAAGACGGCGAAGGCGTCCGAGGCCACAAAGACGGCGATCGAGGAAACGGCTCGTCGTATGAGTATGAATCATCTCCTGGTGCTACTTCCACAACTTCGGGTCATTGAAGGTGACCTTGATGCTGCGGCAGCGGATGACGACCGACGCTTAGCCATTCGCTCTCTTGTCTCATACAGTCATACCGCTAATCAGGTGGCATCCCTCATGGCTGGAGAAAAGGATGTCGACGGCGATCTGATTGAGAGATTGCGGGCCAGTGCCCGCACTGCTGGCGCCGCCAAGTCAACTCTGGTCACTAGTAATAGACAGACTGTGCGTTCCGTGACAAAGACCGCCGTCGAGGAGATCGGCGAAGTGTCAAGTTTTGCCGCCGGACTAGTCGCCCAGTGTCAGGTGAAGGCGAGCTGAAATGGACTATCTTTCGACAGGCCAGGTCATCACGCTTCTTAAGCGGCTGGTGCAGCTGACCGAGCAAGGCGCGCTGGATTGGGAGTCGGCCCAGAAGAGCCAGTACCGTTTCGTCGCGACGACGGGGAAGTTTGGCTTTCTGATCAAGTCCCGGGACGAGGATGACTTCAATCCTTACATCCTAGAAATCCACGCCAGGGAGGGTTCCGACCTTCCTTACAAGAAGCTGCAAGAGGTTAGCACTGCCGACACCGACGGGTGGTTCGGGGAGCTCGAGCCGCTCTACAGCATGGTGAAGCGGCGGGTGCTCAATATCGACGAGATTGCTAACGATCTCTTTAGTGAGCTCGACCATCTCGGGCAAGAGCGAGGCCGCAACTAGGTGGCCCGGCCGGAAGGGGTGCGCCGCAGGTGCGCTCTTTACTTGAACTAGCAACGTAACTGGGAGAGCGTTTGCTCCGTGCTCCGTTCGCTTTCCGCCTGCCGTCCTCCCCATAGGTGCCGCATAAATCGGGGGGAGTCGGTCCTGGCCGGATCGCGGACCTCGACCTCCGCTTCGCGGAGCTCTGCGCCGAACGGCGCGTGCCGTACGTCGCCGTCCTCCCGACCCTGCTGGACTGCGCCACCTGGTGCCAGGAGGTGGCCGCCGGCGACGGGGCGCACCCGGGGGCGGCCGGCTACCAGCGCTACGCCGACTTGGTGTGGCCGGCGTGGGCGCGGTGGACGGGTGCGGCCGGCGACCGATGAGTTCCCGGCCGCCGGGCCGTCTCGACTCCTGACACCACTTGACCCGGCACCACCCACCCCGGCACCACCGCCGGCCGCCCTCGAGGAGAACCGATGCCCAAGCAGATCCCCTGCATCTGGATGGACGGCACGGCCGAGGAGGCCGCCGCGCACTACACCTCGATCTTCCCGAACTCCTCCATCGGCGACGTCACGCGCTACGGCCCCGGCCAGCCCATGCCCGAGGGCACCGCGATGACCGTCGGCTTCACCCTCGACGGACAGGAGTACCTCGCCCTCAACGGCGGTCCGCAGTTCCCGCACAGCGAGGCGATCTCCTTCCAGATCATGTGCGCCGACCAGGAGGAGGCCGACCACTACTGGAACCGCCTGACCGACGGCGGCGAGGAGAGCATGTGCGGCTGGCTCAAGGACCGCTTCGGCGTCTCCTGGCAGGTCGTCCCCACCGAGCTCCCGGCCCTGCTCGGCGACCCGGACCCCGGCCGCGCCCAGCGGGCCGCCCAGGCGATGTTCCAGATGCGCCGCATCGACATCGCCGCCATCCGCCGGGCGGCCGACAGCGTTCCGGCCTGAGCGGACCGGAGGCCCCGTCGCCACTAGGCTCCGGTGGGTGCCGACCGTTCCTCCCTCGCCGACCGCGGCCCAGCTGCCCGTCCGCACCGCCGCCGTGTGGGCCGCGCTCGACCCGCTCGTCGGCGCGGGCACCCCGCTGCGGGTGCTCGACGTCGGCGGCGGAAGCGGCATGTTCGCCGTTCCGCTCGCCCGCCTCGGGCACACCGTCACCGTCGTCGACCCCAGCGCCGACGCGCTCGCCACCCTCTCCCGCCGCGCCCAGAACGACGGCGTGGGAGAGCGGGTCGTCGGCGTCCAGGGCGACGGCGACCTCCTGCACGAGGTGCTCGCCGAGGACGGCGGCTACGACCTCGCGCTGTGCCACTCCGTGCTCGAGGTCGTCGACGACCCCGCGGTCACCCTCCGCGAGATCGCCGGGGCGCTGCGCCCGGGCGGCCAGGTGAGCCTCGCCGTCGCCAACCGGGCCGGTGGCGTGCTCGCCCGTGCCATCGCCGGCCAGCCGGTCGAGGCCCTCGCCGTCCTGCGCGACCAGGAGACCGTCCCCGGCCGGCCCGGGCGCCGCCGCTTCACCCACGGCGACCTCCTCGTCCTGGTCGACGGCGCCGGCCTGACCGCCGGGGAGTGGCGCGGCGTCTCCGTCGTCGCCGATCTGCTCGAGGCCGCCGCGGGGGCCGACGTCGCAGCGGTCCGCGACCTGGAACTGGCGCTGGCCGGCACCTCGCCCTACCGGGAGGTCGCTGCCGGCCTGCACCTGCTGGCCACCCGCCCGTGAGCTCCGCGGCCGATGGCCTACCGGCCAACGGCTCCGTGCTCCCCGCCGACCTGCAGCGGCCCGCCTACGGCGCCGCCAGCCTGGCCGACGTCCTGCCCGGCGTGGCCGCGGCGCTCGGTGCGCCGGTGCCCCGGGGCGGCCTCCCCGCCGATCCGCTCGGCCTCACCGGGGCGCTGCAGGGCGCCCGCCGGGCCGCGGTGCTGCTCGTCGACGGCCTCGGTGCCGACCTGATCCGGGCGCACGCCGACCTGGCCCCGACGCTCGCCGCCCTGAGCAGTCCGGCCGGCGACCTCGCCGCGCCCTGCCCCAGCACCACCCCGGTCAGCCTCACCACCCTGACCACCGGCCTCCCGCCGGGCGGGCACGGCGTCCTCGGATTCGTCACCGACGTGCCGGGGGAGGGGCGCACCCTCAACCACACCCAGTGGGCCGACGACCCCGACCCGGCCGAGTGGATGGCGGCCCCCACCGTCTTCCAGCGGGCCGCCGCCGACGGCATCGCCGTCACCGCCGTCGGACCGTGGGCCTACGCCGGCTCCGGCCTCACCGAGGCGGCCTACCGCGGCGGCAACTACACCGGCAGCGTCGGCCCCGGCGACCTCACCGCCCTGATGCGCACCGCCCTCGACGCCGGGAACCGGGCGCTGGTCTACGGCTACCTTGCCGAGCTCGACCTGACCGGCCACGTGCGCGGCGTCGACTCCCCGAGCTGGCGGGCCCAGCTCGCCCAGGTCGACGCGCTGGTCGCCCAGCTCGTCGACGGCCTCCCGGACGACGCCGCCCTGCTCGTCACCGCCGACCACGGCATGGTCGACGTCCCCGCCCACACCCGGTTCGACCTGGACGACGAGCCCGACCTGGCTGACGGCGTCCGGTTGCTCGCCGGGGAACCGCGCGCCCGCTACGTGCACGCCGAGCCCGGAGCGGAGGCCGACCTCCTGGACCGCTGGCGCGGCGTGCTCGGCGACCGTGCCTGGGTGGTCGGCCGGGACGAGGCGATCGCCAGCGGCGTCTTCGGCAGGGTCGACGACGCGCTCGCCGCCCGCATCGGCGACGTCGTCGCGCTGGCCCGCGGCACCTGGGCACTGGTCACCCCGCGGCTGGAGCCGGGGCCCAGCCGGCTCGCGGCCTACCACGGCTCGCTGACCGCCACGGAGCTCGCGATCCCGCTGCTGGTCGCCCGTGGGCGCGGGCTGTCCTGAGCGTCAGCCGGTGGGCTGCACCGGGCGGGTCACCAGCGAGAGGTGGTGCCACGTGCGCACCCGGCCCGGCCGGGTGGCCTGGCAGGTGAGGTGCACTGTCTCCGGCGACGGACGGCTCTCCACGACCACGACGACCGCCTCGGCCGGCCCCGCGAGCGTGACCTCCCAGCGCTCGGTGCCGTCGCCGGGGGAGTCCAGGGGGGCCACCGCCATCGGCAGCAGGTCATCGACGCCGAGCAGGCCCAGCTCCTCGCGCGCGTAGTGCTGCGCCGCCTGCGCGGGCGCGGCCAGCCCGGCTCGTCCGCGCAGCCAGGGCAGCGCCACCTGGCCGGCGTCGTGTGCGGCCACCACCAGCGAGCCGTCGCCGGGCACCTGGCCGTAGTAGAAGCCGTGCGGCAGCACGAGCAGGTTGGCGGCGAACCGGTCCCCGCCGAGGTGGCTGCACTCCCACACCTCGTCCGGCCCGGCCGTCGGCAGGTTCCGGGCCAGCGGCCGCCCGCGCAGCGCGCAGCAGGCGTCGTGCCCGCCGTGCGTGCACACCAGGTACGTCCGTCCGGCGGCCCGCTCGCCGACCGAGCCGTCCCACGGTGCGGTGAGCAGGTCGGCGTCGGAGGTGCGCACCGACCACCACAGCCCTTCCCGCCCGGGGCGGCTGTCGGCGTAGGCCCAGCGGCGGCCCGAGTCGGCCAGCCGGTCACCGGGACGGCGCACCAGCAGCACCCGGACCCCCTCGCGGGCGGCCCGCTCGGCCAGCAGCAGCGCCACCCGCGCGTCGAACCGGGACTGCAGCAGGGCCTGCCGCCCCCAGGGGCCGGGCTGCTCGATCAGCAGCCAGCGGTCCACCGGGGACGCCGTGGCCAGCCCGGAGTCGGCACGCACGAGCGCCTGCACCGAGCAGCGCTCGCCGTCGAGCCGACCCAGCGGCCGCGCCGGGAGGTCGGTCCGGCAGAAGTCGTCCACGCCGGCCGGGTCGGAGGTCACAGCGGCGGAGGGCCCGCGACCGCCGCGTCGGGCACGGTGGCGATCGACTCCGTCACCAGCCGGCGGGCCAGCGCGAGCCGGTCGGCCGGGTCCAGGCCGGGGAGGTCCCCGACCTTGAGCTCGCCCACGGTCAGCAGTTCGGCCAGGGCCGGCCGCTGCTCCGCCGGGAAGGTGTGGGTGCGGCGGCCGCCGACGAGCACGACGCCGCCGTCCTCGCCGTCGCGCAGCACGCACCGCAGCCGGGTGCGCAGGCGCAGCACAGTCTCGGCCGTGAGTGCGGCGGCGGCGGTCGCCTGGGCGAGCGGCGCAACGGGCTCGGGGCGCACCTGGGCCCAGGTGCGGGCCCGCAGGCGGTCGGCCACCTCGGCGGGGTCGACGCGGCCCAGCCACTCGCGCAGCCCGTCGACCACGGCGGCGACGTCGTCGGCCACCACGTCCGGATCGCCGAGGTCGATGCCCAGGGGGAGGGAGCTGCGCAGCGCCGGGTCGTCCGCGGCCAGGGTGCGCACGAGGTCCAGCACCGACTCCGCGGCCGCCCAGCGGGTGACGGAGTGGATGCCGACGGTCAGGTGCGCGCTGATCTCACCGAGGGCGCGCGCCGAGTGCAGGTAGCCCCGGGGCAGGTAGAGGGCATCGCCCGGGCGGAGCACCGCGTCGATCACCGGCTCGCGCTCCGCGGCGGCGGCCACCTCGGCAGCCCGGTCGGTCCACACCTGGGTGCGCAGCGGATCGGGGAGCACCGGCTCGTGGATGGTCCAGTGCTTCTCGCCGGCCACCTGCAGCACGAAGACGTCGTGCACGTCGTAGTGCGGGCTGAAGCCGCGGGAGGACGGCGGCGTCACGTAGGCGTTCACCTGCGTGGGGTGGCCCACGTCGGCGGCGAGGGAGTCGGCGAACTCGATCAGCGGCGGCCACAGCCGGTGCAGACCCTGCAGGACGACGGTGCTGCCCTCGGCGAAGAGCCGGAGCACCGAGTCGGAGCTCACCTGGTCGGCGATCTCGGCACCGGCGCCGCCGGAGGTCGTGAAGCGCTTGGCCTCGACGACGGCGCCGTCCTTGGCGATCCGCAGGAAGGGGGTGCGCAGACCCCGGCGGGACAGCAGCTCGTCGACCGCGGGCAGGTCGAGCAGGTCGGTGAAGGAGTTACCGGTGTCCTCGGCGCGGGTGAGCAGGGGACGGCGCGCCCAGTAGTGCTCGCCGAAGTCCTCCGGCGCCATGTTCGTGCACCGCCGCAGGGCGGGGCGGAGCAGCTGCTCCGCCCCGCCCTGCGGGGTCGGGTTCTCGGTCAGGCGGAACCGTCCGCGCCGCCGTCGGCACCACCGTCGGCGCCGCCGTCGGCACCCGTGTCCGCGCCGCCGTCGGCACCGCTGTCGGCACCGCCGTCCGCGCCACCGTCGTGCGTGCCCGGGGTGCCGCCGCCGGAGCCGGCGTCCATGGGGCCCTCCTGGCCGTTGTCGGCGCCGGTCGCGCCGCCGCCCACGCCGCCGTCGGCACCGCTGTCGGCACCGCCGTCCGCGCCGGCGTCGCCGGTCGTCATGTCGTCGTCCAGAGCCATGGCTCCTCCGATCAGGTCGGTCCGGACCGCCGGACGGCGGCCCCTGCGCGCTGCTTACCTCGGTGATCGCGGGCTCACACCTGCGGCCGACCTGCGCCGTCGAGGCGTCCGACACGGGGTCGTGCCGGAGTCGGCCGGACGGCGGGCCGGGCGCTATTCTTCCCCGATATCGAACATGTGTCCGACATCGGGGAGGAGGAGTCGTGGACCGAGCAGCGGGGTGCACCGTCCTGCACGTCGACATGGACGCCTTCTTCGCCAGCGTCGAGGTGCGGCGGCGCCCCGAGCTGGCCGGCACCCCGGTGATCGTCGGGGGCGCGGGCAACCGCGGCGTGGTCACCTCGGCCACCTACGAGGCCCGCCGCTACGGGGTGCACGCCGCCATGCCCACCGGCCGGGCGCTGCGGTTGTGCCCGACGGCGACCGTCCTGCCGGGGGACATGGCGCTCTACACCGAGGTGTCCCGCTCGGTCATGGCCCTGTTCCGGTCGATCACGCCGCTGGTGGAGCCGCTGTCCCTGGACGAGGCGTTCCTCGACGTCTCCGGGGCCGGGCGGCGGCTGGGCGACGCCGCCGAGGTCGGCGAGTACATCCGCGCCCGGGTCTACGACGAGCAGGGCATCACCTGCTCGGTCGGGGTGGCCGGCACCAAGTTCGTGGCGAAGCTGGCCTCCACCGCCGCCAAGCCCGACGGGATGCTCGTCGTCCGCCCGGCGGAGGTCATGGGCTTCCTGCACCCGCTGCCGGTGAGCGCCCTGTGGGGCGTGGGCCCCAAGACCGAGGAGACGCTGCTGCGGCTGGGCCTGCGCACCGTCGGCGATCTGGCGCACGTGCCGTCGAGGACGCTGCAGCGCGCGCTCGGCGCCGCGGCCGGCAGCCACCTGCACGAGCTGGCCTGGGGTCGCGACCCGCGACGGGTCGTCCCCGACGAGCCGGAGCGGTCCACAGGGGCGGAGGAGACCTTCTCCACCGACGTCGACGATCCCGCTGTCATCCACCGCGAGCTGCTGCACCTGTCCGAGCGCACGGCCGGCCGGTTGCGCTCGATGGGCTGCCTGACCCGCACGGTGAGCATCAAGGTGCGGTTCGCCGACTTCGCGACGATCACCCGCAGCCGGACGCTCGGCACGCCCACCGACGTCGGCAAGGACCTCTACGACACCGCGCGCGCCCTGTTCGACGCCCTGGGGCTCGACCGGGCCCGGATCCGGTTGGTCGGGGTGCGGGCCGAGCGCCTCGTGGACGCCGACGAGGCCCCCCAGCAGCTGGAGCTCGGCGCCCGGGAGCACGGCCGCCGGGAGGCCGAGCTCGCCGCCGACCGCGCCGCCCGCCGGTTCGGTGCCGGCGCGGTCCGTCCGGCCACCCTGCTGCACCGCTCGGGCCGCCCCGGGGGAACGGCCCGCTGACCTGCGGTAACCGGCGCCACGACCGCCCCGGGAGAGTGATCGTCCGGCATCACGCGCAGGTTGCCGGTTCGTCGCCTTTCGCCGGTTGCGAACGACTCGTATCCTCGGACGTACCGTCGGCGGGAGCCTCCGACGGCTTTGGCTCCGCCCCACCCTGGAGGTCGACGTGCCGCTCTCCGAGCACGAGCAGCGTCTGCTGGAGCAGATCGAGCGTGCCCTCGTCGATGACGATCCCAAGTTCGCTTCCTCGGTCCGCACCGGCGATCGCCGTCTGAAGGCCCGCCGCAAGCTGCAGCTCGGCGCCCTGCTGGTCCTGGTCGGCCTCGCCGTCCTGGTCGCCGGCCCGGTCACCGGCTCCGTGCCGCTCGGCGTGCTGGGGTTCCTCGTCGCCTTCGGTGGGGTCATCCTCGGCGTGCTGAACTACCGCACCGCCACCGGCGCCGTCGAGGTCTCCGGCCCCGCCGGCCAGCGCGGTGCATCCCCTACCGGCCGGGGCGGCCGCGGCCGGCAGCCGATGAAGAACCGCCTCGAGGAGCGCTTCCGCCGCCGCTACGACCAGTAGCCCGCAACCACCCCGGACCCGGCCGCCGTCCTCATCGGACGGCGGCCGGTGTCGTCCCCGGGCGCCGGGGGAGCAGGTCCCGCAGTCCGTCGCGCACCGACGTCGGCCACAGCCGCGCCGCCAGGCGCCGCGGCCACGGCTGGGCGGCCAGCAGTCCGCGCCGCGCCGTCCGCAGGGCCTCGGGCAGGCGGGGGTCGGACGTCGCGGCGCGGGGCGGGCCGTAGGCGGCGGCCTCCTCGGCACCGGCGAGGAAGATGAACGCCTCGGCGAGGCCGGGCTCCGGGCGCGCGGCGGCGGTCAGCTCCTCCGCCGTCCGGCGCGGGGTCCACGCCGGATCCAGCCGGATCCCGAGGTCGGTGGCGCTCGCCCGCAGCTCGTCCCACAGCCCACCGGGATCCCCGTCGGCCAGCCGGCGGCGACGCTGGAGCACCCGCAGACCCCCCGGCAGCGACAGCAGCGCAGCGGCGGCTGCCACCGCGCCCAGCGACAGCAGCACCGGGCGCAGCGAGGTCTCCGCCGTCGGCGCCGTCTGCGCCTGGGGGACCGCCTCGGGGACCCGGTCCTCGCGCGGCACCTCCACCGGCGGCGCCGCCGTGGGAGCGGTCGGGGCCGGGAGCTCGTCGGTCTCCTCGATCCGGTCGCTGGCCCGCGGCGACCACGGGAGGGCCACGCGCCGGTCGACCGCGATCGGGGTGGGGTCGAACGGCACCCACCCGAGGCCCTGGAAGAAGACCTCCACCCAGGCGTGGGCGTCGTCGCTGGTGATCAGCCGGCTGTCGTCGTCCTGGACCGATCCCGGCGTGTAGCCCAGTGCCACCCGCGCGGGCATGCCGGCCTGCCGGACCAGCACCGCCATGGCGCCGGCGTACTGCTCGCAGTAGCCGCGCTTGAGCCGGAGGAAGTCCACCAGGTCGTCGCCGGAGGTCCCCGACGCGGTGGAGAGGCTGTAGGTGAACCCGTTGCCCCGGTCGGTCAGGTAGTCCTGGATGCGGCGCACCCGCTCGTACGGCGTGGCCGCACCGGCGGTGAGCTCGGCGGTCAGTGCGCCGATCGAGGGGTCGAGCTCGGGCAGGGTGCCGAAGCGCTCCTGGATCGCGGCGCCCTCGGGCAGCGGGACGGCGCGGGAGAGCAGATCCGGCGACGGACGTGGCTCGCTGGCCGCCACTCGGTAGCCCAGGCCCTCGGTGGACACGTCCCGGCCGAACACCGTCCCGGTCGCCCCGTCGAAGCGCCAGGCAGCGGCGTCCCGGTCCACCGAGACCGACAGCGGGGACGACGGCAGCGGCAAGAACCGGTCGTCGTGCTCGAGGACCGTGATGTCGGCGGTCACCGGGCGCGCGACCTGCCGCGCGGGCAGCGGTGCCAGCGTGTCGTCCTCGAGCACCGAGATCTGGCCGTCGAGGTTGCTCAGCGTCCATCCCTCGGCGGGGTCGTACTCGTCCAGCGCGACCGCCCGCAGGTACCCGAGGTCCTCGACCGACGCGTCCACGCGCAGGAGCTCGATCGGCTCGGGGCGGCTCAGCTCACCCCGCAGCTCGGCCACCGGGTCCAGCGCCGTCCCGGTGGCGCCACCGACGCCGCCGCCGAGCCCGGTGCCGAACGAGCCCTCCTCCAGGATCGGGACGAGCGGTCCCAGCAGCACCCCTGCGACGAGCGCGACGGCGCCGATGCGCACCGCGGCCCCACCACCTCCGGCCCAGCCGTGCAGCCCGCCGAGCACACGCCGCTGGTCGGCCCAGAGCAGGACGGCGAACCCGACGGCGGGCGCGACCAGCGCCGGCAGCCCGATCGCCCCGGTGACCGTGCCGACCGGGACGCACAACAGGATCAGCAGCGCGAGCCCCGCCACGGCCGCCCGGCCGGCCGTGACCGCGACGAGGTCCACCACGATCGCGACCAGCCCGACGAACAGCGTGGTGAGCGCGAGCAGCCCGGTCAGCGGAAGGGCCGGGGTGGCCTGCTCGCGCACCTCCGCCGCACCGTCGGCCAGCACGCCGCCCAGACCCTCCAGGCTCTGCGGCGTGGGCAGCGCGCCCAGAAGCGCGCCGTCGGGTGCGAAGAGTGCGGTGAGCACGCAGACGACGGCCACCAGCTGCCCCGCCGGGACGAGGAGGGCCCACGGGCCGGCCGGCTCCCGGTCCGGCCCGCCGGCCGCCCTGTGCGCTGCCGCGCGCAGCAGCAGCCCGGCGGCCAGCACCGAACCGACGACGACGAACGCCGGCGGGAACCAGCCCGCAGACGTGAACACCGGGGTAAGGGCGACGGCGCCCAGCAGCGTGGCGACCGCGGCGGCGCAGGCGGTGCGGACGTCGGCGCGGATCACGCGGGCACCCCCGTGGGCGTGCCGGCCACCGCTGCCCAGGCGTCGGCGACGCCGTGGCCGGCCCCGGCGACGGTCACCCGCCAGCCGGCCGCGGACAACAGCGCAACGGCCTCCTCCCGCTGGGTGGCGAGCGCGTTCCCGGCTCCGCCACCGCGGATCCACCCCCGGCCGGACGGGAGGGCCCATCCGGTCACGTCGAGCAGCACGGCGACGTCGGCGCCGGTGCCCGGCCGCAGCTGGGTGAGCGGCGCGACGTCGTCGGGCCCCACCGCTCCGAGCAGGCAGATCAGCGGGCCGTCACCGGCCGCCCGGCAGGCGGCCTCGACGGCGCCGTGCAGGTCGGCCACGCGGGAGGGCCCGATGGTGGCCAGCCGGTCCAGCAGCTCCTCGGCCCCCAGTCCCGGACGTCCCGGGCGAGGGCTGAGCTCGCCGGTGTCGGTGACGACGCGGACCACCGATCCGCGGCGGGCCAGTGTGCTGCCGATGCTGGCCGCGGCCTCCACGAGCCACTCCAGGCTGTCGCCGGGCGGGCAGTCGTCGCCGGACGGGCCGGGTACCGCGACGGTGTCCGGGCGGGACGTGGCGACCAGGTGCGCGCGGGCCCGGGTGTCGAGCAACAGGGTGCCCTGGGGGTGCCAGGGGCGCTCCTCCATCCGCACCATGAGCTCACCGGTGCGCGCGGTCGCCCGCCAGTGCACCTTGCGCAGGTCGTCCCCGCGCCGGTACTCCCGCACGCTGACGTCGTCGTCGCCGTGGGCGGCGATCGAGCGGTGCGTGCCCTCGCCGCCGCGGCCCTGCTCGACGCCGGTGCCGCCGGGACCGAGCGGGCGCACGCGCGGGACGACGACGAGCGGCGCGGTGCCGGTGCCGGAGGCCGAGCGCTCGACCAGGCCGAACGGGTCGACGACGCGCAGCTGCAGCGGTCCCAGCTCGTAGCGTCCGCGGACCCGGCCGGCGACGGAGTACCGCAGCAGCGTCGTCGCGCCCGCGGGGAGGCCGGACACGGTGTAGCGGGGCGAGGGGCCGAGCGCGGCCGGGAGGTGCTCGGTCAGCAGCCAGAGCCCTCCGCGCCGGGTGTCGGTGCTGCCGAGCTCCACGAGCACCTCGGCGGGCGTGCCGCGCGGCACCCGGGCCGGGCTGGTCGCCCGCCGGGTGGTGACGCGGAAGCGGCTGCGCGCCACGCTCAGCGCGGCCAGCAGCGGCAGGGCCAGCACGAAGACGGCGAGCTGCACGAGGGACCGCTCACCGAGGAAGGCCCCGGCCGCAGCGAGCGCGAGGCCGCCACTGATCAGGCAGCGGCCACGCGAGGTGAGGGCGGACAGCGCCCGCCCGGGAGTCCTCCGCACCGGTCAGCGCCCGCGGGGGACGGGGACGGAGGCGAGCAGCTGCGCCACCACCTGCTCGGTGCTGCGCCGGCCGACCGCCGCCTCGCTGCCGAGCAGCAGCCGGTGGGCGAGCACCGGCACGGCGAGCGACTGCACGTCGTCGGGGAGCACGTGGTCGCGGCCGAGGAGGGCGGCCGAGGCCCGTGCGGCCCGCAGCAGCTGCAGCCCCGCGCGCGGGGAGGCGCCCAGGCGCAGGTCGGGGGAGCGGCGGGTGGCCTCCACGAGCGCGACCACGTACCGGCGCACCGCCTCGGACACGTGCAGCCGGCCGACCGCCGCCACCAGGGACCGGACCAGGGCCGCGTCGGCGACCGGCCGCAGCCCGGCGAGGGGGTCGGTGGTGGCGCGGTCGTCCAGCATGGCCAGCTCTGCGGCCGGATCGGGGTAACCCATCGAGACGCGGGCGGTGAACCGGTCGCGCTGCGCCTCGGGGAGGGGGTAGGTGCCCTCCATCTCCAGCGGGTTCTGGGTGGCCACGACGACGAAGGGCCGGGCCAGCTCGTAGCTGACGCCGTCGACGGTGACCTGGCGCTCCTCCATGCACTCCAGGAGGGCGGACTGGGTCTTGGGCGAGGCCCGGTTGATCTCGTCGGCCACCACGATGTTGGCGAAGACGGCGCCGGGCTTGAACTCGAACTCCCGGGTCTCCTGGTCGTAGACGGCCACGCCGGTGACGTCGCTGGGCAGCAGGTCCGGCGTGAACTGGATCCGCCGGACGCTGGCGTCGACCGAGGCGGCCAGTGCCTTGGCCAGCGTGGTCTTGCCGACGCCGGGCACGTCCTCGACGAGCAGGTGGCCCTCGGCGAGCAGGACCACCAGGGCCAGTCGCACCACGTGGTCCTTGCCCTGGACGACGCGGCTGATGCTCGCCGCGATCCGTGCGCCCTCCGCTGCGACGTCGACCGACGGATCGGCCGTCCCGTCGGCGGCCCGTGTCGTCTCCGTCACGCCTCCCACCGTACGTCGGGAATCGGCCGTGACGGGCTGTCGCGATCGCGCTGCACACGGCTGCGGTGGCTCCGGGGTGAGGGGTGGGGCCCGCTGGTCACGACACGGGCGCAAGTGGTGTCCGGTGGGGGCCAGTGGGTTACTGTGGCGACCGGTGGAGAGGCAGGGACCGTCCGGGGTGCCTGCGGGGCCACGGGAGGACCGATGCAGGGGGTGATCCGGTGTTCGTCGGCAGCTATCCGTTGCGACTCGACGAGAAGGGCCGGCTCGCCCTCCCCGTCCGCTTCCGCGACCAGGTGGCCGACGGCATGGTGATCAAGAAGGGCCAGGAGCGCTGCGTCTACGGGCTCACCATGGCCCGGGTCGCCGAGCAGAGCGCCGCGATGGCCGCCATGGCCCCGTCCGACACCGCCCGGGCGCGCATGGCCGCCCGCATGAGTTTCGGGTCGATGGTCGAGATCGAGCCCGACAAGACCGGCCGCATCACCATCCCGGCCAGCCTGCGCGAGTACGCCGGGCTGGACCGCGACGTGGTCGTGGTCGGCGTCGACACCCGCTTCGAGATCTGGGACGCCGCCAACTGGGAGGCCTACGTGGCCGAACTGGAGGCCGCGTATGCCGACATGGAGAGCGAGGGGATGCCGACGCTGTCGTGATCCCGGGAGCACCCTTCCCGCCCCTCCCGGCCTCCGCGCCGGAACCCGTTCGAGTCGCCTTCCCCGCGACTCGACCGGATCGGGCCCCAGCCGCCTTCCCCGCGGCTCGGTCCCGCACAGCGGAGGACCGCGACGGACAGCGGGTCCCGCCGGCCCAGACCGGCGTGGGTGACCCACCGGCCCCGCGCGGGCCCACCTGACGCTCTTCCCCGACGCCAGGCGGACCCCGCGGGGCCGGACACCTTCCCGGACCGGCCACCCCGCGGGGTCCGCGTTGTCGCGGGGCCGATGACGCTTATACACATCTTCCGCTGTCGACGCACAGGACTGTATACATGTCGTAGAGAGCTGTATATCTCAGACAACCACAAGTAGAAAGACAAGACATATGAAAGAAACATCAATAAAAACAGCAAACAA
>NZ_POQU01000007.1 GCF_002938425.1 Blastococcus atacamensis | reverse complement strand
TATTTGTTTTAATGATACTCCGCCCACCATGGATTCATCTTTACTTTTCGTCGGCAGCGTCAGATGGTTATAAGAGACAGCCCATAGTCCCCATCCGGCTGCTGACGGTGCTCGTTGACCGCGGCGTGTCGTCGATGCGGGGGATCACGCCGGGGGTCGGTCGGGCGCCGTGCCCGGGCCGAACTGGGGGACGAGCGCCGTGTCGACGAGCCCGGAGTCCGAGGCGTCCAGCCAGTCCAGGAAGTCGTCGACCGGCATGGGGCGGGCGACGGCGTACCCCTGGGCCACGTCGCAGCCGAGGCGGGCGAGGGTGGCGCTGGTCGCCAGCGTCTCGACGCCCTCGGCCACCAGGCTGAGGCCGAGGGCGTGGGCGAGCGCGACGGTGCTCTGCACGATGGCCGCCGCACGGGGTTCGCGGTCGACGTCGGCGGTCAGGGTGCGGTCGAGCTTCAGCTCGTCGGCCGGCAGGTGCCGTAGGTAGGCCAGCGAGCTGTAGCCGGTGCCGTAGTCGTCGATCGACGTGCGGACGCCCGAGGCGCGCAGGTCGGCGAGCACCGTGCGGCCGAGCTCGGGGTCGGCCATGAGGGTGTCCTCGACGAGCTCCAGCGTGAGCGCCCGCGGAGGCAGGCCGTGGCGGAGCAGCGCGGCGGCCACCTTGCCGGCCAGGTCGAGGTCGGTGACGTTGGCCGCCGAGAGGTTGACCGACACCGGCACCTCGCGCTCGGGCCACCACCGGGCCGCCGCGTCGAGGGCGAGCTCGAGCACCCGGTCGGTCAGCGGGCGCAGGAGCCCGGCCTGCTCGGCCGCCGGCAGCAGCTCGGCGGGCGAGAGCAGTCCCCGCGTGGGGTGGTCCCACCGGACCAGCGCCTCGGCGCCCACGACCCGGCCGTCCCGCAGGCTCATCTGGGGCTGCAGGAAGACGCGGAGCTCGTCCCCGTCGAGAGCGGTCCGCAGCTCCTCCATGGTGTGCAACCGGTCGCTGCCGGCTGTGCCCGTGACGGGGTCGGGCACATAGACCTGGACCCCCTCGCGGGCGCGCTTGGCGCTGTACATGGCGACGTCGGCGCAGTGCAGCAGCTCCTGGACGGTCGCCGCCGGTGCCGGCGTGGTCGCGACGCCGATGCTGACGCCGACGTGCAGCCGCACGTCGGCCACCGTGAACGGCGCGAGCAGCTGCTCGCGCAGCCGCTCGGCGAGCGCGCGTGCCTCGTCGGATTCCGCGGCCGGCATCAGGACGGCGAACTCGTCGCCGCCGAGCCGGGCCAGGACGTCGCCGGAGCGCAGGGAGCCGCGCAGCCGTGGGCCGACCTGGCGGAGCAGGTCGTCGCCGGCGGAGTGGCCGAGGCTGTCGTTGATCTCCTTGAACCCGTCGAGGTCGAGCAGCAGGAGAGCGGCGGGCCGTTCCTCGCCGGCCGAGGTGACGACGCGCTGCGCCTGCTCGAGCAGGGCGCGGCGGTTGGCGAGCCCGGTGAGCTCGTCGGTGCGCGACTCGAGCTTGACCTGGTTGTACTCGCGGACCTCGCGGAAGGTCACGGCGATGCGGACGACGCCGGCCAGCACGCAGGCGATGGCCAGCCAGCCCGCGACGTCGGGCACGTGCCCGGACCACCACGGGCTGAGCACGACGAGGCTGGCGACGAGGCAGGCCAGTGGCACGGCGAGCAGCCGCCAGCCGATCCGGGAGTCGAGGGCGTCGACGGGGGCCGGCCGCTCGACAGCGCCCGTTGCGGCTGCGGCGGTCAGGACGACGGAGACGAGCCAGCCCAGTTCGAGCGGGCCGCCGTCGACGTAGGTGCCCCGCACCTTCAGGGCGAACAGGACCAGGTCGGAGATGCAGGTGAGGCCGAGCCCCGCGCCGAGGAGCACGGCGGTGCGGTCGAGGCGCATGCCGAGGATGCCGCCGACGGCCATGACGACGGCGATCAGCAGCACCGTCGTGATGGGTGCCACGAGGTCGACGGCTGCCACCGGCGTGGCGCCGGGATCCGTACGGAGGTACGGGGCCAGGACGAAGGCGACCCCGGCGGACAGGCTGCCGAGGGCGGCCACGATGCCGTCGAGCCACATGCTGGGGTGGAAGCGGGCTACCCGGGCGCGGATGAGCGCGACGACGGGGACGTACATGACCAGATAGGCCGCGAGCAGGACCACGTGCGAGAACCAGGACGACGGTTCGTTGCCCTCCAGGCCGGCGGAGAGCACGCGCAGCGCGTTCCCGACCGCGCCGAGCGTGAGGGCGAGGGCGAGTGCGGCCCAGGCGACTCGCTCGGTCCGCACCCGACGAGCCGCCATTCCGCACGCGGCCGCGGCGGCGAGGTAGGGCAGGTTGTAGAGGACGACGTCGTAGGTCCGGTCCCATGCCGCGCCGGCCGGGCGTGGCCCGATGCCGGTGGCGAACAGCCCGACCAGGCCGATCGTCAGGAGCAGCACATGACCGGCACGCCGCGGCGTGGCCGCAGCCTGCTCTCGCTGGTCCATGTTCGCGACAACGGCATGGGACGGGGCGAACTCGACCGATGCGCGACCCGGATCACCCGGAGTGGGGAGCCGCGCCGTCCCGGCCGATCACGCCGACGCCGGTCGGCGCGTGGTCATGAGCTCTGCCTCGGCTGCCGATGACGCCCGGGTGCAGCGCCCACGGGCACGAGGGGTTGCCGCCGCAGAGGCAGATCGCCGGGCCCACCGGGGCGCAGGAGCTCGGACGTCGAACGCGGGGTGAGCCGGCCCCAGGGACGACGGTTGAGCGCTTCAGCAACCACGACGGTCGCAGTGATCCCAGCTGCCACAGGCGTTCCGCCGCCTCCCGCGTGCGGTCCTCGAGACACCCGAAGATGTGGCATCGCCGCAGCTAGCGGCGTTGGCCCACAGGGGGTGGCCCATGGCCATGGCGCAGCGCGATCCGGTTCGTGACGTCCGACGCGGTCCGGTGAACAGGTTCGACACGGACCCATGGGGTCCGCCGGCCTCCGGTGACTACGAGACGGCGCAGATCCGTCTGCCCAAGATGCCGCCGCCTCCGCCGTCGCCGTCGGGACGCAATACCGGTCCGCGCAAGGCCGAGGTGAGCGTGGGCGCCAATCCCTGGTTGGTGCTCGCCCTGTTCAGCGGCGTCGCTGCCATCGCCGCGACGTGGATGACGGCGCGGGGTATCCCGGGCATCTCCATCTACGGCATCGTCATCGCCGTCCTGCTCGTCGGAAAGCTCGCCCTGTCGCTGCTGCCGGCGCCACGCTGGAAGGCCGCTCCCCCGGGGTGGAGGGTGTGCGTCGTCGTGCCGATCTACAACGAGGATCCGGACATCCTCGCCCGCAACCTGGCGAGCATCGACGCGCAGACGTATGCACCGAGCGACGTGTGGATCGTCGACGACGGGTCCTCGGATCCGAGCGCGCGCATCATGGCCGAATGGTGGGCCGCGCAGCGGCCGGAGGCGAGGGTCGTCTACCAGGAGAACGCGGGCAAGCGCGAGGCGATGGGGCAGGCCTTCAAGGCCCTGGCTCACGAGGTCGACATCTTCGTGTGCGTCGACTCGGACACCGTCCTGGAGCCCGATGCCATCGCGGAGGGGCTGGCTGCCTTCACCGACCCCGACGTGGCGGCCGCCACGGGCACGGTGATCGCACTCAACCAGGACCGTGGACTGCTTCCCCAGTTGATCGACCTGCGGTACGTCAACGCCTTCCTCTACGAGCGGGCCGCCTACTCCCGCCTCGGCGCTGTTCTGTGCGTCTGTGGATCGGCGGCCTTCTGGCGCGCGGACATCATCGAGCGCCACGTCGACGACTTCCTCGAGCAGACCTTCCTCGGGCAGCCGGCGTCCTACGGGGACGATCGCCACCTGACCAACCTCAGCCTCCAATACGGCAAGGTGGTACTCGCGCACAAGGCGATCGCGCGAACCGCGGTTCCTGAACGCGGCGGTCACTTCATCCGGCAGCAGATCCGGTGGGGGAAGAGCTTCTTCCGCGAGTCCATCTGGACGCTCACGCGCCTCAGCCCCCGCCGCGTCGCGTGGTGGCTGGCCTTGATCGAGTCGGTGTCGTGGGCCGGCTTCAGCATCGGCTTGCTCGCCACCGCCTTCATCCTGCCCATCTTCACCGGGCAGTTGCACCTCGTCGACTACCTGGTGTGGTGCGTCATCGCCGGCTATGCGCGGTCAGTGCATGTCTTCTCGATCAAGCGTGCCGAATGGTCGCGCCGTTCGCAGTTGGTGGCATTCCTGTTGTCGCCCCTCTACGGGATGATGCACGTGCTGTTGCTCCTGCCGCTGAGGGTCTACTCGTTGCTGACTCTCCGGTCCACGTCGTGGGGAACGCGCAAGGGCGTCGAGGTGGAGCTGACCCGATGATCCCGTTGGCCCGACCGAGGAAGTGCTCGCGGAGCTAGCCGGTCGCGGGGAGCCATGACCGGCTCCGAGCCCTCCTCTCTCCGGGTGAGCCGGGTCATGACAGCGATGCAATTCACCCGGACGGTCGTCACCATGGCCGCATGTCCGCTGTTCCTGGCGACCGACTCAGCGGAGCGATCCGACTCGTGTACGGGGCCTCTGCCGTCGTCTGTGCTGCTTCCCTGATCTGGTCCGGCCTGTCCGCTGTTCCGGTGGATGCCGGCGGGGGCGGACACCGTGGCCTGGCGCTGGCGAGCCAGGAGTCGGAGCTGCGGCCCGGCGTACCCGCCGGCGTGACCGCCACTGCCGGTCCCGGCCAGGGGGCGGTCTCCTTCACGGCGGCGGACACGCGAGCCGTCTCCTTCACCGTGACGGCGTGGAGGGGCAGCGTCCGTGCCGCCACCAGCACCGGGCCGGGCTCGCCCACCGTGGTGTCGGGCCTGTCCAGCGGGGTGAGCTACACCTTCACCGTGGTGGCGAACGGAACGTCCGGGTCCTCCGCAGCCTCGCTCCCGTCGCGATCCATCGTGCCGACAGGGCCAGTGACCAACACGGCCGCGGTGGCGAGTGACCGACGGTTCGTGAACCAGTCCGTGAGTTTCGCGTCCAGCGCCGGCACCGTGTCCAGCCGGCGACCGCAGGCGAGCGAGTCGTCCACGACAACGCTCTACAACCCGGCGTCCCAGGGCGTGCCCGTGGGCAAGGAGTGGCGCCTCCTGTGGCTGCGGGCGGTCAACTGCGAGGCGGCGCCGCGCCTGATGGAGTTCTTCGTCCATCAGGAGAGCCCCACGCAGACGGCGCTCGCCAAGTTCGTCCAGGGCGACGTGTGGCGGGCAGGCCAGCCCAACCGGGCTGTCGCAGTCGCGGTCCCGGCGAACGGTGGCCAGCTCTCGTGGGTCGAGAACCGTGGTGAGCCGCTCATCCTGGCGGCCGGCCAGTCCATCGGCGCCCGCTGGTACGGCATGGTCGGTGGCGCGCGCAGCTGCAACTGGCAGTACGGAGCAATCGAGCAGCCTGCCGGGACGGGCATCGCTGCGACGTCGACGAGCCTGCCGACGGCGACGGTCGGTGCCTCGTTCAAGGGGGATGTCGCCGGCCTGCGGTCCAGCTGGCGGACCGTGCCGGCCGGGACCTACTGGCTGCCCACGTCCGTACGTGCGACCAACTGCGAGACGGGCCCGCGGCGGATGGACATCGTGCTCCTGGGACCGGGGAACATCATGCAGGGCGTCGTCACGTCAGCCGTCGGCGGCTCAGGCCCCGTCGAGGTCCCGGCCGGGGGTACGTGGACGTGGACGGCTTCCGAGTCGTCCTCCCGGCTCCTGCTGCCTGAGGGGTGGGGCCTCGGTGTCCGATGGCTCGACATGCGTGGCGATGCCCCTACCGGGACCTGCTCGTGGTCCGCGACGGTGTCGGTCGGTGCGATGGGTGGGACGGCCGCGGCCTTCGACTCGTCGATGGGGTGACGTCGGGGTCAGCGGGGGGCATCGCCGAGTGCTGACTCGGCGAACTCCGCCGCGTGGTCGCCGAGCGAGTCGGTGATCAGGTATCCCCACATGCGGTCGCCGGCCGCAGGGTCGAGGTAGACGACGCTGGCTGCGCCTTCCCGGCCGGTACCCAGGACGGGAGCGGTGAAGTAGGCGACGTCGTCCTTGGCGATGTTCCGCATCGAGTGGGCCAGCACGACCATGTCACGCACCCCCAGGTCGTCGTCCGCCGCCACGGAACCGGCAACCGCCCGTAGCGTCTGATCGAGCGTGCCGAGGTCGCTGAACGTCTGCGAGCCGACCGCTTGGTCCATCACCGCCTTGAGGAAGTTCTGCTGGCGCTTCACGCGGTCGAAGTCGCCGCCGGGCAGGCCGTGACGCTGGCCGAGGTACCAGCGCGCCTCCTCGCCGGTGATGTGGTTCATGCCCTGTTCGAAGGTGTGGCCGCCTGCCTGGGTCGGCTGACCCACGTAGACGTCGACACCCCCCAGGGCGTCGGTGACCTCGGCGAGGCCGGCGAAGTCGATCGCGACGAAGTGGTCGATGCGCACGCCGGTGAATTGCTCGACCGTCTGGATGAGCAGGGACGGTCCACCGAACGCGTAGGAAGCGTTGATCTTGTTCATGCCGTGGCCGGGGATGTCCACCCACGAGTCGCGCGGGATCGAGATCAGCTGCGCGTGTTCCCGGTCCGCCGCGACCCGCGCGAGCATGATCGCGTCCGATCGGGCGCCCGGCGCCGCACCGTCGGCGGCCACGTCCCTCGAGTCCGAACCCACGAGGAGGAAGGTGACCGGCACGCCATCGGCCGCCGTCGAGGCTGCGGGGCGGCCGCTCTCAGGTATCGCGGCGAACACGTCGCCGAGCCGGTCGACCTGGCCCGCGTACCGCTCGGTCAGCCACCAGACGCCCCCACCCGTCAGCACGAGGAGGAGCACGCACACGGCGCCCAGCGGCTTCCAGATGCCCCGCCGTCGACCGCGCACAGGGAGCTCCGGCAACGGACCATGGGGCATTTCGGGGCGACTCAGGGAAGGCTGCGGCCGGGTCGCGTCGTCGAGGAAGCCCTCCTGCGAACGCACGGTCGGATCCATATCGATGCTCACTTCGCCCCTTTGCCGGCATGCCGAGAATGCGAGAGTAGGGACGAAGCGGTCTCGTCAGCCCGTCGCTCGGGGTCACTGAGGTGCGTGGCACCGCAGTGAAGGATGAGAGCAGCGAAGCGGCTCGTGCGGTGTCGTCGATGTTCCGCGCGAAACCGTCTGGCCGGCTCGACGGCCGCGCTGGTCTCGCGCAGTGCCCGCTTCGCTCGCGCCGGCAGCGGGGGCCGAGGATGCCTTTCCGGCGTCCTCCGGGCCGACGTCGTCGTGGGGGCGGAGGCGGTGCTGCCGTTCGAACACCTGGCGCGGTGTCCTGCGGTCACGCCAGGCCGCGACGCTGAGAAGCCGCGCGCCCTCGCCACGTCCGTCACCGTGCTCCGACGGCCGGGTCAGATCTGGCCGCTGTCGACCTTCTCCTGCCAGGCGAGCTCTCGATGACGGCGCGTTTTTCGACGTCGTCGAAGCGGATTTTCCTCCAGCGGCCCTGCTCGGAGGCAGCCGGTGAGCCGGGTCGGCCCGGTGCGCGAGGTCTTGCGCTCGCGGGGGCTACGGGCCCGACGAGGTGCCGCGGGTGATCCGCGGCTTCCACCAGTTCCACACCGGTCCGCAGAAGGGGTGGCCCGACGTCGCCTACAACTTCTTCGTCGACCGCTTCGGGGTCGTGTGGGAGGGGCGCGAGGGCAGCCTGACCGGGCCGGTGCAGCCCAGCGCCACCGGCGGCAACCAGGGCTTCTCGCAGATCTGCTGCTTCATCGGTGACCACGGCACCCAGCCGCCCACGCCGGAGGCGCAGCGGTCGATGATCGCGGTGCTCGCCGCCCTGGCCGAGCGCCACGGGCTGGATCTCGCGCCGGGGGCGACGACGTCGTTCGTCTCGCGCGGCTCGAACAAGTGGCCCGCCGGCTCACCGGTGACGACGACGACGGTCGCCGGACATCGGGACATGTCGCAGACCACCTGTCCGGGCGACGCCGCGTATCCGCTGGTGCGCGACGTGTTCGCCGTCGAGGCGGCGGCGCTGCTCGCGTCCCGGCGGGCGCCGGCTCCCGCCCCTGCTCCGCCGGCTGCGCCCGAGCCGCCGCCGGAGGCCGCCGCCGGTGCGACCGGCACGCCGGGCGCACCGTCCGAGGCGGCCCAGGGCGGCGGGAGCGGTGGGCAGGGGCTGGATCCGGCGATGATCGCGCTCGTCACCGGCGGCGTCGTCGCGACCGGCGTCGCGGCCGGCCTGGCCAAGCGGCCGAAGAAGGCCGGTGCGCCGGGCGACCGGACCGGGCCGACCAAGCCGTAGCCCCGCCGGCGTCGTCCCGTCCACGACGGACGGGAGGACGCCGACGGAGGTCCTCACTGCCCGAGGCGACGGTGCCGTCCGATCCGGTAGGCGATCCCGCCGGCGACGATCAGGGCCGCTCCCAGTGCGAGGACGGGGAAGACCACGGCTCCGGTGAAGGCGAGTCCGCCCTTGGCCGCGCGCGGCCGGTTCATCGTCGGCGGTACGACCGCGGCCGGCTGGCTCGTCGGCGTGGCCGTGGTGCCGGACGGCGACGGGTCGGCGCCGGGGGAGGCGGGAGCCGTCGGGCCGGGTGGCGCCTGAGAGCCGGGCGCCGGGCTTGTCGGCGTCGTCGGACCGGCGGGGGTCGATCCGTCGGACTCCAGCGTCGTCCTGGCGGCGTCGCCGACCTCGTGCTCGGCGGTCATCCCCGCGACGGACAACTCGACGTCCTCGCTGCGGTCGACGTCGGTGATCTCCACCCGCGTCTGATCCCCGGGCGCCAGCCCGACGGGCACCCCGTTCACGGCCACCGCCCAGCGATCGGCCCGGAGGTCGCTGGGCAGCCAGCTGAGCGCCACCGTGCTCGTCCCCTCCGCCGTCCGGCACGTGTCCGCTCGTGCGGTGAGGTAGGCCGTGAGCTCGTCGACCCCGGCCTTCACCCTGTCGCCGTAGTCGTTCGCCATGCCGGAGCTGAACTTCGCGCCGAGGGCGTTCCCGTTCCAGACGTTCTCGACGTCGACAGCCTTGTACTGGGCTGCGCCGTAGGACTCCGTGCCCAGTTCGTAGGAGTCGTAGGTGACGGCGCCGGAGAGACGGTCGTCGATCTCCCGGTCGAACGCCCGGAACTCCGCGGCATTCGGATCCTGGCCCGAGCCCCGGGCGAAGATGCCCTCGACCGTGGCGCAGGTGCGGTCGACCTCGGCCGCGCTGCTGGTCGGTGCGGCCGTGACGGTGAGGCCGAGGAGCACGGCGGCCAGCAGGGCGAGGACGAGGGGACGGCGGGACATGCTGTCACTCCTTGGGTGCCTGGGCGCGGCATGGGTGTGGCTCATGGCAGGGGCATGAGCTCGAGCTGGACGAGGGCCTCGCTGGGGTCCTCGTGGGAGGCGGAGTGCGACAGGGTCACGGCGTAGCCGTCTCCCTCGCCGGTGCCGGCGCAGACCTCGTGGCGTCCGAGGGACGAGGCGTCGACCGTGCAGTCGCCGTCCCACGCGAGATCCCAGCCAGTCGGAGCGACGAGGGCCTCGAGCTCGGCGGCGGAGAGGTTCTGGCCGGGGCGCCAGGTGCGCTGGGCGCTGGGGCAGGGGTTCCCGCCGAGGCACAGGAGCCGCGGCGGGGTCACCCGGTCGCCCTCCAGGTCCCAGGACCCAGGGACGGCGAGACGATCGGCGGCCCGGCGGATGTCGTCGTCGTCGCCCGGCACGGTGAGGACGACGACCGCTCCGGCGACGGCTGCGACCGTTGCTCCGGCGATCAACTGGCCCCGGCGCCGGCGCCGGCGCCGGCGCACGCTCACGCCCGTCGCGCCGTCGAGTACCGCGGAAACGAGGCCCTCACTAGCGAGCGGTCCTCGCCGGTGCAACCGCGGGCAGCAGCCGGTGGTGCGCGATCGACACAGAGCCTCCCTCGTGGGCGGGGCCCGCCCAGGCATCGGGGAAGTGAAGACCCGGTCCGTCACGGGGTCAATGGCTCGACGCCTGGATCGGGGGGAATCAGTCTTTTCTGCGCTGACCTGCGGCGGATGACTGCTTTCTTCCGCGCCTCGCCCCGGCGCTGCGTCCGCTCGGAGACGTGCGCCTCGGCGGGCGGGCGGCATCCCGCGGATGGGCGCTGGAACGATGAGCCGGTGAAACCGGCTCGACGCAAGCGGACCAGCGCCGTCCTGGGCGAGGGTCGGTGCTCCCTGTGCGGCGGAAAGCTGATGCTGGCGACGAGCAGGAAGGTCAGGACCTGGACGGCCTGGCTGAACCCGCTATGGAACCCCGACGTGCAGGTGCACGAGGTGTGCTCCTCCTGCGGGGCCCGCCGGGAGATCTACGCCGACGCTGGCCGGTAACGCACCGAAGAGCGAGGCAGCGCGCCCCTCCCGGAGGGGAGGCGCCCTGTCCTGGGAACGCGGCGGCGAGCCGCCGTCCGCTACGCCTGCCGGACCGGCTCCGGCTCGGGGCTGACGTCGAGACCGATGTCCAGGTCGTGCTCCTGCTCGGCGTGGCCGCGCGGCTGGTGCGCCAGGACGCCGGGGTCCTCGTACGCGTTCTCGGCGTGCAGTGCGCTGTCCAGCCCCTCCTTCTCCTGCTCCTCGGTGACGCGGATGCCGATGGTCCGGTCTTTCGACGAGTCATCGAAACGTTGTCCAGGGAGATCTCATGATCGCCACTCTCGGAACCGGAACGCCCGTCGGCACTGAGGACGTCGCTGCCGTCCGCGCTCGTCTGGAGGCGGCCGGCGTGCGCTACGCCCTCGCCGGCTTCAGCGACCTGCACGGCCGCCTGAAGGGCAAGGTCGTCCCGCTCTCGCACCTGGCGAACATGGCCGGGGGCTCGGAGCTGTTCACCGGTGTCGCGGTCGACGGCGTGCCGCAGGACATCAGTGACGAGGAGGTGTCGGCCCGTCCCGACCTGGAGCGCGGCTTCCAGCTGCCGTGGAAGAAGGAGGTCGCCTACTTCCCCTCCACGCTCTACACCGAGGGCAAGCCGTTCGAGGCCGGCGCCCGGCACATCCTGCAGCGCCAGCTCGCCGCGGCGGCCGAGCTGGGCTTCACCTTCAACCTGGGCATCGAGACGGAGTTCTTCGTGCTCAAGGACGGCGAGAACGGCGTCGAGGAGGTCTCCGAGCGGGACGTGGCGGCCAAGCCCTGCTACGACCTGACGACGACGCTGGACAACTTCGGCTGGCTGACCGAGCTCGTCGAGGCGATGGACGAGCTGGGCTGGGACGTCTACTCCTTCGACCACGCGGACGCCCGGGGGCAGTTCGAGATCGACTTCGACTACGCCGACGCGCTCACCAGCGCCGACCGGGTGACGTTCTTCCGCATGATGGCCGGCGAGATCGCCCGCAAGCACGGCTACTTCGCCTCGTTCATGGCCAAGCCGTTCGCCGATCGCACCGGCTCGGGCGCGCACTTCAACATGTCGCTGGCCGACCTGGAGACCGGCGTCAACCTGTTCGCCGAGGGGGAGGACCCCAAGGGTGTGGGCGTCACGGCGCTCGGCTACTCCTTCATCGCCGGTGTGCTGCGGCACGCGAAGGCGATCAGCGCCGTCATCGCCCCGACGGTGAACAGCTACAAGCGGCTCGTGCGCGGTGGCTCGACGTCGGGCTCGACGTGGGCGCCGGTGTTCGTCAGCTACGGCGACAACAACCGCACCAACATGATCCGCATCCCGCTGGCCGGGGGACGGGTGGAGTGCCGCGCGGCGGACATCAGCTGCAACCCCTACCTGGGCGCGGCGATGATCCTGGCCGCCGGCCTCGAGGGGGTGCGCGAGCAGCTGGACCCGGGCGCGCCGCACACCGAGAACATGTACGACTACACCGAGGCCCAGGTCGCCGAGCTGGGCGTGGGGATGCTGCCCCGCGACCTCGCCACGGCGATCGACGAGTTCGAGGCCGACTCGCTCTCCCGCGAAGTCTTCGGCGAGGCGCTGTACAACTCCTTCATCGACTACAAGCGCGCCGAGTGGGACTCGTACCAGCACCACATCTCCACCTGGGAGACCGAGCGCTACCTCAAGTTCTTCTGATGCCGGAGACGCGCTGATGCCGGAGAGGTCCTGATGCCGGAGACGTTCGATCTGGGCAGGTTCGCGCTGGAGTCCGGCGCGAGCCTGCCCGCCCGGCTCGTCTACGCCACGCAGGGCACGCTCGCCGAGGACGGCGGCAACGCCGTCCTGGTGCCCAGCTACTACACGGGCACCTCCGAGAGCTATCTGCCGTGGATCGGCCCGGGGCGGGTGCTGGACACCGACCGGCTGTTCGTCGTGGTGGTGAACATGCTGGGCAACGGGGTGTCGACGTCGCCGTCGAACGCGCCGGAGGAGGTGGCCGGCCCGCGCTTCCCGCTGGTGACCGTGCGGGACCAGGTGCGGGCGCAGCGGCTGCTACTGGACTCGCTCGGGGTGGCGCGGCTGCGGCTGGTTCTGGGCTGGTCTATGGGGGCGATGCAGGCCTATGAGTGGGCGGTCAGCTATCCGGACGACGTCGACGCGCTGCTGCCCATCTGCGGGGCCGCCCGCTGCTCGCCGCACAACCTCGTCTTCCTCGAGGGAGTGCGGGCGGCGCTGACGGTCGACCCGGCCTTCGACGGCGGGCGGTACACCGCGCCGCCGGTGGCGGGGCTCGAGGCGTTCGGCCGGGTGTACGCGGGGTGGGCCTACTCCCGCGACTTCTTCCATTCCGGCACTTATCGGGAGCTGGGCTATCCGAACGTGCAGGCCGTGCTGGACGGGTGGGCGGCCGACCACGCGGCGCTGGATGCGAACGACCTGCTGGCGATGATCGGTACCTGGCAGAGCGGCGACGTCGGGCGGGGGAGGCCGGGCGGCTACGAGGGCGCGCTGCGGAGCATCCGGGCGCGGACCATCGTGATGCCGTCGACGACGGACGCCTACTTCACGCCGGCCGACTCCGCGATCGAGGCGTCCCTCGTCCGGGGCGCGCAGCTGCGCCCGCTGGTGTCCGAGCTCGGCCACATCGCCGGCCGCCCTGGCATACGAGCAGCAGAGACGACAGGGGTAGCCGACCGAGTGCGCGCTCTGCTGGTTTGTTGACACGCAGGGCCATTCCTACACCGCCGCTGGAAGGGTGTAGGCCCGAGCTCGACGGAACCGGTCACCGATAGCCTGCTTTCGGGTGCGAGCCCTCCCGTGGCGGCGCCCGGAACTCCTCCGAGCGAGGGGTCGACGACCGAGAAGGAGCCCAGCATTCTCCCCAGCCAGTAAAAGACGGCCTGCACGGCTCTAGAGCTGATCGACCCCGGCGCCGGTTCAGACGCATATGCACGAACACCCAGCTCGGGGAGCGAAGCACGGCAAGTTAACTGCGCCCGGAGATCCCGGCCGGCGGGTTGAGCGCAGAGTGTGCCGCGTCACTCAATTCCGTTGGATCCTCGCGGTACCCTCGCCTCCGGACCGCTGTGGTGTTCGCCGCAGGGCCGGATGGCTACTAGCGACTACACCCGCGCATCGGGTGGCACAGGAGGCTCCGTGCTATGGCTGCTGCGCGGGTGTCAATCGTCATTCCCACGTTGGGTCGCCGCCTGACGTTGACCAAACGCTTGCTCCAATCGCTGTCGGAGCAGACGCTTCGCCCTACTGAGATCGTCCTCGTGGATCAGAGTGATGACCACGTGTGCCGAGACCTGGGCGAAGGATTTGACCTGCCGGTGCGAGTCATCCGAAGCGCCCCAGGAGTCTCGCGGGCGCGGAACGCAGGCATCCGCGGCCTCTCGCTCCCCTGGGACATTGTGGGGCTACCAGACGATGATTGCTTCTACGACAGCGATGCCCTGGAACGTGCGGCTCGTCGCTGGCCCTCCGAGGGTGGGCCGATCGCCATCAGTGGGATCGTTCGCTGGCCTGACGCTCAATCTCGGATTCCCTTCCGAACCGAAGCCTTCCGTGTCACGGTTCGCGACGTGTGGCGTTCGACCATTGAGGCTGGCCTGTTCTTGTCGCGCGATTACGTGGAAAAAGTTGGCCTGTTCGACGTCGCCCTAGGACTAGGCTCGTCGACTCGCTGGGGATCCGGTGAGGGTACTGACCTGCTGCTGCGCGGTATGCGGACGAGCAGCGCCGAAATTTGGTACGACCCGGCGATCGTCGTGTGGGAAGACCCGTCGACCTCACCTGTGTTGGACGCGCGTCGGGGGCGCGCGTATGCGCGTGGCACCGGCTTCGTGTACGCGCGCCACTACGGATTCACCGATGGGCTCATCCTCATCGCGAGGTCCGGAGCAAGGCTGTTACTGGCGCTCAAGTCGGGCTCCAAAAAGGAACTCCATTACCACGCCGCTGTCTTGGTTGGGCGGCTAGAGGGCCTCCTTGCATGGCGAGCCGCGAGAGGCCAGCCACCAATCGCTCACGGCGGTGGCTGACGTGGCGCCCCGTCGGCGCCACCGCCGCTGGATCCTCGGCATTATGGGACAGGCCGTGGCCAGCGCAACGACGTTGTGCTCGTTGGCTGCGGCTGGACATGCGCTCGAGGGCAGCCAGCTTGGGGTATTCGCTCTTGTCTTCTCCACCCTTCTGATCCTCCTGAGTCTCAGCCGGGCCTTCACTGGTGAAGCGCTATTGCTAACTGGCGACAACGAGTTCTCTCAGGGGAACGCTGCGGTCGGTCTCGCAGCGGTCGTGGGCTCGATCGTCGCTCTCGCCTGTTTGGCGACGGCCGCATTCCCGCTGGGATCCTCAATAAGAGGTTCGCTTCTGGCAGTGGCGGCCCTGGCGCCCACTCTGCTTGCCTACGATGCAACTCGATACGTCTTCATCAAACAAAATGCCTTGGGCAAGCTGATTCTCGCCGACGTGGCGATGGGGGTAGGTCAAGTCTCCGGCGTCTACCTCGCGGCCGTCAATACCCGGGAGGCGGCCGCTGCGATTCTAGGGTGGGCCGCTGCATCTGCGATGCTAACGACCGGTATCCTGCTCCTCGCCGCGCTACGCCCGGCATTATGGCAAGCTTGGCCGTGGCTCCTTCACACTTTCCATAGAAGCTCGGCATTCGCGGCAGAGGCTTTGCTAGGCGCAGCCGTCGGATACGCCACTCTGGTGGCGTTGGCGGCGTGGTCGGACACGCTGGCCGTGGCGTCCTTTCGCTCCGCCCTTACCGTCTTTGGCTTCACGAGCGTTCTTGCAGGATTCATGCGCTCTGTGGTCTTAGCGGACCTAGTCAGCCGTCGAGACTCCATGACGCCTCGCCAGCTTGACAGAGCCGGCGTCGGGATGGCTGCTGCGCTGTTCATTGCCCTCGGTGCAGCGTTCACATTTCTTGAGCTCCTGCCTACAGATGTGGGTGAAGCGTTGTTCGGGTCTCTCTGGCCGCTGATCGCGGCTGTATTGCTCCCGGCTGCTGTAAACCGATTCGCCAGTCTCCTCTCTGTGGTGCCGGCGGTGCTTCTTAGGGCTCAGGGTGCTACTTGGGAAGTCACACGGCGTCGAATCTTCGTCGCCTGTGGCGGTTTCGCGCTGGGCCCCGTTGGTGGCGCCGTCTGGGGAGCAAGTGGCGCTCTGTATATGGAGGCCATTACTTACGCCCTCACTGCGCTACTGTTGTGGCAGCTCAGTCGTCGCATCGCCCGTCGTGCTGAGACCTCACGGAACCAGTTGGAAGCGGCCGGCGCAGTCTGATGAATGAACTCGAGTCGGGTGTTACCCGGCGAGCGTCGCGGATGTCGAGGCCGGTGGAGCCCCCGCGTCAAGCTTCTGCGGAAGGGATCACGCTTACGTTCTACTGGTGGTTGCACCCCGCTCCGATTCTCATCGCCTTCTTCGTCTTCGTCTTTGTTCCCACGGCTGGGCTCGGGGGCGATGCCTTCGCCGCACTATGGGGGGGGTACAAGTATTTCGATTACCGCATGCTCGCGATAGTGACCCTCGGCTTCTCCGCCTATCTCTGCGCCTTCTGGGCATCAACTCGTTTGGGCGGCAGGGGGCGGGGTGGCGTTGCTCTGACGTTGTCGCCGATGTCCGTGGGAACGGTGCGCAACTGGTATCGGATTGTGTACCTTGCCACTCTTCTGGGCTACATCTTCTGGGTGGCGGTGGCAGCCCTACAAGGGGCTTCTCTTGCCCAGGTGCAGGCCGTCCTGTCGTTGGAGCAGGGCGCGATCAGTTCGCTGAAGTCCGTCAGCGTCCCGGTCGCTGGTCTCACCACCCTTACGCAACTGGGGCCGTTGGCTGCGGTCCTCTGGGTGATCCTTCGGCGGCTCGGCGAGTCAGGACGAGCGTCCATAGGCTTCTTGGTCGGGATAGCTGCGCTTCGGTCATTCTTGTACGGGGAGCGACTTGCCCTCCTTGAGATTGCTGTGCCTCTTTTGGTCATGATGGCCTTGACTGCTCGGTCCCAGAGTGCGCGTAGGTGGGCGAAACGAGCCCCTGCGCTGGCCGTGCCAGCACTCGTGGCTTTCTTCTCGCTTTTCGAATACACCCGCTCATGGCAGTTCGCTAAGGAGAGCCACGGCGGGAACTTCTCCGGCTACATGGTTGATCGGCTGCTTGGCTATTACGCTACCGCTGCGAACAACAGTGGTTTGATGTACGAACATGTGAGCAGAGTTCCCGGAGTCCCGTACTTCAGTGCTCCAGCGCTATGGGACTTCCCGCTCACCCCTGTACTTGCTGGTTCGGCCACCGTCGACGGGGTCGCGCCAGGAATGTGGTGGTTCAGTCAACTCGTCGGATTCGCGAATCCAAACTTCACCAACGTGGGGTCTGTGCTAGTCACCGCAGGGGAACTCGGGCTGGCCGGCATGGTCGTGTACTGGACAATGCTCGGATTGATTGCCGGAGTGATCTTCCTGCGGATGAAGAGCGGCGACCTTGGATGCTTGGCTCTTTATGCGACGGGGTTCGTTGGGCTCTTGGAATTGGTTCGGTTTAACTATTGGAGTCTAGGCCGGTTTACGCCCTGCCTCGTGGCGTGCGTGGTCTTGGCTGTTCAGCTGCGCGGGCAAGCCGGCGCGTCGCCTCATGATGATGAGATGGGGGATTCGCGCCCGCTTCGGGGCGGCTTGTCGTCGAGTCGACGGGAAGATTGAAAAAGATGACTGACGCAGATATCCGAGTGCTTCACGTTACAGAGTGCTACTCGGCCGGAGTCCGCTCTAGTGTCGATTCCATCGCTCGAACGGTGCGAGGCGTCGACCACCTCTTGGTCTACGCGGGTGGTGTCGACCCTGAGCCCGCTTTCCGTGTGGCGGTCGAGCTCCCGCGGGGCGGATGGCGTCGGGTGAGGGTGTTGCGGAAGGCGGTCTTGGAATTGCAGCCAGATGTGGTGCACGCTCATTCTAGTTGGGCAGGGATCTACACGCGGCTTTTCAGTCTCGGGCTGCCTGTAATCTATCAGCCGCATTGCTACAAATTTTCGGACCCCACGAGCCCCCGACCGCTCCGACTGAGCGTCCGGCTGGTTGAAATGTTCCTCAGCCGCCGGTCGGCGGCGACGATTGCTGTGAGCCCGTTCGAGGTGCGTCAGGCTCGGACTACGAATTCGCGTTACGCGGGGCCCGTCACCATTGTGCCGAACGAGCCCAGTGTCAGCGGCTTGGGGGAGTCCCCAACATCGGCAGCGCGTCAGAATCGGCGCGTGGCGATGGTTGGTCGTATCTCTCCACAGAAGGATCCCGAGTTTCTCGTGATGGTCCGGAACGAGCTCGTCGGGCGAGGAGACGACTGCGAGTTTGTCTGGATTGGCACCGGCGAGGATGAGGCCGTGCGCGAGCTCCGAGCGGCCGGAGTGGAGGTGACCGGCTGGCTGTCGCCATCTGCAGTTCGCGAAGAGCTGAAGCGGTGTTCTGCGTACTTCCACTCGGCTTCCTATGAGGGCTTTCCGATTAGCGTCCTCGACGCGGCAGCACTAGGGCTTCCGGTCGTGGTGCGAGAAATCGCGGCCTTTGAGGGGGTCGCGATGGACAAGGCATCGACGCCCTCGGGCGCAGCGGAGATGTTGCAGGCGTTGCATGCCTCGGAGTCGGCGTACGAGGAAGCGATCGGTCGGTCAGCGGCCATGCTGCAGGGACTGCGCGACCTCGTTCCACCGGGCGGGCTGGCCGGCATCTATCGGAAGGTGGCTGGGTGAAGGTCTACATGCCAGGACGCATCCTGGAGCGTCACGTCGGCGGGAACACCACCTACAGCCAGGCCTTGGCAGGCGGGCTCCGGGCGCGGGGTTGGACGGTCAGCGCCATGCCCTTCAGCACATCGGCCTCCCTCACGATGGTCAAGGAGTCGTTGTTCGCGCTTGGCCGCCGAAACGATGCCTTGCTGCACTACACGGCGGACACCGGCCCCCTCGTTACCTCGCGGACCCCCACGGTGGTCACGGTGCACGGCATCGCCAGCCGCTGGATCTCTACGGCGCGCACCCCTCGACAGGAGACGGTGTGGCGTCGCCGTGTCGCGCGTGCCATCTGCCTCTCAGATGCCGTGATTACGGTGAGCCGGTCAAGTGCAGACGACGTGGCGTCTGTCTTCGGACTTCGGCCGGACGAAGTCGAGGTGATCCACCATGGGATCGACCCGACCTACCGGATCGCCACCGAAGAAGATGCTTCGGTGGGGGCCGTCGACGGTCTCGTTCCACGCGACTTCTTGTTGTACCTGGGGAACATCGAGCCACGGAAGAATCTGGACGCGCTGCTGGACGCCCACGCGCGTCTAAGGGCGAGAGACGACAACGCGCCGATCCTGGTGCTGGCCGGAAAGCCCGCGTGGAACTACGACGAGACGCTGAAGAAGATCGAAGCGGCCGGACCCGCGGTGCGATGGCTCGGGTTCGTCTCTCCCGAGGAGAAGCTCTGGCTTCTGCGAAACTGTTCGCTCTTCCTCTTCCCGAGCCTGTACGAGGGATTCGGCTTCCCGGTCCTCGAGGCGCTGGCATGCGGGTCCCCGGTGCTGTGTTCGAGCAACGGCTCGCTCGCCGAGGTCGCTGGCCCGGCGCTCCGGCTCTCCGGTACGGGGGTGGACGACATCGAGGACGGGCTGATTCGTGCTCTAGGGGACACGGCGGCATTACGCGCTTGCGGCCAGGCAGGGCCGGCGTGGGCGCGAGCGTTTACATGGGATACCTCGATCGATGCGCACCAGGCTGTCTACCGACGGGTTCTCTCGTGAAGGTCCTCATCCTGCACGCCTACAGTGCCGCCAACCGTGGAGATGGACTTCTCGTCGATGAGGCAATCGAGGTCGTTCGCTCAGCCTTCGGTGCGGACGTCGAGCTCGCGGTTGCAGCGCACTATCCCGAGTCGTTCGCCTATCCCGACGTAGAGGTCGTGGGCACGCACCCGAGGGCGTTCTTGTCGCGGACCGGGCTGCCCCGACACGTCGTTCGGTACTGGCGACGCTATGACCTCGTGGTTGGCGTGGGTGGCGGATATCTGAGAGGTCCGACGTTGTCAGCGGCGCTCAAGTGCGTCGTGATCCACGTGGTGCAACTCGTGATCGCCGGCCGTTACCCCGCCCGGCGCGCTTACCTACCTCAATCGGTAGGGCCCTTTCCGCCGCTGCTCGGTGCTGCGGTCAAGCGCCTCCTTCGTCGCATCGACCGGGTCTACCTCCGGGACGATCGCTCGATGGCCGAGTTCGGTGGCCCGAACGCGAGGCGAGTCGCCGACATGGTGGTCTCTTCGGCTGAGGCAGTGGCGAGGAGGCGCGATTCGTCCCCCGCCGGGCCGCCGGTCCTCAGCGTGCGTGCCGTCTTCGGGCGCGTCAGTGATCCCGTCCGCCGGCTGGCGGGGCGGCTGGAGGAGTTCGACGGATACGTACAAAGCGACGTGGGCGCCAACTCGGATGTGGACGCGATGGCGTCCCTGGCTCCGCGCCACGTTGTCACGGCCAGCGAGCTGCTGACTGGTCCGCCCCGGGTTGTCATCGCTGTCCGGTTGCACGCCGCTCTCATGGCGCTCAACGCGGGTCACTACGTCGTCCATCTCGCGTACGAGCGAAAAGGGTGGGGGGCGTTCGGGGACCTGGGACTGGGTGACTACGTCCACAACGTCTGGTCATTTGATGTCGAAACAGTTCTGAGGCAGGTCGCGGAGTTGACCAAGTCCGCGGACCTGCGCCAAGCCTATGACGAGGCTGTCACTGCCGGCCGGGTCAAGGCGGGGCGCGAGCGCCTCGCCCTCATCCAAGAGCTGCGCACCCTGGCAATGCCGCTGGTGGACGACTGGTGAGGGCGCGGCGATTGCGCTCGATGCGCTTCAATGGCGTACTCTCCGCTGGCTTCGTCGGGTGCCTGCCGGGGAGCGGACACGTCGATGGAGAGGCTGGGCGTCGGTGGAGCTGAGGGTCGCCGTGGGGCGGCTGCGGACGTACTGGTGGCTGCCGTTGCTCGGTGCGCTATTGGGCCTGGTCGTGGGTGCGACGGTCAGCGCTACGGCGACCCCGCTCTACTCGGCGCAGACTCAGCTTTTCGTGTTGACGACGGACGCAACCACCACGACTGCAGCGTTCCAGGGCAGCCAGTTCTCCCAGCAGCGGGTGACGTCCTACGCGCGGCTTTTGAGGGGCGAGGAGGTCGCAAACCGCGTCATCGACGATCTTGGTCTCGACATGACCCCGCAGGAACTCGCCGCTGAGATCACGGCCGTTGCGCCTGCCGACACGGTGCTGATCGACGTGAGTGTGACGGATCCATCGCCCGAACTGGCCCAGCGAATCGCAGATTCTGTCGGGGTGCAGTTCAAGGAGTTCGTCGAGGAGCTGGAGACCCCCTCTGGCGCTGCTGTAGCGCCTGTGAAGGTGACAGTCACCGACGCGGCCGAACTGCCTGAGGCACCCAGTTCGCCGAACACGGTTCGCAACCTGGCGCTTGGGGTCGTTCTCGGACTGGTGCTCGGTGCCTTTGCGGTCCTCTTGCGCGGGTACCTCGATCGATCAATCAAGGACCCAGAGCAGGCCGGTCGGCTCGGAAGGGTGCCGGTAATCGGCGCCGTCATCCGGGACGACCACTTGGCGGAGCGGCACTTCTTCAACCGCGAGGGGCAGAGCCGCGCAGCGGAGGACTACCGCCAGCTTCGGGCGAACCTGCAGTTCTTGAACGTGGACAACCCGCCGCGTGTCATCATGGTGTCGAGCGCCATGCCGTCAGAGGGCAAAACGACCGCGGTCATCAACCTGGGGTTGGCCCTCGCCGAGGCGGGGCGCAAGGTCGCACTAGTGGACGCTGACCTTCGCCGTCCTCGGGTCACTCGTTATCTCGGACTTGTCGGAGGAGTCGGACTGACGAACGTGCTGGCCGGCACCGCGGGCGTAGCGGACGTTATCCAGCCGTTCGCCGATACGGGGCTCTCTGTCATCGGCGCGGGGCCCGCCCCTCCTAACCCGAGCGAATTGCTTGCTTCCAAGCACATGCTCTCTCTTCTCGAAGAGCTTCGGGTCTCCCATGACTATGTGCTGATCGATGCGCCACCGCTTCTGCCTGTCGCGGACGCAACGGGCATCGCCGTGATCGTCGACGGTGTCGTCCTGTCGGTTCGTTACGGGCAGACGCGGACTGATCAGCTGGAACAGGCCGCAGCAACGCTGGAGCGGGTTGGGGCGCGGAGTCTCGGCCTGATTCTCAACATCGTGCCGCCCAAAGCCGGGGTCGGCGCCGCGTATGGCTACGGCTCCGACTACGGGGAGTCAGCACCTGGGGCGGAGTCTGCCCCCAGGACCGGTCGTCGCAGGGCCTAGGCCCCACGGGCGGGAAGGCGTCTGTCACCTAGAAGGGCGTCGGTGCCCCGAACGTGAGGAGCGAAACCTTCCGCGGCGAGCTTTTTATCGGTACCTTCCTCCCGTCGGTTGAACGATGAAGTTCCCGATCTGCACTGATCGGTAAGCCCGGGGCGCTGGTCCGGGGCCAGCGCGCACGGGGGTTCGCGGTTGTCCATGCTCGATGTCCGGAGTGACGAGGCGGTTCGCCTCGTTCCACAGCAGCGCAATCGCCGCGGGTCGTGGAGCGCCGCTCGCCTTCGTGGCGAGGGCACCGAGGCCCGCCGCGCGTGGCGTGCTGACTATGTCCGCCGCCTGGTCGCGCTCGACGCGGGCGCCGCTGTCGTGGCCGGCGCCCTCGGGCAGCTCGCGGAAGCCCAGCCCGTCAGTGGCGTTCTCGGGGGGGCCGGCAGTCTGGCTGCGGTCATCTTCCTGTTCCCGCTGCTCTGGGTCACGGCGATGCTCGTGGCGCGTTCCTACGAGGAGCGCTTCCTCTGGACCGGTCCGGAGGAGTTCCGGCGTGTGTTCTTCGCCGCCGCCATGCTCCTGGCCACTGTCGGCACCCTCTCCTGGGCCTTCCGGCTCGAGCTGGCGCGAGGCTTCGCGGTGGTCGCGCTGCCGCTGGCGGCCGTGCTGACCATGGGGCACCGCATCCTCCAGCGCGAGCTGCTGCACCGGCGCCGGGCGAAGGGTGAGTTCCAGCAGACGGCCATCGTCGTCGGTCACCGGGGTGGGGTGGCCGAGCTGCACGATCAGCTCATTCGTCAGCCCAAGCACGGTTACCGCGTGATCGGCTGCTGCGTTCCGCAGCAGGCCGGCAGTTCGG
Organism: Blastococcus atacamensis; assembly: GCF_002938425.1. Lineage (GTDB taxonomy): Bacteria > Actinomycetota > Actinomycetes > Mycobacteriales > Geodermatophilaceae > Blastococcus > Blastococcus atacamensis. The sequence continues at coordinate 58,090 of NZ_POQU01000007.1, read as the reverse complement.
CTGCCACCTTCCACGGCCTGCCCGTCCTGGGGTCCCTGGACGAGGTCGTCGACGTCGTTCGCCGGTACGAGGTGGACACCGTGGCGGTACTGCCGTCGCCCGAGCTGGACGGAGCAGCCCTGCGCCGCCTCGGCTGGGACCTCGAGGAGACCCAAGCCGAGCTGCTGCTCGCCCCCGCCGTCACCGAGGTGGCCGGCCCCCGGGTGCGCATCCGCGCCGTCGCCGGCCTGCCTCTCGTGCACGTCGAGCGCCCCGAGTTCAAGGGCCACCGACGCATCGTGAAGGGCATGTTCGATCGCACCGCCGCCTTCGTCGGCATCGTGCTCATCGCACCCGTGCTGATCGCTCTGGCCCTCGCGGTCAAGCTCACCAGCCGCGGGCCCGTCTTCTACAAGCACGACCGCATCGGCTTGGGCGGCAAGGCCTTCCCGGTCTACAAGTTCCGCAGCATGGTCCCCGACGCGGACAAGATCGTCGACACCCTCTTCGAGCAGAGCAACGAGGGCAACGACGTCCAGTTCAAGATGAAGCGCGACCCGCGGGTCACGCGCATCGGCGCCATCATGCGGCGCTACTCCCTCGACGAGCTGCCCCAGCTGTTCAACGTGCTCAACGGCAGCATGAGCCTCGTCGGCCCGCGGCCGCACGTCACCCGCGAGGTCGAGCAGTACGGGTTCGACATGCGCCGCCGCCTCCTCGTCAAGCCCGGCATCACCGGCCTGTGGCAGGTCAGCGGCCGCTCGGACCTCTCCTGGGACGAGTCGGTGCGGATCGACGTCCGTTACGTGGAGAACTGGACGCTGACCTTCGACCTGATGATCCTCTGGAAGACGTTCGGAGCGGTCCTGCGAGGATCGGGCGCGTACTGACCGCGAAGATGTGCCGGTGACCAGCCGCCGGCCCACCTCACCCGACGTCACGGTCCTGCTCGTCTGCACCGGCAACATCTGCCGCTCGGCGCTGGCCGAACGGCTCGGCCGGGCGTACCTGACCGAGGTCATGAAGGAGCGGGCAGCCGCCGTGCGGCTGGAAAGCGCCGGGACGAGGGCCGTCGTCGACGCAGAGATGCACCCCGACAGCGCCCTCGTGCTCCAGGGCCTGGGCGCCGAGGCCGGCGACTTCCGCGCCCGGCAGTTCGCCGGGCAGATGGCCGCAGAGGCGGACCTCGTCCTCACCATGACCCGCGCCCACCGGCAGGACGTGCTGGAGCAGGCACCCCGCATGCTGGCCCGCACCTTCACCCTCATCGAGGCCGCGGACCTGATCGCCGCCCACCTCGACGATGCCGCGGAGCCGCCCGCCGGTGCCGACTTCGCCGCCCGCGTTCGCAGCCTCGTGCAGGCGATGGCCGCGGCACGGTCCCGCCGATCCAGCAGCGAGGCCGACGACATCCGCGATCCCATGGGGCGGCCCGTCGAAGCGCACGAGGAGGTCGGCGCGGCCGTCGCCGCGGCGCTGTTGCCGGTCCTCCGGCGCATCGCCGACTGCGACGCCCGGGTCGGCAAGGAAGCGTCCACCGAAGCGGGCTCCGCCGCCGCAAAATGAGCGGCGGGCAGCTACCTTCGCACGATGGTCCGCTGGGGATGCGCTGCTGTCGTCGGGTTGGTCCTGACCGGCTTCGCCTTCCTGCTGATCACCGGCGAGTACGTCAACGACGGCCCGGTCGTGGCCACGGTGGCCCAGAACCGCGGCCTGCACGTCGGCGACGTGTTCCTGCTGCTGGGCTGGCTGGCGGCGCTGGCCGCCCTGGCCGTGCTCACCGCTGCCGCCGGGCGCCGACGCGAACGCTGAGCGTGTGCCGAAGGGCGGCACCGCAGCGTCAGGCCAGGGCGTCGCGCACGATCGGCTCGATGAGGTCGGCCAGGGCGCGGTGCCCCTCCTCGGTGGGACTGCCGTCCGTGGTGATGAGGCCGTCCCCGCCGCCGAGCCAGCCCTCCGTCAGCGGATCGACGAAGCGGACGCCGGCCTCCGCAGCGGCTGCCGCGATCGCATCGCGGTTCGCCGGCACCTCGGCCGGCACCGGATCCGCCGGTTCGGCAGGGCCGATCAGGACCAGGTAGGCCTCCGGCGCCGCCGCGCGGGCCTGCTCGAGGACGGCCAATGCAGCCGTCCGCACCTCCTCGGTGACGTCCGGCCCGTCCGCGCGGCCGCCGAAGACGACGACCACGTCGGCCTCGGCCAGCGGCGCCGCGGTGGCCAGGCTGCCGATCGTCCGCCCGAAGACGTTCGCGCGCACGAATCCGGCGCCGTCCGCGGCCGACACCTCGACGGTTCCGTCCTCGAGGCGCTGCTCCAGCAAGGAGGGCCATGCGGTCGGGTCCTCGCCGCCCTGCGCGGCGCGGGAGGTGTAGCCGTCGCCGATCACCACGATCCTCGCGTCCTCGACCGGGCCTGCCGTCGCGGAGGGCCGCCCGGATGCGGCGTCCATGGTCACCGGGTTCCGGTGGCGCTGGACGGCCAGGATCGTGGCCACGGCGAACGCCACCGCCGCGACGACCATCAACGCCCAGGCCCACCATGGCGCCTCGCTCCACCAGTGGCTCCGCGGAGCTCGTGACCGGTGGCGCCGCCGGCCCCGTCGCCTCGAGAGGACGGACATCTCCTACCGCCTTCCGGCGTGCCCCGTGCCGCCCAGGCTGATGGGCAGGCTGCCTCCGCGCAGCCGCTTCTCCAGGGGGCGCTCGACGAACGTGTAGAGCACGAACGCGCTGGCGAGCGCACCGATCAGGCTCAGGACCGAGGCGGCGATCGCCTGCCCCGCAGTGGTGGGCGCCAGCACGTAGTCCACCGCTCGGATCACCAGCTGGTGCGTGAGGTAGAAGGCGAACGACCATTCACCGAGCTTGACGAGCACGGGATGCCGGAACACCGAGCGGGAACCGTCGAGGTCGGCCTGCGCCGCAGCCGCGATCGTCAGGGCGAACGGGACGAACAGCAGCACGACCCAGATGAGATAGGGAGGGGAGAACACCGCGACGGTGTAGGCGAGCACGACCAGGCCGAGGCTGCCCCGGAGACCCAGGAGGCGAAGCCGGCCGCCGTTCCTGATCCACAACGCGATCAGGATCCCGAGGACGAACTCCCACAGGCGCTGGACCGGGAAGATGAAGATCGCCCAGTCGGCGACGCTGACCCCGTGGGTGAGCGGTCGCAGCACGAGCGGCGGGATCACCACCAGCGCGGCGAGCACCCCGGCGGCCCACCACCGCGCCCGCTGCGACATGCGCACCGCCCACACGATGAGCAGCGGGAACATCGCGTAGAAGAACATCTCGCAGGAGATGGACCAGGTGACGCCGTTCCCGGCCCAGTAGTAGTCCCGATCGGGGATCCAGGCGTGCAGCCCGAGGAACTGGGGGGCCATGTGCAGCAGCAGCGATCCCGTCTCCTCCGGGCGGGCGACCGCCGTCATCGGGATGAACAGCGCCACGGCGACCCAGTAGGACGGCGCGATGCGCGCGAACCGCCGGCGATAGAACGGCCCGGCCCGGTCGCCGGGGCGGTGCGTCCAGGTGAGCACGAACCCGCTGAGGATGAAGAAGAACGAGACGCCGGCCGCCCCCGGCTCCAGCGACGGGTGGAGCGACGTCCCGATCGGCGTCCGGTCGAAGAACGCCAGCGTGTGGGAGGCGAACACCAGCAGGGCCGCCAGAAAGCGGAGCCCGGTCAGGGAGTCGAGCCTCGTCACCGGGGTCGAGGAACGGGCGCCGAACGATCCCCCCTGCTGCTCGGGGCGTCGGCCATGGCGCGCGCCGGCCGGATCGGACCGGGCGGACCGGCTCGCCGGGGTCGCCGACATCGTTAGCGGCCTCGAGGCGCTCGCAGCGCCCGAGGCTCGAATTTGGGCCCGGTGCAGGTCATCCCCGGCGACGATAGTCGGGAACGCGTGCCCGCGCGGGATCTGTCACGTACGTAACGCAGCGGAAGCGGGCGCGGGCGGAACGCGGCGATGCGCGGGGCAGCTTCCCGCAGGTAATCTCGGTCGTCCGCTCGATCGAAGGCCCACGACGGGGTCGACGTCGCAGAGTCCGGACGCCGTCGGTGCTCTAGCTCCCTCTTTCCCCGAGAACCTGTCGCGAAGGGCTCGCTGTGACACGACGACGCCGGCAGTTCCCACTCGTTCTCGCGGCCGCCACCGTTCTGCTCGTCACCGGGTGCGGATCCGAAGATCCCCGGCCACCGGCGGACACGGTCTCCACGCCCATCAGCAGCTCGGAGGCGCCGGCGTCCGAGCTGCCGGCCGCGCCGTCGCCGGGCGGCGGCGACGGCGGCGCCACGTCGTCGCCGGGAGCGGACCCCTCGACCGCCGGGGTGGACGACGAGCACGAGTGGAGCTACGCCGACGGCACCCTCGCCGCGTGGAGCGAGGTCCAGGTCGCCAGGCCCGAGCAGGTCGAGGTCGTCGACGACCCGGTGCGCCCCGGCTACGAGCACGCGGCGGCGTTCACCGCAGGGCCGGGCGACCACACCTTCGGGGTCACCACCACGATCCGCGGCGAAGTGCGTTCCACGGTCGCCGAAGCCGGCGCTCCGACCGAGGGCGACGTGCAGTGGTACTCCTGGTCCAGCTATTTCCCCGAGGACTTCGAGTGGGACGGCGAGGACGAGTTCCTCATCTACACGCAGTGGCACCAGGAGGCCAACAGCGGCTCCCCGAACGTCGACCTGTGGGTCACCGACGGGGACGACCCGGAGATCCGGATGTCGGTGCGCGGCGGGCTGCTCGGGGAGGAGGTCTCGCAGTACACCGCCGTGTACGACCTCGGCCCGCTGGTGGTGGGTGAGTGGTTGGACCACGTCGTCCGGATCGAGTGGTCCTCGGACCCGGAGGAGGGGGACACCCGGGTGTGGATCGACGGCGAGCAGAAGGTGCACGCCGTCGCGGCCAACCTGTACCAGGGCCAGAGCGTGTACTTCAAGCAGGGCATCTATGCGGCGAACAACACCGACCGCGAGCACACCGTCTACTTCACCGACGCCCGCCGCGGCCCCTCCGAGAAGAGCGTGGCCCTGGAGGACGCAGCGGACTGAGGGAGCCGGCGGGGCGCCGGTCATCCGTCCGGTGCCGCCCCCTGCCGCCGGAGGTATCCTGCACCGGCTCGTGCCGTGACTCGTCTGCCGACAGCGTCGCACGGCGGGCCAAGGCTGAATCGCTGGTGTGGCACGACGTGGTGCCCGGAAGGCAGGGGATGTCGAACAAGGCCTCGGACCCGCGGGCGCGGCTCTTCGACGCGGGGCGCACGGCGTACTACCGGGCGATGAGCGCCCTCCCGCTTCCTGCGCGGCGTCGTCTGCTCTACGCCGTCAAGCACCGCCGCTTCCCGCGGGTGCGCGATCCGCGCACCTACACGGAGAAGATCAACTGGCGGATCCTCCACGACCGGCGCGACCTCCTCGTGCGGACGTGCGACAAACTGGCCATGAAGGAGTACGCGGCGGAGCGCGCCGGGGACCTGGTGCGCATCCCGGAGACCTACTGGCACGGCGTCGACCTGCGGGAGCTGGCGGACGTCGAACTTCCCAGCGCCTGGGTGCTCAAGCCGACGCAGGGCACGATGCGGGTGATCTTCGGCGCCGGTGCGGCCGACGTCCCGGACCTCCTCCGGAGGACCGCCGGATGGCTCGACGAGTTCAACTCCGAGGTCCTCGGTGAATGGGCCTACAGCCGGGCGGAGCGTCAATTCCTGGTGGAGGAGTTCATCGGAGCGCCTGGATCGTCCCCGGACGACTACAAGATCTTCGTGTTCGACGGGGAGCCCCGGCTGGTCGAAGTGCACCAGGGGCGGTTCACCCAGCACGTGGAGCGCATGTACACCTGCGACTGGGAGCCGCTCACCGTCACCAACCGGTCGTCGCTGGCCCCCGTGGTCGACCGGCCCGAGACCCTGGACCGGATGCTCGCCGCTGCCGCCGCCCTGGGAGCGGGTTTCGACTTCCTCCGAGTGGATCTCTACAACGTCGACGGCGTCGTCTGGTTCGGGGAGACCAGCCCGTACCCCTCCAGCGGCCTCGCGCCGTTCAGCCCGCGCAGCTTCGACCGTCAGCTCGGCGACTGGTGGACGCTGCCGGCACTCTGATCCCGGCCCGGGGTCCCGTCCGGCCTCTCGTCACGGAGCGGCGGGCAGCGCTCCGGCGACGGGGTCGTGCCCGGATGGAACAGGAGCCGGATCGGGGTCCTTCTCGGCGACGGAGCCTGATCCGGCGCGGATCACCCGGACGGCGGCGATCCAGCTGACCAGGGACATCGCCGCGGCAGCGACGAGGATCCCGACCATCAGGCCCGTGCGCCCCCACAGTGCCGTGAACAGGATCGGGACGACGAGCGCTATCGGAGTCACGATGACGCGCACCCACAGCGCCGCACGGGTGTTGCTGGAGCCGCGCAGTGCGAGCAACGCCCCGTGGGTGATGCCGAACAGGACCATCTGCACGCTCACGGCGGCCACGAGCAGGCCCGACCCCCACGACGGGCCGAACAGGGCCCGCCCGGCGTCCTCCGGCAGCAACGCGAGCGCACCCCCGTAGACGACGGCGACCCCGGCGAGCGCGGCCGAGGCGAATCGGCCGATGCGCAGGGCGACGGCCCGGCCGGACGGGGAATCGACCGCGCCGGCCACCATCGGCAGGCAGATGACGGTCGCGGCCGCGACGGTGATGTTGAGCGGGCCGTTGGCCACCTGGGCGGCCTTGAAGGAACCGAGCAGCGCCGTGCTCGCCACCAACGGCAGGAGGAACACCGTCAGCTGGGAGGCGCCGTTGGAGAGGGCGAAGTCGCCGAGCAGCGGGCCGGACACCGGCCAGATCTCCCGGAGCCGCCGGCGCAGGTGCAGTCGCGCGAACCGGACCCGGAGCAGCAGGAGCCCGAGCAGGTTCGCCAGCAGGGCCCCCAGCACCCACAGGCCGAGGACGGCAGCCGTTCCCGAGATGACGTCCGTGACGGCCAGGACCGTGGCCACGACCATGACTGCCAGCCAGACGCCGTCGAGGAGCACCACCCGGCCCGGCTGGTCGGCCAGGAAGCCGACGTAGCGCAGCGCGTCCTGCAGGAGCAGCACCGGGAGCCCCAGGAAGAAGACGGCCCAGGCGGCGTCCAGGGGGGTGAGGAGCAGCGCGAGCCCGATCGGGATGCCGAGGGCGCCCACCGCCGTCGCGGACAGCGCGGCGATCGAGTGGACCGGTGCGTCCTTGAGCGTGTTGTGCTGCGTGATGAGCAGCGGGTCGAGAACGGCTGCGCGGGTTCCGCCCAGGAGTAGCCAGTAGATGCTGTAGATCAGCGCGAACTCGCCGAACACCGCTGCGCTCACGCCCGAGGCGATGGACACCGACAGCAGCATGTTGCTGGCGCTGGAGATCCCCTGATCGGCGAAGGTCAGCGCCCGGCCGGCGAGCTTTCCCCCGCGCAACGCCCGGCCGAGGCGCCCCCGCCTGGGGGAACCGGCCTCGAGGGCGCTTTCGGCTGGTCTGTGCACGGAGCCGTCAGCCGGCGCGCCGGCCGAGGGCCCGGTACGCCCATCCGGCGGAGGTCCATGCGTCGCGGTCGAGCGCGTTGCGGCCGTCGAGCACCCGCTTCTGTCGCACCACCTTGCCGAAGGCGACCGGGTCCAGCTCGCGGTACTGCTTCCACTCGGTGAGCACCAGGACGGCGTCCGCGCGCTCGGCGGCCTCCTCGGCGGAGTCGGCGTAGTCCAGCTGCGGCCAGAGCCGCCGGCTGTTCTCCACCGCCGCGGGGTCGGTCACCCGCACCACCGCGCCCTGCAGCTGCAGCTGGGCGGCGACGTTGAGCGCGGGGGAGTCGCGGATGTCGTCGCTGTCGGGCTTGAAGGCCGCGCCCAGGACCGCCACCCGCTTGCCCAGCAGCGACCCGTCGCAGACTTCCCGGGCGAGCTCGACCATGCGGATCCGACGCCGCATGTTGATGTTGTCGACCTCGCGCAGGAAGGTCAGGGCCTGGTCGGCACCGAGCTCGCCGGCGCGGGCCATGAAGGCGCGGATGTCCTTGGGCAGGCAGCCCCCGCCGAAGCCGAGCCCGGCGTTGAGGAACTTCCGGCCGATGCGGTCGTCGTAGCCGATCGCGTCGGCGAGCAGCTTCACGTCCGCGCCGGTGGCCTCGCACAGCTCCGCCATGGCGTTGATGAAGGAGATCTTGGTGGCCAGGAAGGAGTTCGCCGCCGTCTTCACCATCTCGGCGGTGGCGTAGTCGCTCTCGACCTTGGGCGTGCCGCGCTCCACGATGGTCGCGTACACCTCGTCGAGCAGCGCGCGGGCGGTGTCGCCGTCCGGCCCGGCCGGCAGCCCGTAGACCAGCCGGTCGGGGTGCAACGTGTCCTGGACCGCGAAGCCCTCGCGGAGGAACTCCGGGTTCCAGGCGAGCAGTGCCCCGGGCACCTTGCTCGCCACGAGTTCCGCCAGCGCGGCCGCCGTCCCCACCGGAACCGTCGACTTCCCGACGACCAGTTCGCCCGAGGCGACGACCCCGAGCAGGGACTCGACCGCGCCCTGCACGTACCGCATGTCGGCGGCGTACTCACCGCGCTTCTGCGGGGTGCCGACGCAGACGAAGTGCACCGACGCGCCGGCGGCATCGGCGAACTCGGTGGAGAACCGCAGCCGCCCCGTCCCGAGCGTGCGGGACAGCAGCTCCTCGAAACCGGGCTCGAAGAACGGCGCCTTCGCCTGCGACAGCAGCTCGATCTTGGCGCGGTCGACGTCGATCCCGACGACGTCGTGGCCGAGCTCCGCCATCGACGCTGCGTGCACGGCTCCCAGGTAGCCGCAGCCGATGACCGAGATCTTCATGCAGTACTCCACTTGTCAGACTGATGTGTGTGGCATGTCCGCGAGCCGGGGTCTCCGTTGCCCGCCACAGGGCACCCGCCATGTTCGGCCACGGAATGCCGGAATGGCCAGCCAGAACCGGCCCGGTAGCCCGACATGGTGGTGATCGGTTCGGATCCGGCACTGCTCCCGTTGCGGAGCGTGATCATCAGCGCGGTCGGCGCGGTGTGCGTCACACCCCGTCAGGGGCCCGGACGTGCCGTTTTCCTGGGCTGGTTTGCCCGACCGTGGCATCCTCGGGCCTCGGCGCTCTGTGACGCTCCGTCCCTTCGGCGGCGTTCAAGGACGGCACGAGTCGTACGGGAGGAGGCGGGAATGGGCGATGCGCTGACCAGGAGCATGGCGCGCACCCTGGTGCCCGCTGTCGTCGCGGTCGTCGTCCTTACCGTCGCGGCCGCGTTCGAGCCGGTGCTGGTGCTCGTCGCCGTGCTCGGCCTGCCGATCGTCGCCTGGGGTTTCCTGCGGCCCAAGCGCTTCGTGGCGGTCGCGCTGCTGGTCTGCCTGTTCGGCAAGTCGGCGGCCGTGCTGACCGACGTCGCAGCGGTGGACCTGGCCGACGAGGCGGTGATCGCCGCGTCGCTGCTGGTCTGCCTCGGCCCCCGGCTGCTCCGGGGCCAGCCGATCAGGACGTTCCCGGGCTTCGGCTGGTTCGTCGTCTTCCTCGTCCTGGGCGTGGTCAGCGCGCTCGCCGCCGACGTGCCGCCGGTGGTGCTGGGGGCGGGCACATCGCTGGCAGCGAAGGGCATCCTGCTCGCCCTGGCCATCGCGCAGATCCAGTGGACGACATCGGACGTCCACCGCCTGGCGCGCGGTGGTGTCGTCGTCCTCCTCTTCATCATCGCCTGCTCGCTGGTCAACCTCGCGATCCCGCAGACGTGGCAGCTGCTGATCGGCAACATCGACACGGTCAGCTACCGGGCCTCGATCCCGTCGCTGATCGGGCCCTTCGTGGAGCCCGGGACGCTGGGCCTGATGGCGGCCATGGGCTTCCTCGCGGTGGTCGCCTGGAACACCGCCGTCGGCTCCTCGCGCACCACCGTGCTGCTGTCGATCGGCATGGCGCTGGTGGCCGTGTTCTCCTTCCGGCGCAAGACCTGGCTGGGCATGATGGGCAGCTTCCTGTGGCTCAGCTCGCGGGCACGCCGGCCCGGCGTGTTCGCGACCGCGGTGTTCACCGTGCTCGGCATCGTCGTGGTGTTCGCCTCGACGTTGAGCAACGCGATGACGGCCCTCGTGTCGACCTACGTCGACCAGTCCGAGGGCACGGCAGCCCGGACGGTGATGACCACCGACTCCTTCTACGTGGCTCTCGACTACTTCCCGCTCGGTGCCGGGTTCGGCAGGTTCGGCTCGGAGACGGCGTCGGAGTACTACAGCCCGATCTACCTGGAGCGCGGCTACCAGCACATCTGGGGTCTCTCCGAGGCCGCGGGGAACGACCTGTTCCTGACCGACACCATGTGGCCGGCGATCCTCGGTGAGGCCGGCATCTTCGGCACCCTCGCGTTCGTGCTGGCGCTGGTCGCGATCTTCCGGCGGCTCCGCAGCCTCTCCTTCGACGAGCGGCCGATCGTCCGCTGGCTGGGGCTGACCGGTATCGCCTGGATCGCGCAGTACCTGCTGGAGTCCACCGGCAACCCGGTGTTCGTCTCCCCGCCGTCCTACGTGCCGCTGTTCCTGCTGGTGGGCCTGCTGGGCTCGTTCGGGAGGAAGCAGCAGGCATCCGAGGCGGACGCGACGGACATCACGCCCGAGCAGGAACCGGTGGCAGCCGGGATCGGGAAGGGGCCGGCCGAGCCCCGGGACGCCGAGGGGGCGGGAAGCCGGGCGCCGGTTCCGCTCCGGTGAGCGGTCCCGTCAGGCCTTGTGGCGAAAGATGCCCACGAAAAGGACCCCGAGCCGTGGGCGCTCTACGCTCCTGGATGTGTCAGCTCAGGGCGACGAGTACCGAACGGCAGGTGAGACGGTGGATCTGTCCACCGCATTCCGCGGCAAGCGGGCGCTCCTCGTCGCCTCGACGGGAGGCCACCTGGCGCAGATCGTGCGCTGGTCCGAGGTGCTGGAACTGCGCCCGGACTCGGTCTTCGCCACGTTCCCCTCGGAGCAGAGCCGATCGCTCCTGCACGGTCGCAGCGTCGTCCTCCTCGACTACGTACCGCCTCGCGGCGTCCGGCAGACGCTCCGCGCGGTCGTCCGGCTCTACCGGCAGACGCGCCGCGAGCAGTTCGACGTCGTCCTCAGCACCGGCGCCGCGATCGGCCTCGCCGCCTACGTGATCGGCAAGGTCCGGCGGATACCGGTCGTCTACATCGAGAGCGTCTCGCGCTTCGACGGCCCATCGGCCACCGGCCGCATCCTCGAACGCCTCCCCGGGGTCGAGCGCTACAGCCAGCACGCCTCCTGGGCCGATCGGCCCGGCTGGCGGCTGGGTCCCTCGCTGCTGGACGACTTCGCGGTCGTCCCGGTGCCCGATCCCGTCGTCCGGGAGGAAGGCGCCCCGCGCAGCATCTTCGTCAGCCTGGGCACCATCCAGCCGTTCCGGTTCGACTCGCTGGTGGACGCCGTGCGCGACCAGCTCCGTCCCGGCGACACGGTCACGTGGCAGCTGGGCGCCACGGACCGCGACGACCTCCCGGGCGAGGTGAACCGGGAGCTGGGCGCCGAGGTCTTCGACCGGCTCGTGGCCGACAGCGACGTGTTCGTCACCCATGCCGGCGTGGGCACGCTCCTGCGAGCACTCGAACTCGGCGTCCGGCCCCTGGTCGTCCCCCGGCGCGTCGAGCGCGGGGAACACGTCGACGACCACCAGCTCCAGGTGGTCCGCGAGCTCGCCGAGCGCGGGCTGGTACTGCTCCGGGATCCGCAGGACCTCCGGACCGACGACCTCGACCCGCCCGACGTCGTGATCCGCCGAGCAGGGGGCGGGACATCGTGACCGCCGGGGCGCGCAGCGCCCTGCGCGTGACCCAGATCGGCAACGCGTCCCAGGGCGCCGGCGGTGTGGCCTCCGTGGTGCGCACCATGAACTCGTGGGCCGACCCGGACCTCGAGGTCCGGGAGTGGCCGACCTACTGGCACGGGAACCGCCGCCGCACGCTGACGTCCTTCGTCCGGACGGCGCTGCGCGTCGTGTTCGCGCCGACGAGTTCCACCGACGTCTGGCACTTCCACCTGACCCAGCAGGGGTCGTTCCTCCGGGAAGGACTGCTGCTCGGGATCGCCCGCCGGCGCGGCGTCCACTGCACCGTCCTGGTGCACGGCTCGCAGTTCGTCGCCTTCGTGCGCGAGCACCGCCGGCTGGCCGGCCGGGTGCTGCGGTGGCCGTCGGCGGTGTTCGTGCTGACCGACCCGGCGTCCGACGTGCTGGAACCGCTGGGCGTGCCGACGATCAAGGTCGCCAACGCGGTGCCGGTCGACGACGAACCGTCCTCCGACGCGCGCTCCGGGTTCGTCTTCGCCGGTGAGGTCGGGCTGCGCAAGGGCGCGGACGTCCTGCTCGAGGCCTGGGCCGCGGCGCAGGTGACCGGCCACCAGCTCACCGTCTTCGGGGGTCTCGAACCCCGCTTCGACCTGCCGGCGCCCCTTCCCGACGGCGTCGTCGTCGAGGGTTCGGTCGAACCGGCCGAGGTGCTCGCCCGGCTGCGGACCGCGGTCGCCCTCGTCCTGCCCAGCCGGGCCGAGGCCATGCCGATGAGCATCCTGGAGTCGATGAGCCTGGGGACGCCGGTCATCGGCACGGACGTCGGCCAGGTGGCCGAGGTGATCGGTGACACGGGTCTCGTCGTACCACCGGCCGATCCGCTGGCCCTGGGAGCGGCGATCCGCCGGATCGCCGACTCGCCGGACATGGCGCGGCAACTGGGCCGGATGGCCCGGAAGCGGGTGCAGGAGCGGTACTCGACGGACGCCGTCAAGCACACCTTCGTCACGTACTGGACGGCGTGCGTGGCGGGGTCACATCCGCCGGGCACCGCGACGTCGAACCCTGAGCGCGGCACGCAGGGGAACTCGGCCTAGCAACTGCTCGGTCGGGGGTGGCGCCCGGCACCATGAACGGCGCCGTCGTAGAAAGGCTGCACCTGGCACCCGTGCGGGGGTCGGATACCGGAAACGAGGAATCAGTGGAATTCAGAGACACGATGGCGGCGCTCCGGGCCGGGTGGTTCCTGCCCGTGATCGGGCTCCTCCTCGGCGGAGCGGTCGGTGCCGTGACCGCTCTGCTGATGACGCCGACGTACACCTCCGCCACGCAGCTGTTCGTGACGTCGACGGATGCGACGTCCACCGCCGCCGCCTTCCAGGGCAGCCAGTTCTCCCAGAACCGGGTCACGTCCTACGTCCAGCTGCTCACCAGCGAGCGGCTGGCCGACCGGGTGATCTCGGATCTCGAGCTGGAGCTCTCCCCGCGGGAGCTGCAGGAGAGGATCGAGGCCTCGGTGATCCCGGACACCACGGTCCTGGACATCGTGGTCACGGATTCCTCGCCGGAGCGCGCCCGGGACCTGGCCGCCGCCATCGCCAGCGAGTTCACCCTCCTCGTGGAAGAGGTGGAGACGACCACGACGACGCCCACGGACCCGGCAGAGCCTCCGGTGACGACGGTCCCCGTCAAGGTCACCGTCCTCGACAGTCCCGAGGTGCCCACCTCGCCCGCGTCGCCGAACCTCTACCGGAACATCGCCGTCGGCCTGGTGATCGGACTGGTCGTCGGCTTCGCCAGCGCGTACTTCCGGGTGCGGCTGGACCGCTCGGTGCGGGACCCGAAGGTCGCCTCCGCCGTGGCGGGTGCGCCGGTGATCGGTGTCGTCACCCGTGACCCCCACCTCGCCAAGGAGCACGTCCTGGCGCGGCACAGCCGGTCCGCGGCCGCGGAGAGCTTCCGTCAGATGCGCACCAACCTGCAGTTCCTGAACGTCGACCAGCCGCCGCGCGTGATCATGGTGTCCAGTTCGGTGGCAGGGGAGGGCAAGAGCACGGTGGCGGTCAACCTGGCCATCAGCCTGGCCGAGGGCGGTCACCGGGTGGCCATCGTGGAAGCGGATCTGCGGCGTCCTCGGGTGACCAAGTACCTGGGTCTGGTGGACGGGGCCGGCCTCACCAGCATCCTGTCCGGTGCCGCAGACCTGGGAGACGTCCTGCAGACCTACGGCAACGGCAACCTGTCCGTGCTCGCGGCGGGGTCGATCCCGCCCAACCCGAGCGAACTGCTGTCATCGTCCCGGCTCGCCGGCCTGGTCGACGACCTGCGGGCCCGCAACGACTTCGTCATCTTCGACACGCCACCTCTGCTGCCCGTCTCCGACGGCAGTGCGGTCGCCGTGGTCATGGACGGGGTCGTGCTGACCGTCCAGCACGGGAAGACCCGGCGCGAGGAACTGGAGCAGTCGGCGGCGGTGCTGACCCGGGTCGGGGCGAAGACGCTGGGCGTCGTGCTCACCGTCGTGCCGCCCTCGGCCGACGCGTCGAGGGTGTACGGCTACGACTCCGACGTCCCCGTCCCCGTCCCCGTCCCCGCATCCGAGGCCGCGGCACCTGCGCGTGCCCCGCGGGCCGCGCCGACGCCGCCGGCGGAGCAGGGTACGGCCACCAAGAAGCGCCGGGCGGCTCGGCGGCCCAGTGGTCCGCCGAGCGGGGACGCGGTGGCGTCGAAGACGAAGCCCTCCGGCGCGACCAGACGGTGACATTCCGGTTCCTGACTCTGCGTGACCGTCCGTCGCCATTGCGTACTGTGACGGATTTCGTGTTAGGTCTTTGACCCGCGTGGTTACTGTGGGTTGACGTGGCTCGGGCAATGCCGCCCATCACCCTGCGCTCTGGACGCGCTGGGCCCAGTGCTGCTGACGCCGGAACAACGACCTGATGCACGGGGGTGCAGGATCTCCATCCATTCGCGCGAGGGCGTTTTCACCGACGGCCTCGTCAGGACCGGCTCCCGGCTCTCCCTCATCCGGCGCCTCCGCGGTGAGGGGACGAGTGCCCGTCGCGCCTGGCGGTCGGCCTACGTCCGCGACATCATCCTCGGCGATGCCGTCTGCGTCGTCCTCGCGTCGGTCATCGGCTACTTCGTCCGGTTCGGCACCTACGCGGAGGGTGCGACTGCGGACTCCCTCTGGGCCGCGGTGCTCCTGCCCGTCCTCTGGCTGGCCGCCATGCACGTCGGGCGCACCTACGAGGAGCGTTTCCTCTGGGTGGGGCCCGACGAGTTCCGGCGCGTCTTCGACTCGGCCGTGCTCCTGTTCGCCCTCGTGGCCGCGGTGGCGTGGGGCCTGGACCTGGATATCTCGAGGGGCTTCGTCGTCGTCACGATTCCGCTGGCGACGCTGCTGACCCTGCTGCAGCGCTACTGGCGCAGGCAGCGGCTGCACCGGGCCCGCACCGACGGCGCGTTCCAGCAGACGACGGTCGTGGTAGGGCATCGGGGCGCCGTGGCCTCGCTGCACGCCCAGCTGGAGCGGGCGGCCTACCACGGTTACCGGGTGATCGGCTGCTGTCTCCCGGGCGGGCGTGACGTCGACGGCTCCGCCGACTTCCAGGGTCTCCCCGTGCTCGGCGCGATCGACGAGGTGGTCGACGTCGTCCATCGGTACGAGGTCGACACGGTGGCGGTCATGCCGTGCCCCGAGCTGGACGGTGCGGCGCTGCGCCGGCTCGGCTGGGAACTGGAGACGACCGAGGCCGAGCTGCTGCTCGCGCCCGCCGTCACCGAGTTCGTCGGTCCGCGCGTGGGCATCCGGCCGGTGTGCGGGCTGCCGCTGCTGCATGTCGAGCGGCCCGAGCTGCGCGGCGTGCGACGGCTGGGCAAGGCCGCCGTCGATGGCGGTCTGGCAGCGTTGGCGCTGGCCTTCACCTTCCCGTTGTTCCTCGGCATCGCGCTGGCGGTCAAGACCACCAGCCGCGGGCCGGTGCTCTTCCGGCAGACGCGCGTCGGCCGCGACGGGCAGACCTTCTCGATGCTCAAGTTCCGGAGCATGGTGCATCGTGCCGACCAGATGACCGATGTGCTCACGGCCGCCAACGACGGCAACGGGGTGCTCTACAAGAGCAAGGCCGACCCGCGGGTGACCCGGGTGGGCCGGGCACTGCGCCGGTACTCCCTCGACGAGCTGCCCCAGTTGCTCAACGTGCTGCGCGGCGACATGAGCCTGGTCGGTCCGCGGCCGCCGCTGCCGAGCGAGACCGAGCGCTACGGCGCCGACATGCGCCGGCGCTTCCTGGTGAAGCCGGGCATCACCGGTCTGTGGCAGATCAGCGGGCGCTCGGATCTCTCCTGGGACGATTCGGTGCGCATCGACGTCCGCTACGTGGAGAACTGGTCGCTCAGCTTCGACCTCATGATTCTCTGGAAGACCGTCGGGGCCGTCGTCCGCGGTCGCGGTGCCTACTGAGCGCGGTTGCCGCTCCCGCCGACCGCTCGACCGGCCGTCTGCACCCACAGCGCCCGGATGTCCTCGTACATGGAGCGTGCGTCGAAGCCTCGCATCCAGGTGTCGTAGGCCGAGCGGGCCATCGCGTCGTGCAGCGGCTCGTCGTCCAGCAGCCGGCGTAGCTGCTCGGCCAGGGCGTCGGTGTTCCCCGGCTCGACGAGAAGACCGTTCACGCCGTCGGTGACCGCTTCCTCCATGGCGCCCACGGGCGTCGTCACACACGGAACGCCCTGTGACATGGCCTCGATCACCACCATCGGGAGCCCCTCCGCATGGCTGGGCAGCGCCAGGACGTAGGCCTCGCCCAGCAACTCCTGGGACCTGGCCCGGGACAGCGCGCCCACGTAGCTGATCCGGCCCGGTCGGGCGCGGGCGGCCTCCTCCACCTGGCGGACGACGTCCGGCTCCGACGGGGACGGAGGGCCGGCGAGCACCAGTTCGGCGTCCGGGACGGCGTCGAGCTGCTCGAAGGCCTGCAACAGCTCCGGCACGCCCTTCCGTGCGCCGATCTGGCCGAGAAAGACCACCCGCTTCCGGCGGTCCGCGGGCCAGGGCACGACGGGTGCGGCCCCACCCGCGACGCCGTTGTGGACCACATGGATCTTCGACCGGGGGACGGAGAGCTCGTCGGCGACGAGACGTGCCCACGGTTCGCCCAGGACCACGACGTAGGCGGCGCCGTGGAAGAAGCGCTCGACCAGGCGCTTCCGGGCCGGTGCGGATGAGGAGAGGAAGGCGGCGTACCCGGCGCCGTGCAGGTGGATCCCGTAGGGCAGCCGGCGCAGCGAGCACGCCCGGGCGACGGCCGCCTTCCGCCAGGTGCTGCCGCGGGAGGCGACGTGGAGATGGGCGACATCCACGCGGGCGGTGGCCGCGCCGAGCAGGACACGGGCGAACCGAGCGCCGCGCCGCGGCGGCGAGCCGATTCCGCCGGAGTCGACGACGCGAAGGTCCACGGGCGAGGCACTCTGTTCGTTCTGGGTGACGAGCTCGGCCACGACGGACGCCATCCCGCCCGGCTGGTCGACCGTCGGTCCCACGTTGAGTACTCGTATCACGGTGCGGTCGCCGCCGGCCGGGTACGGGGGGACCTCGCCGAACCAGATCGAGCCGTGCACGTCGTAGAGATCGACGCGCATGACACCGAAGGGGCGACCGAGCACCTCGGCCGCCCACACCTGTCCTCGAAGTCCTCCGAGTCCACCTGGATCACGCCGACCTTGCGGTGCGACGCGGCTGTTCCGCGGCATGCCCAGCGCTTGCGGGAACGGCTGGAGGTCCGCTGACGGACCTAGGCCCGTCGTGTGCGGTGGGGGTGGGAATCACCGGCCCGAGACGGTGCTGAGACTCGGCAGGGTCCACTGCTCACCGAGGTAGCGGTCGAACTGGCGCGGTTCGAACGGGATCGTGCCGCCGGCGGGATACGGCGTGAGCTCACCGAGCCAGACCTTGCCCCGCGTGCTGTAGAGGTCGATCCGCATGAAGTCGTAGGCGCCGCCGAGCGCTTCGGCCGCGTGCACCATGGCGTCCAAGTTTTCCGGCGCGGGTACCTGCTCGCCGATCGACACGATGTCCGCGACGGGAGCGGGCTGCCAGTCGCGGGTGTAGAAGGTGCGCGCGTGGCCGCTCGTGAACCTGCCGCGATCCACCTGGATCACGACGACCTTGCCGCCGAACACGAGGAACTTGTAGTCGTCCAGCGGCTCCCCTGCGGAGATGTCCTCCTCGATCACGTACAACTTCCGCGCCTGGCTGTAGGCCCACTCGCCGAGCAGGACGCTCTGGTCGTCGCGCAGCCATGTCCTGGTCGACTCCACCAGCTGCGCGTCGACCGGCTCGGAGGCGCGCCCGAACCGGACGAGGCCGCTCCGGTGGTTCGGCTTGAGCACCCACGGGCGGTGGAAGGTCCGGCCGAGCACGGCGCCCAGGTCGTCGCCCGACCACAGCGTCTCGGGCACCTCGACGCCGGTCTCCTGGTGCAGACCCATCGCGTAGTCCTTCATCGCGAGCTTGTCGCAGGTCCACGCCAGTTCCGGTCGGCGGTCGTGGACGATCCGCCAATTGATCTTCTCCGTGAACAGGCGTGGCTCACGGAGGCGAGGCAGTCGGCCGTGGCCGGCCAGATAGAGATAGCGCCGTCTGGCGGGCAGGGGAAGCAGGCTGGCGATCGTGCGGTGCACGGGTCGGAGGGACTCGCGGAGAGTCGTGTTCATCCCGCTCCGGGGCATCGTCGGTCCTTCTCGCGGTAGCGGGCGTGTCGGAAAATGGGTGGCCCCGGGCGCACACTCGAAACGTCAATGTTCCATGAATGTTGCCTCGCGCCTAGTCCGCGCCATCCATTGGGAGGAGTCCACCCCCACGGAGGTGTCGAGGAACCCCCACGGCCCGCCACACTCGAGCCGTGCCCGAACGAGAGATCTCGACAACCCCCTTCACCGTTCTGCTGGTGTGCACGGGCAACATCTGCCGATCCGCCCTCGGGGAGCGGCTCGGGCGTGCCTATCTGCACGAGGTCCTCGGGACGGCGGCGGGCGACATGCGCCTGTCCAGCGCCGGCACGCGAGCCCGCAGCGGCTCGGGGATGCATCCCGACACCGCGCTGGTCCTGGAGGGCCTGGGTGGGAAACCCGCCGGATTCACGGCCCGGCAGCTCGAGGCGGGCATGGTCGCCGAGGCCGACCTCGTGCTCACTCTCACGCGCGAGCACCGTCGGACGGTGCTCGAACTCGTTCCGCGTGCGCTGTCACGCACGTTCACCCTGCGGGAGGCGGCGGCCCTGCTCGATGTCGTCGACGGCGAGCGCCCGATGGGGGAGAACTTCGGGAGTCGGGCACGCGCACTGGTCGCCGCCCTGGCGGCGGCACGCGGCCGGCGCAGCGGCGGGGACGACGACGACATCGCCGACCCGATGGGCCGACCGATCGAAGCTCATCAGGAAGTGGGGCAGGTCGTGGCCGAGGCGCTGCTCCGGGTGCTGGGCGGGCTGATCGCGGAGCACCCTGGGCTCGACTCCTCGACCGCCGCCTCGGTCACCGCCTCCTTCCTGCACGAGGCCCGCACCGACCCGCTCCCCGATGACGGCCCGGCCGGTGATCGCCGGCCGGAGCCGCGCCGTCGCATGCGACCGTTCGGCCTTCTCGGCCGGCGCGGGGCCGGCGCCGAGAAATGACACCGGGCGTGGCGTCCTGGCGGCTCACTGTCCATTCCCGCCCTGAGCTGCTGGAACCGACCGGGCGAGCCGCACCCACCCGTCCGCCGCAGGGAAACGTTGAGTCGAATGGTCCTTGCGTTACGTAACCGTGATGCTACCGTCGGTTTGTGTCACGAACCGGTAGCAGACAGTGGTGGAGTAGTGGCCGTCGTGGCCGCTCGTGGGTGCAACGGCTGATCGCGTTCCTCGTGCTCGTGTTCTCGATGCACCAGGTCGTGCCTGGCGAGAAGGCCGGGGTGGTCGCGAGCCAGCAGGCCGGCGTCGCCGACAGCTCCGCCGCAGGTGCCGGCAAGGGCAGCCAGACCGGCGTCGCCGGTTCGTCCGGCGAGGAGGCGCCCGGCGCCGCAGGCCCGGCGACCGGTTCCGCGATCGAGCCGGAGGAGGAGCAGGCGGCCAACGCGGCCGGAGCCCGTGCCCAGGCGGGCGCCCGGGCGCAGGGCCTGGCCGCCGAGGCGGAGGACGAGGCCGCCCCGGCTGCCCCGACCAAGCCGGCCGCCCCTGCTGCCCGGCAGAGCAGCAGCCCTCCCGTCACCCCCGGAAGTGGCACCACCGCCGCCACGACGCCGGCGACCGCTGCCGCCGCTGGAGCGCTCAGCTGGGCGCCGCCGGCCGGCTGGAAGAACTACCCGGTCACCCGCATCACGTCGACGACCTCCGTCACCACGGTGGGCGCCCGGGGTGGGGACGTCCGCATCGAGCTGGACCCGTCCCGCCCGGTCGCGCCGTTCATCATCGCCAACTGTCGCAACGCCGTCATCATGGGCGGGCAGATCGACGTCCTCCCGACCGCGCGGATCGACGGGAACGACCAGCGCGCCATCTACATCCACAAGTGCACCGGGACCGTGCACATCGAGGGCGTCCTCATCAACGGCGCGGTCGACGGCTCCCAGGCCGACGGCATCGCGGTGAACGCGCCGGACGCCGTCGTGCAGATCCAGAACGTGCGCATGGAGGCCCTGCGCGGCACCTACTCGGTCAACCACGCCGATGTCTTCCAGCCCTGGGGCGGTGTGCGGGAGTTCCGCATCGACCGCCTGACCGGCTCGACGAACTACCAGGGCATCCAGGTGCGACGTGACCTCGGAGCCATCGGACGCGGCACGATCAGGAACGCGAACGTCGGCAGTTCCGAGGTCACCCCGATCGACCGCGGGGGACAGTTCATCAGGATCGAATGCGGTGTCGGTAGCTATCCGTTGGCGCTCGACAACGTCTACATCGCCGGCCGTGCGGGCCGGTCGTTCGGCACCAGCGTGTGGCCGCAGAGCGACGACCGAAGCTGCCCGGCGGTCATCAAGGACGGGGTCGCCTCGTGGCCGTCAGCGCCGAAGGTGGCCGGAGGCGTCCGCGAAGGGCGGCCGGCGACGGGGGATTTCGTCCCGGCGGGTTCCGTCGGGCGGGGCTACACCTCGCCGGGTTACCGGTGAGCTGAGCGGGTCGGCTCAGTAGGCGCCGTCGCCCTTCAGGACGGCGCCTACTGTCCGCCACAGGATGGTCAGGTCCATCAGCAGCGACCAGTTGTCCACGTAGTGGACGTCCAGGCGCACCGAGTCGTCCCAGGACAGGTTCGACCGGCCGCTGACCTGCCACAGCCCCGTCAGCCCCGGCTTGACCACCAGCCGGCGGTTCATCTCCACACCGAACCGCTCGACCTCCGACGGCAGCGGCGGTCGGGGCCCGACGAGGGACATGTCCCCCTTGAGGATGTTGAGCAGTTGCGGCAGTTCGTCCACGGAGTAGCGCCGCAGGATCCTGCCCACCCGGGTGACCCGGGGATCGTGCCGCATCTTGAACAGCACCCCGTTGCCGTCGCTCATCGGGGCCAGCCGGGCGACGAGGCGCTCGGCGTCGGGCCGCATGCTCCGGAACTTGAGCATCGCGAACCGGCGTCCGTCGCGGCCCACCCGTTCCTGGCGGAAGAAGACCGGGCCGGAGCTGTCGAGCTTGACGGCGAGGGCCGCCGCCACGAGGAGAGGCGCCAGCACGACGAGGAGCAGAGCGGCAGAGGTGCGGTCGAACGACTCCTTGACCAGCCGCCGCATCCCTCGTAGTTCCGGGCGCTCCATGTGCAGGAGCGACAGCCCGCACACAGGTCGCACGCGGATGCGGGGACCGGCGACCTCGGACACCGACGGGGCGAGGAGCAGGTCGGCCCGGGTCTTCTCCAGCTCCCAGCCCAGCCGGCGCAGCGCCGAGCCGTCCAGTTCGGGTGAGGGCAGTACCGCCACCGTGTCCACCTCGTAGCGGCGGACCACCTCGATCACGTCCTCGGGTCCGCCCAGCACCGGCAGCCCGTCGAACGTCTCCCGCGCGCCCGAGGCGGACGGCAGGCAGCAGCCGATCACGCGGTACCCGTGGCTCACGTCGCGGTGCAGCTGCTCTCGCATCGCCACGACCCCGTTCCGGTGCCCGACGAGCAACGTCGTCTGCTGGAACCTGCCGTGCACCCGCTGGCGGCGCAGCCACCACCGGTGGGCCTGACGGCTCGCGAGCGTCAGGAGGGTTGCCAGTGGGAGGGCGACGACGACGAAGCCGCGGGCCACCTCGAGCTCGAGCCCCCACGACACCGTGCCCACGAGGGCGAGCAGCAGCGCGGCGGCGAAGAAAACCCGGCGGAACTCCTCAGGTCCCTCCCACAGGAACCGGCTCTCGTAGCTGGCAGCAACCAGCATCGAGAAGACCCAGACGGCCGGCAGCGTCACCGCGATGACCAACGACGCGGTGGAGATCCCGCCCTCGGTCGGGCCGAAGCGGGCGAGCAGCCCCACCCCCGCGGCCGCGGACGCGCAGAGGGCGTCCCACAGGACGAGGCGTCTGACGAACGGGCCGCGCCACGCACGGCGGGCCACGGTGCCCGCACCGCGCAGCCGGTCGGCCGCATTCGGCCGGTCGGATCCGGGATACGCACCGGGGACGGTGTGCTGGGAGCGGATGGCGTCACTGGTCATGGAGCAGGTCCTCGGTGAAGCACGGGGCCCGGGAGCGGACCGGGAGCGAAGAGGGATCGACGAGATCCCCGAGGCGGCCCCGGTGGTCCGGAGCGGCGGGTGGTGCATGTGCCATGACTGGGCGCAGCACGACCGGCGTCAGTCGGGTGTGGCCCCCGAGTCGGCGGCGCCGCCGACGACGGCAGGGACGAAGCCGAGGCCGGCACGGGCCGATGAGCCGACGATGGACGCCGGGAGGCCTGCGTGCAGGCCGGCGAGCGAGGGATCCGGATGGGGCTCGCTCTGACCGTGCCCGAGGAGGACGCTACCGCAGGCCGACGCCGCGGACGGCGGTGACGCCGGCGCAGGAACTGCCGGGGCGGGGGGCGCGTACGGCAATCCTGCGGGCCCGGGCGGCGCGGCAGGACGCACCGGCACGTCGATCGGCAGCAGGCGCGGCTGGGCGTGCGCGGTGGCGGCGATCGGCTCGCTCCCCGTGCCGGTGGGCTGAGCCGTGGCAGCCGGCGAGGGCTGCGCCCCGGTGCCGGTGACATCCGGATCCTGCTCACGGACGAGAGCTGTGGCGGCCGCAGGCTCGGTCGTGGCGGGCGCGGTCGTGACGGGCGCGGTGACGGGAACCGCCGCGTCGGCGGCCGTTTCGCCGTCGAGCACGGCCTCTGGAGCGCCGTCGCCGCCTGCCAGCGCCGCAGCGGATGGATCCGGCGCGTGCACGATGGCCGGCTCTGTCTCGACGACGTCGGCCTCGGTCACGGCGCCGGTGACACCGGTCGCCGGAGCGGGCACCACCGGGCTCGGCCCTCGCGCGGGCTCGGTTGCAGCGGCCGGCAGTTCGTTGGAGGGGGCCGCGCCGGCGCCGGTGGCCGCGTCTCCTCCCGCCGGCGTCACGGCCGGGACTGCGCTCGCCGGCGGGGGTGCGACCCCGGTGCGAGGCGCGACGTGCTCTGGTGCACCGGCGGGCTGCTCCTGCGATGCCGGCGTGGCGGGCCGGCCGCGCTCGCCGGGGTCGGCCAGGGCGACGTCGGCCAGGGTCACGAGTGCGGCGCAGAAGCCGAGCAGCAGCAGGCCGGTGAGGAGGTGCTGCCGTTGCCGCGCAGAAGGGGAGTCCGATGACCTCGCGTCAGCGTCGGAGGAGGCGCGACCATGGGGCCGCACCTTCGCTGCCGTGCTTCCGCGAAAGGACAACTGACGCTCCTGCAGACTCTTCCGAACCAAGAGTTCTCCTGCGCAACGATCGGCGGGAGTGCCATCCGGAACAACCCCGGAACGTGATCGAACGGAGAACACGAGCGACGCGCGGCCCGGGTTGACTCTCCGTGACCGCGATCGATGCAATCGCACATCGACGGTCAAGGGGACGTGGAGCGCCGGTGCGAGAGGCGGAGCGGGATCAGAGGCCGGGACGCACGGCGCCGCAGCGGCAGCGGTACACCGAGCCGTTGCCGAACGGGTTCTCGCCATCCCAGCGGAACCAGTGTGCGTGCGCCCTGGCCGGAGCGCCGGCCGGGGAGGACAGGAGTCGTGCCGGAGCGAGCGGGAACCGCCTGGTCACCGGCGCTCCCTTCTGAACCGAGGACGACGTGGGGCGCGTACTGCGGCCAAGTGTGACTGCGTCTGCGGGTTTGTCCAGTCGGGCGGCACGTTGTCCGGGACGTCGAGGGAGTCCTGCGGTGGCTGTCGGCGGTCGGCGAGCCGGACGGAGCGGCCGACCACCCATCCCACGACGACGGCGAGCGTCGTCCACACAGCTCCGACGACCAGCAACCAGGTCATGGGACCTGACCTTCGGGAGGGGGAAGGTGGACCGTCTCGTCGATCCGACCAGCTCGTACCGGAGAACGAACGAGCGAGCGCGTTGGTGCCGCGCCCCCGTCCGACGCATTCCCCGCAGGGCCCACGATCCGCTGACCGGACAGGGTGCCGTGGGCCCGTGGCGTACCTGGTTCGTCCGTGCTCATGCGCCCCCGTCCAGCCTGTCCGCTCCCGAGGGGACGGCGGAGGCGACCGTATCCCGACGGTTCTGCTTCCGTCGGGCAGGGACGGCGGGGTGGGTCAGCCAAGTCGGGTCGAGAGCCCGCGCGAGACACGAGCTGGCGGGCCGGGGCGCCGCGGTCGACCCAGAACCGGATGCCCCGGTACACAGCAGGAGCGCCTCTCGCGGCCGGCGGGTGGTACCGGGCGGTGGCGGTTCTCCCGTACGTTGCCCGGCATGGCACGGCGGCGCCGCTGGGTAGCGATCATCGGCGCTCTCGCGCTTCTCGTCGGAGGCTCCGTGCTGATCCCTGGCACCCTGACCCGCGACTTCGCCGGTGGGGTGGCGAACGCGGAGTGCGCGTCGTGGTTCGGGCGCGACGAGGGGTCCGTGCTGGTCGCTTATGGCGACTCCATCACCGAGGCCGACAGCCGGGCGCATCTCGGCCTGCACGGCGAGGAGTCCTGGTACTCGCACCTGATCTGCGAGGACGAGTTCGCGGACGGCCGCAACGCGGCGGTGCAGGGCCAGACGTCGCAGCAGGTGCTCGACAGGCTGCGCGCGGACGACGTCGAAGCGGACGTCATCGTGGTCGGGGCGGGCACGAACGACCTGCGCCTCGGGGTCGACACGGCCACGATCCTCCGCAACCTGCGAGAGGCCGTCCGGGTCGCGTCCAGGCGCGCCGACGTCGTCGTGGTCACGACGGTCCAGCCGTGGCACGGGACGGAGGCCGATGAGCTGAACGAAGGCGTCCGGGCGCTGGCCGCGGACGCCGGTGCGCAAGTGGCCGATTTTGCGGCGATCCTCGCCGCGCCGGAGGCAACGACGGACGGAGTGCATCCGACAGTGGCCTCTGCCGGGAAGCTGGCCGACGAGGTCCGGACGGCGGTCACGGCGGCAGGCTGACGTCCGCGGCGGTGTGCCCGGTCGGCCCTCGTCATGCACGCGCATCCGAGACCGCCGCCCCTCGTCGCGGCGCCGCGCCCTCACTCCGTAGGGGTTGCTGCCGGGAAATCGCCGTTGCTCGCGGCTACCGTCGTCCCAGGACATGACCCGCCACAGGCGGCAGCCGGGCGGGATTCCGCTCCGGCGGGGATGACGGCTTAGGAGTTCGCAGACGATGCGCATGCTCGTCACCGGGGGTGCCGGTTTCATCGGCGCCAACTTCGTGCACCAGACACTGCGCGACCATCCTGAGTTCGAGGTGACGGTCCTCGACGCGCTCACCTACGCCGGCAACGAGGCCTCGCTCGTGCCTGTCCGCGACGACATCGAGTTCGTGCACGGCTCCGTGGCCGACGCCGACGTCGTCGACCGGCTGGTCGGCCGTTCCGACGTCGTCGTCCACTTCGCCGCCGAGTCGCACAACGACAACTCGCTGCGCGACCCGTCGCCGTTCCTGCAGACCAACATCGTCGGCACCTTCACGCTGCTCGAGGCGGTGCGCAAGCACGGGGTTCGCTACCACCACATCTCCACCGACGAGGTCTACGGCGACCTGGAGCTCGACGACCCGGCGAAGTTCACGCCGGAGACGCCGTACAACCCGAGCAGCCCGTACTCCTCGACCAAGGCCGGCTCCGACCTGCTGGTCCGGGCGTGGGTGCGTTCCTTCGGCATCCACGCCACCATCTCGAACTGCTCCAACAACTACGGGCCCTACCAGCACGTCGAGAAGTTCATCCCGCGCCAGATCACCAACGTGCTCTCCGGTCTGCGCCCCAAGCTCTACGGCGCGGGCGAGAACGTGCGCGACTGGATCCACGTCGAGGACCACAACTCGGCCGTGCACGCGATCCTCGACCGCGGCCGCTCGGGCGAGACCTATCTGATCGGCGCCGACGGCGAGAAGAACAACCGCGAGGTGCTCGGCCTGATCCTCGAGCTCACCGGCCAGTCCGCGGACGCCTTCGACTCCGTGACCGACCGCGTCGGCCACGACCTGCGCTACGCGATAGACGCCACCAAGCTGCGCGCCGAGCTGGGCTGGACGCCGAGGTACACCGAGTTCCGGGACGGCCTGGCCGCCACCATCGACTGGTACCGGGAGAACGAGAACTGGTGGCGTCCGCTCAAGGCCGGCGTCGAGGCGCAGTACGCGGCTCAGGGGCAGTGAAGGCGGTCGTCGTCGGCGCGGGCGGCCAGCTCGGCCGCGCGCTGCGGCGTGAATTCCCCGAGGCGGTCGCTCTCGACCGCGCCGGGCTCGACGTCACCGACCCCGGAGCGGTGCGCGCGTTCGACTGGGCCGGCGTCGACGTCGTCCTCAACGCCGCCGCCTGGACCGCCGTCGACGCCGCCGAGCACCCGGCCAACCTCGGCGCCGTGCGCGCCGCCAACGTGGACGCGGTCGGCCACCTCGCCGATGCCGCGCAGGAGCACGGTTTCGCGCTCGTGCACCTCTCCAGCGAGTACGTCTTCGACGGCAGCCACGAGGGGCCCATCCCGGAAGACCTCCCGCCCTCGCCGCTGAGCGTCTACGGGCGCAGCAAGGCCGACGGCGACGCCCGCGTCACCGCGATCGAGCGGCACTGGCTGATCCGCACCACCTGGGTGGTGGGGGAGGGCCGCAACTTCGTCCGCACCATGGCCGATTTGGCCGACCGAGGCATCTCCCCGTCGGTCGTCGACGACCAGATCGGCCGGCTGACCTTCGCAGGCGACCTCGCCTCCGGCATCCGGCACCTCGTGGAGAACCGGGCGCCGTACGGCACCTACAACCTGACCGGTGACGGCGAACCGGCGAGCTGGGCCGACGTCGCCGCTGCCGTGTTCAGCGCCCGGGGCCGGTCCGCCGACGACGTGACCCGCGTGACCACCACTGAGTACTTCGCGGGGAAGACCGGGATCGCGCCCCGGCCGTTGAACAGCGTGCTCGACCTGGTCAAGATCCACCGCGCGGGCTTCCACCCGTGCGACTGGCGCGTCGGCCTCCAGAGCCACCTCGACACCCTCAGCTGAACCTACCGGGCGGACGCGCACAGCTCGGCGTCCGAGAGTGACGGTTGACACAGCCGTGGGCCTGCATTCAGGATGCAGGACACACAAAGCGAGCCGTGCACAGTCCGGTACGTCGAGCGCCACTGGCCGTGCCGCGCAACGCCCGAGGCCGGGATCGAGAGAGATGAGCGTCATGACCGTGGAGTCGAACCTTGCGGGCCGGAATTCCTCGTCGACATCGCTCGACCAGGTCTACAA
Source organism: Blastococcus atacamensis (assembly GCF_002938425.1). Lineage (GTDB taxonomy): Bacteria > Actinomycetota > Actinomycetes > Mycobacteriales > Geodermatophilaceae > Blastococcus > Blastococcus atacamensis. The sequence continues at coordinate 30,502 of NZ_POQU01000007.1, read as the reverse complement.
GAAGGTCACGCGCCGCCTGATCCCGTTCATCTTCCTCTGCTACATGGTGTCCTACCTGGACCGCATCAACGTCGGGTTCGCCAAACTGCAGATGCTCGACGACCTCGAGTTCAGCAACACCGTGTACGGGCTCGGCGCGGGAATCTTCTTCATCGGCTACGTGATCTTCGAGATCCCGAGCAACCTGCTCATGACCAAGATCGGTGCCCGCCGGACGATCCTGCGGATCATGGTTCTGTGGGGCGTCACATCGGCCGCCACGGCCTTCGTCACCACGCCGCTGCAGTTCTACATCGTCCGATTCCTGCTGGGCATGTTCGAAGCCGGGTTCGTCCCCGCGATCCTGCTCTACCTCACCTACTGGTATTCGGGGTCCCGGCGCGGTGCCGCGTCCGCCTCCTTCCTGGCCGCCGCCGCGTTCGCCGGCGCCATCGGCGGGCCAGTCTCCGGTGCGATCCTCGACCACTTCGACGGAGCGCTCGGGATGGGCGGCTGGCAGTGGATGTTCGTCATCGAGGCGATTCCTGCCGTGATCCTCGGCCTGCTGGTCCCCGTGGTCCTCAGCGACCGCCCCAAGGACGCGACGTGGCTCTCGCCCGAGGAGCGCCAGTTGCTCCAGGACGACGTCGACAGCTCCGTCACCCACCAGGAGCACAAGTTCACCAGCGCGCTGCGCAACCCCCGGCTCTACCTGCTGGGCTTCGTCTACTTCGCCCTCCTGGCGGGCGTCTACCTCATCAGCTTCTGGCTGCCCACGATCATCGGGAACCTCGGCGACTTCAGCGACACCCAGATCGGCGTCATCACCGGGATTCCGTACGTGGCCGCCGCCATCGCCACCGTGTGGCTGGGCCGCCACTCCGACCGCAAGAACGAGCGCCGCTGGCACATCGCGGCCAGTGTGTCGATCGGCATGCTGGCGCTGCTGGCAACGGTCTGGGTAGACAACCCCGTGCTGTCGATCGTCCTGTTCACCATCGCCACCGCCGGCATCTTCGCCTCCTTCCCGATCATCTGGCCGCTGCCCGGCCTCTTCTTCAGCGGGACGGCCATCGCCGGTGCGCTGGCGCTGATCAACTCGATGGGCACCTTCTCCGGCTTCGTCATCCCCTACCTGGCCGGCTGGATCACCGACCTCACCGGCAGCCTCGACTACGTCATCTACACCGTCGGCGCCATCGTGCTGCTCGGCGTGGTGGCTCTGCTGGCCGGCGTCCCGGCCTCCGAGCGGAAGTCGGTCGAGCGCGTATGAGCGGCGAGGCAGCAGCGGCCGGCGACGTCGGCGCAGCGGCACTGCGGCGGAGGTTCGTCGCACTGCTCGACCAACCCGGGCCGGTGGTGGTGCCGGGCGCGCACGACGCGCTCAGCGCCCGCCTGGTGGAGCAGGCCGGCTACCCGGCGGTCTACGTGGGCAGCTACGGGACGTCGGCGGCGGCGTTCGGCCTGCCCGACGTCGGCTCCCTCACCCTCGGCGAACTGGCCGACCATGCCGGCCGGGTGGCCCGGGCGGTGGCGGTCCCCGTCCTGGCCGACGCCGAGGCCGGATTCTTCGAGCCCGCCGGCATGTGGCGGACGGTCGATGCATTCGAGCGCGCGGGCGTGTGCGGCATCCACGTGGAGGACCACGCGGGGGGGAAGCACACCCTCGAAGGCCGGGCCGTCCAGCCCCTCGAGCTCGTGGTGCAGCGCATCCGCGCCGCCGTCGAGGCGCGCACCGATCCGAACTTCCTGGTCATCGCCCGCACCGACGCCATCTGGGCCACCGGGAACCTCGACGAGGCGCTGCGCCGCATGGCGGCCTTCGCCGACGCAGGGGCCGACCTGGTCTTCCCCACAGGCATCGACCCCGCCACGCTGGCCCGCGTCCGCGATCAGATCCCGGCCCGGGTGCTCGTCCTGGGTGACCTCCCGCCCAGCAGCATGGCCCAGTTGCGCGATGCCGGCGCCGACGTGATCGTCTACTACTCCTTCACCGTCACCGCGGCCACCCGTGCGATCAGTCAGGCCCTCGCCGGACTGCGGTCCACCGAGGACGTCCGGCAGCTCGGCGACCTCCTCGAGGACACCGACACGTTCGAACGCCGCCTTCCCTATGACGCCTACCTCGCTCGGGCCCAGCGGTACCGAGTCCATCACTAGTTCGACCAGGAGACACAGACATGCGCCTCGGACAGATCGAGCACGAGGGTCGCCGCCGGATCGTCCAGGTGGGCGACGAGGGTGCCCGCCCCCTGGATTTCGACGGCGATCTGGCCCAGTTGGTCCGCGCCGGCGTCGACCCGCGGTCGCTGCCGGCCGCAGCCGAGCCCCTGCCGGGCGCGCGGCTCCTGGCCCCGATCGCGCCGGGGAAGATCGTCGCCATCGGCCTGAACTACCTGGACCACGTCCGCGAGACCGGGATGGACGCGCCCACGGCGCCGCTGATCTTCAGCAAGTTCCCCAGCTCGGTGGTGGGGCCCGACGAGCCCATCCGCTTCGACCCCGACCTCACGCAGCGGGTCGACTGGGAGGTCGAGCTCGCCGTCGTCGTCGGCCGCACGATGCGCGACGTCTCACCCACCGAGGCGATGGACGGCGTCTTCGGCTACACCGTCGCCAACGACGTCTCCGCCCGCGACCTCCAGTTCGGTGACGGGCAGTGGGTCCGCGGCAAGAGCCTGGACACCTTCTGCCCCGTGGGGCCGGTCGTGGTCACCCCCGACGAGGTGGGCGACGTGCAGGGGCTCGCGCTGAGCACGCGCGTGAACGGGGAGACCGTCCAGAACTCCTCCACCAAGGAGATGGTCTTCGGCGTGGCCGAGCTGCTCTCCTTCTGTTCCCGCAACTTCACCCTCGAGCCCGGGGATCTCCTGCTCACCGGCACCCCGTGGGGGTGCGGCGAATTCATGGACCCCCGGCGCTCGCTGGCCGACGGCGACGTCGTCGAGGTCGAGGTCGAGGGCATCGGCCGGCTGGTGAACCCGGTCGTCGCGCCGAGCCGCGCCCAGGCCCGGTGACCATCGGGCTCTCGGGCGGCGACCTCGCCGCCGCCCTGCGGCAGGGCCTCCCGCATGACGCCGTTCTCGAGAACCCGGCCAGCATCGACGCCTACCGGTTCGACCAGGCCCGGCTGTGCCCGGCGGGGGTTCCGCTGACCGTCGTCACGCCGCGGACCACCGAACAGGTGCAGCACGTGCTGCGGACGGCGAGCGCGCGCGGCGTCCCCGTGGTGCCCCAAGGGGCACGGACCGGCTTGTCGGGCGCGGCCAACGCGCTGGACGGCTGCATCGTCGTGTCGATGACCCGGATGGACCGCATCCTCTCCATCGACGCCGTCGACCACGTCGCCGTCGTGCAGCCGGGCGTGGTCAACGCCGACCTCTCCCGCGCCGTGCTCGCCCAAGGGCTGTTCTACCCGCCGGACCCCTCGTCCTGGGAGCTCTCGACCGTCGGCGGCAACGTGGCCACCAACGCCGGCGGGCTGTGCTGCGTCAAGTACGGGGTCACCGGCGACTTCGTGCGCGCGCTGGAACTCGTGTTGCCCGGCGGCGAGGTCCTGCGCACGGGCCGGCGGACGGCGAAGGGCGTCGCCGGCTACGACCTCACCCGGCTCGTGGTCGGTTCGGAGGGCACCCTCGGCGTGATCACGGAGGTGACCGTGGCCCTGCGCCCCGCGCCCGAGCCGTCACTCACCATCGCCGCCGTCTTTCCCGACGCCGCCTCGGCGATGACCGCGGTGGCGGCCATCATGAGTTCCGGCGTGCAGCCCGCGATGCTCGAGTTCCTGGACGGGACGACCATCCGAGCCCTGCAGCAGTACCGGGATCTCGGCCTCCCCGCCGGCGCCGGCGCCCTCGTCCTCGCCCGCTCCGACCGGGGGGAACTCGCCTCCGCCGACGTCGCGCGCATGGGGGCCAGCTGCCGCGCCGCAGGGGCGATCGAGGTCGCCGAGGCCGGCGACGCCGCCGAGTCGGAGATGCTGATGGAAGCGCGCCGGCTGGTCACCGCCGCGCTCGAGAACCTGGGGGTGGCCCTGTTCGAGGACGTCGCGGTTCCCCGCGCCCGCCTGGTGGAGCTCGTCGCCGGCGTGGAGCAGATCGCCGCCGAGCACCGACTCGTCATCGCCTGCACCGGCCATGCAGGCGACGGGAACATGCACCCGGTCATCATCGCGCCGCGGGGCGACGCCGCCGCCGCCGAGCGGGCGCGCTCGGCATTCGAGGCCGTCATGCGGCTGGGCCTGTCCCTCGGCGGCACGATCACCGGGGAGCACGGCGTGGGGCTGCTCAAGCGGCAGGCTCTGGCCCAGGAACTGGGGCCGCTGGGCATCGCGCTGCAGCGGCAGATCAAGAGTGTCTTCGACCCCGCGGGCCTCATGAACCCGGGGAAGGTCCTGCCCGGCCTTGATCCGGCCGGGCAGGACGGGGTCACCTGAGCCGGACCCGGTCCCCGGTCAGCTCCGCCACGGACGCGACCCCGATGAGCTGCATGGCGGTGATCATCTCGCGGCGGATGATCTCGAGAGCCCGGTCGACCCCGGCCTCCCCGCCGGCCATGAGCCCGTACAGGTAGGCGCGGCCCACCAGCACGGCCCGCGCGCCCAGCGCCACCGCGGCGGCGACGTCGGAGCCGGAGAGCACCCCTCCGTCCATGTAGACCTCGGCGCGGTCTCCCACGGCGGCGGCGATGGCCGGCAGCTGCTCCAGCGGAGTGGGGGACTGGTCGAGCTGGCGGCCACCGTGGTTGGAGACGACCACCGCGTCGGCCCCGGCGTCCACCGCGGCCAGCGCGTCCTCCGCGGTCAGCAGGCCCTTCACGATCAGCGGGCCCGACCACTGGGCCCTGAGCCACCGGAGGTCATCCAGCGTGGCGCTCGGATCGAAGACCTGCGTCGCGAGGTCCGACACCGTTCCGGCGAAGGTGCTCAGGGACGCGAACTCCAGCGGCTCGGTGGTCAGCAGGTTGATCCACCACGATGGGTGGCGCGCGCCGTCGAGCACGGTGCGCGCGGTGAGCGCCGGCGGGATGGTCATCCCGTTCCGGACATCGCGCAGCCGCAAGCCGCCGGCGGGGGTGTCGACGGTGAGCACCAGCGCCTCGTAGCCGTTCTCCGCCGCGGCGCGGATCAACCCCTTGCTGGCCTCGCGGTCCTTCCACAGGTACAGCTGGAACCAGCGGCGCGTGTCGGGCGCCTGGAGGGCCAGCGACTCCACCGACGTGGTCCCCATCGTCGAGAGCGTGTAGGGCACCCCTGCGCGCGCGCCGGCGCGGGCCACGGCCGGCTCGCCCTCGTGGTTCATCATCCGGGTGAAACCGGTCGGCGCCAGGACCAGGGGCAGGGCGCTCGCCCGGCCCAGGATGGTCGTGGACGTGTCGATGGTGGAGACGTCCCGGAGCACGCTGGGCACGAATTCCACCCGGTCGAATGCCTCTCGCGACCGGCGCAGGCTCACCTCGCGGTTCGCGCCGCCGTCGGTGTAGTCGAAGACCGCCCGCGGAGTGCGCCGGCGCGCCTGCTCGCGCAGATCCTCCAGCGAGGCCGCCGCCTGCAAGCGGCGAGTGGTCGGGTTCAACGTGACCGGGCGCCCCTGGAGGAGCGGCCGCAGTTCGGACCATCGGGGGAGCCTGCGCTTGGTCATTCTGCTCCTTCGGCTCCGCCGTGCGGCGTGGCGCGGATGCGTGACAACGCCTGGATTGTGCATGCAGGATGCAAGGCGCGTCAACGTGCCCCTGAGGCACAGGTCGTGCCGCGCGTGAAACTATTGGCGCCCTTGTCGCGCCTGGAAGGACGGACTCGATGGTCCAGCTGGAGCCGGTGGCCCGTCCGTCCTCGCTCACCGATCTCGCGCACGCCCGCCTGCGCACCGCCATCCTCGACGGGGACTTCGCCCCCGGCGAGACGCTCAGTGTCGTCGCGCTCTCCGAGGCGCTCAACATGAGCCGCAGTCCGGTTCGCGCGGCCGTCGAGCGGCTGACCACGGAGGGCCTGCTCGGGCAGGCCGGCGCCAGCGTCGTCGTACGCGCGATGAGCAGGAGCGAACTCCTGGCCGCGCTGGAGGTCCGGGCCCCGCTGGAGGGGCTGGCGGCCGAGCTGGCGACGCCTCGGCTGACCGACGAGCAGCGCGCCGCCCTGCGCGGCCTCCACAGTGCCTACGAGACCGCCGTCTCCAGCGGGAACATCAGGACGGCGCGCAAGGCCGACCTCGAATTCCACCAGGCCATCCAGACGTGGTCGGGCAACCCCGTGCTGATCGAGCACCTCGAACGCGTGCAGGCCCGCGTCGTCGTGGCCACCTACTCCGCGGCGTGGGGTGGCAGCCAGCACAAGGCCGTGGCGGAGCACCAGGCCGTCCTCGAGGCCGTCACGGCCGGCGACCCGCGCGCCGCCCATGCCGCCGCCTCCGCCCACGTCATCAACGCTCGGCTGCGTGCCGAGCGGGAGTGGGCCGGCTGACGCCGCGGTCACTCACGGGCGCGCTGGATCTCGCGAGGATCCACCGCGCGGGCTGCCGCCAGCGGGGACTGGCGCGTCGCACTGGCGGAGTGCATCGCTGCACCTGCTGCCTAGCTACACCTAGCGGGGCACCTCCGGCAGCGCGTCGTCGGCGAACTCGGCGGCGTTCTGCCCCAGGGAGTCGTTGCGGAGGTACTCCCACATGCGGTCGGCCGCGGTGTCGTCCAGGTAGACGACGCTCGCCGGACCCTCCCTGCCGGTGCCGCGCACCGGAGCGGTGAAGAAGTCGATGTTCTCCGGCGTCACCCCGCGCAGCGAGTACGCCAGCGACACCATGTCGGCGTTGCCGAGGCCGTCGTCCACGGCGACGGCGCTGGTGACCGCGCGCAGCGCGCCGTCCAGCCGGGCCGGGCTGCTGAAGGTGTCGGAGCTGAACAGCTTCCCGAACATCGCCTGCAGGTACTGCTGCTGCCGCTTGACGCGGTCGAAGTCGCCACCCGGTAGGCCATAGCGCTGACCGAGGTACCAGCGGGCCTGGTCGCCGTCGAGGTGGTTCAGCCCGGCCTCGAAGGTGTACGGCCCGTTGGTCGTGGTCTGCGCGACGACGACGTCGACCCCACCCAGGTCGTCGGTCACCTGGATCAGGCCCTCGAAGTCGATGGCCACGTAGTGGTCGATGCGCAGCTGCGTGAGCTGCTCGACGGTCTGGATGAGCAGGCTCGGCCCGCCGAACGCGTACGAGGCGTTGATCTTGTCCATGCCGCGGCCGGGGATCTCGACCCAGCTGTCGCGGGGGATGGAGATCAGCTGCGCGTGCTGCCGGTCGCCCGTGAACCGCACGAGCATGATCGCGTCGGAGCGGCCCCCGGGCAGCTCTCCCTCCGCCGGGGCGGTGCGGGTGTCGGAGCCGACCAGCAGGAAGGTCAGCGGGGGCTCCCCGGCCGCATCCACCGGAGTGGCGGGCGCGGGACGGGAGTCCTCCTCCAGATCGGCGAAGACGTCGCCCACCCGCTCCACGTTCCCTGCGTACCGGTTCACGAGGAACAGGGCGACACCGCCCACGACCAGTGAGAGGACCAGCACCAGCGAGCCGACGACGATGAGCGTCCGGCGGAGCCGATGGCGCTGCGGAGGAGCGGTTTCCTCGTCGTCGGAGAGGTCGACCAGATCCAGGGGACCGTCGTCGCGTGTGCGGTCGTGAGCAGCGGCGTTCGTGCCGGAATCTGCAGGGCGTTGCGCGCCCGGATCGTCGGTGTTCATGGGGCCCCCGTCTGCTCCTGCTCGGGCAGAAGGGTAGGCGCAGAATCGCGGCACGCGAAGGCTTCGTACCTCCGAGGAGGCAGGTGCGACGAGGTCGAGAGTCGGTCAGGCGATGCCGCGGGCCGGCGGGACGTAGGAGCCGGCGGCAGCGAACGCCTCGGGAACCGGCGCCTGCAGGGGGTCGCCGTCGACGACGAAGTTCCGCTCACCGAGCACATCGGCGTCGTCGGCGATCCGCACGGCGCGACCGATGACCATCGCCAGGAGCAACGCCACCGCCATCCAGGCTGCTGCGACCAACCAGAGTGCGCTCATGACTTCTTCCTACGGGAGGACCAGGCCCGGGAAGAGCCGACCGATCAGGCGTGCCTTGCCAAAACGGACGACCACTTCAGTGAGTCCGGCTTCTACCCAGAACGCGAGTGGTTCAGTCATCCCGAAGTGACGCATGTGACACGGATGCGGACCGTCAGTGGCATGGAAGGGTCAGGTTTCCGCGGGAACTGCCGATGAAGAGTTCGTGTGGTGGCTCTGGATCGCGGTCGGACTGACCGTCTGGCTCGTCGTGGCGTCGCTCGCCGCCGTCCTTCTCGGCCGCGGCATCCGGCTCGCCGATCAGCGTTCGGCCGTCGCGCCGAACATCGTCGAGGACCTGGCGCCCGCTCCGGTGGTCGCGCCCGCCCGCGTCCGCCGCCGTGCCGTTCCCCTGCCGCCGGTCGGGGTCGCTCTCGCGGCCGCCGCCGTCGCGCTCATGGGCACCGGCTTCGTCCTCCGCCTGACCGGGGCGACCGGCCGTACCGCGCAGCTCCTGTCGATGGACGACGAGCAGTCGCTGCCGCGCATGTTCGTCGCACTCCTCTTCGCCGCCGCCGCGCTCGCCGCGGTCGCCGGTGCCGCACGCATCTCCGGTCGCCGCACCTGGTGGCTGGCGGTCGCCGTCGTCGCGGCCGGTATCGCCACGGTCAAGGCCGGCGGCAGCGTCCACGTCGACGCCATGACCAGCATGGCCGACTCGATCGGCTCCGCCGGGGCCGTCGCCGTGAGCGCCCTGCTCGCCGCTGCCGTCGTCGTCACGCTCTGGGTCCTCAGCCGGCACGAGCGTCGTGACCGGCGCCGCGTGCTGGGCAGCCTCGCCGGCTACGCGGTCGCCGCCGTCGGGCTCTCCGCCCTGACCACCGCCGTCCCGGGAGGACTGGCGACAGCTGCCACCTTCGTCGAGGAGTCCGGTGAGGCGCTGGCCGGCGTCGCGTTCCTGATGGCCGTGCTCATCGGTGTCGCGCCGCGGCTCGTGCTGCCGGCCGACTGGGCGCTGCGCCGCACGGACGACGCCCGGTCCCTCGAGCTGGCCCCGCAGCGTCCCGGGCTGGGGAAGCCCGCGCGCTGAACCCGCGAGGTCAGAGGGAGGCGCGCACCTGGCCGCAGCGGCAGGTGTAGAGCGAGGAGCCGCTGAACGCGTCCTCACCGGTCCAGCGGAACCAGTGCACGTGCAGCACCGACGGGCGCTTCGTGCCCTCGGCGTGCTGCCCCACAGACCGGAGCGGGATGCGCTCGGGCCGCGGCTCGTCGATCTCCGCGTTGAGCAGCGGCAGGGCCACCTCGATCACTCCGATCTCCGTTCGCCGCCCGGCGATCAGGCGTGCGTGTAGTCCCACGGGTCTACTCCCGTTCCCCGCCGTACGGATGACCTCGCCGTGGATTGCGCACGACGACATCGACCCCCCCGGGTGTGTATCGCTCTTCGTGATCACGAAGAAGCCTTCCGTTCCGCCTGTGACGGATGTGACTGGTGGGACGTCGCCGTCCCCTCCCTCGGGCTGGTGAACACGGGAGGACCGGGCCCTCCGGCGCAGGTACGTTCGCAGGTCGGGAGGCCAACGGCGCCCGGTACGGCAGACGGAGGAGCGGGCTCGGTGAGCGAGAGAAGGTGTCGTTTCAGCATCGTCGTGCCCACGTACCAGCGGCGCGACGTCCTCCTGCAGACGCTCACCTCGCTGGGTGGCCTCGACACCCCATGGCCGGTCGAGCTCGTCGTGGTCGTCGACGGCTCCACCGACGGCAGCGCCGAGGCGGCCCGCGCCCTGACCCTTCCGTTCCCGGTGACCGTCGTCGAGCAGCCCAACGGGGGTGCGGCCGCCGCGCGCAACAACGGCGCCGCGCACGCCCGCGGCGAGTACCTGCTCTTCCTCGACGACGACATGGTCGCCGACCCCCGTCTCCTGGTCGAGCACGACGCGGTGCTCGGCGACGGCGCCGACGGCGCCGTCGGCCACATCCCTGTGCACCCCGACTCGCCCCCCACCCTGCTCACCCCCGGCGTCGAGCGGTGGGTGCGGCTGCGTCACGAGCGGCTGACCCGCACCCGGGGCCGGCTGGCACTGGGCGACCTGCTGACCGGACAGCTGTCGGTGCGTGCGGACCTCTTCGCCGCCGCCGGGGGCTTCGACGAGCACTTCAACGAGGGTGGCTCCTTCGGGGCCGAGGACACCGACTTCCTGCACCGGCTCATCGAGACCGGTGCCGACATCCGCTACGCCCCCGGCGCCGTCAGCCACCAGCGCTACGTGGTCACGCCCGACCAGTACCTGCGCCAGTGGCGGCAGGGCGGCCGGGCCGACGCCGTGCTGGTGCGCAAGCACCCGTCGCTGGCCGCCATGCTCGCCGCGCAGCACGGTGCCGGCACACCGGTGGGCCGCCTGCTGCGCCGCTGGGCGCCGGCCGTCCCCGGCCGCGCAGGGCGCGCTCTCGCGGGGCCGGTGGTCGCCCGGGCCCGATCGGGCTCCGCCGACCTGCTCACCCGCTGGCTGTTCACCCGGCTGCGCGACGCCCAGTACTGGCGGGGCTTCGCCGAGGCCGGCGGATCCGCTCCGGCGGGGCCGGTCGTGCTGGCCTATCACGCCGTCGAGGACGTCGACGACGCCGTCGTCGGCCCCTGGTGCGTCGGCCCCGAGCTGCTCGAACGCCACCTCGACGCCCTCACTGGCGCCGGTTTCACGTGGATCGACCTGGCGCAGTTCCTCGCCTACCTCGACGGCGCCGCGCTGCCCCCGCGGTCGGCGATGCTCACCTTCGACGACGGCTACGCCAGCCTGCTGCACGCCGCCGCGCCGCTGCTGGAGCGGCGGGGCATCCCGGCGGTCGTGCTGCTGGTCAGCGACCAGATCGGCGGCCGCAACGACTGGGACACCCGCCGCGGCGCTCCCGAGCTGCAGCTGCTCACCGCCCAGCAGCTGCACGAGCTGACCGGCCGGGGCTGGACGCTCGGCGCCCACTCCCGCACCCACGCCCACCTGGTGCACGCCGACGACGCCACGCTCGCCGACGAGCTCGCCGCCCCGCTGGCCGACCTGCCCGCCCTGGGGCTGCCGCTCGAGCCGGTGCTGGCCTATCCGCACGGCGAGCACGATGCCCGGGTCCGCGCCGCCACCCGCCGCGCCGGCTACGCCGCCGCCTTCGCCCTCGAGGGTCGCCGGTCCTCCACCTCGTCCCGCGGCCGCTTTGCCGTTCCGCGCGTCGAGGTCCGGCGCGACACGACCCCGGAGCAGCTGGTGGCCGCGGCCCTGGCCCCGGCACGGCGTCCCGTCCAGGAGATCGAGCGGGAGCTCCGCGGCGTTGCCCGCCGGCTGCTCGCCCTGGCCGGGCGGCGGCCGTGACCCCGCCCGGGCCGGTCGGCTCCCCGCCCCGGACGGTGCCCGCCGAGCAGCGCCCCGACGTCACCTCGGCCCTGCAGGGCATGTTCGGCCGCGACTCGCTCTACCTGCTGTTCTGGTTCCTGCAGGTGCTCGTCGCCGCGCTGGCCACCCCGCTGGCCACCCGGTTGCTCGGCGCCCCCGAGTACGGCGCCTTCGCCGCGGCCAACGCGCTCATGCAGGTGCTCTACGTGCTCGGGGGCCTCGGCCTGCAGGTCGCCGTCCAGAAGTACTTCGAGGACCGCGGCATCGACGCCGCCCGGCGGCTGGTCACCCTCGCGCTCCTCGGCGCCGTCGCGGTCACCGCGCTCGCCGAGCTCACCGGGCCGCTGTGGAGCCCCGCGCTCGGGTTCGGCGACTACGAGGGCGCCGTGCGCCTCGCCGTCCTGTGGGCCGGGACGTCGGCGGTCACCGCCACCGTCCTCGCGCTGCTCCGCAGCCAGGACCGGCTGCTCGGGTTCAGCGTCGTCAGCCTGCTGCAGTCGGTGGTCGCCGAGGTGCTCAGCCTGGTCCTGCTGATCGCGCTGGCGCCGACCGCCGAGGCGTTCGTGCTCGGCCGCCTGGCCGCCACGGCCGCGGCCGTCGTCGTCGGGGTGGGCCTCACCCGGATGCGGACGGTGCGGCTGCGCGACCGGGACCTGGCCCGCGGAGCGCTGATCTTCGGCCTGCCGCTGGTGCCGGCGATGCTGGGCTCGTTCGTGCTGGGCGCCGCCGACCGCTTCCTCCTCCAGGAGGAGCTCGGCCAGACCGCCGTCGCCCAGTACTCGGTGGCCTACAACATCGCCGCCCTGCCGATGCTCGTGCTCAGCGTGCTGAACTCCGTCTGGCTGCCGCGGTTCTTCGCCGCCGGATCCGGAGCCGACGGGGACGCCGTCATCACCGCCAGCCGGGATGCGCTCTACCGACTGCTGGCGCCGGTGATGGTCGGGCTCTCCGTGGCCGCCCCGCTGGTCCTGGCCGTGTGGGCGCCCGCCGAGTACCGCCCCGACGGGCTGCTGCTGGTGACGGCGGTCGTCATCGTCAGCGCGGTTCCCTACACGGCCGGTCTCTCGGCGACCCGCACCCTGCTCATGGCGTCCCGGTCGCGGACGATCGCCGCGGCCGCCGTTGTCGCCTCGGTCGTGAACGTGGTCCTGAACCTGTGGTGGATCCCGCCGCTGGGCATCCTCGGCGCCGCACTGGCCACCCTGGTCGCCTACTCGGTGCAGCACCTCCTCCTGCTGCTGCCCACGCGCGGCCGGCCGTTCGGCACGCGCCGCGCCGGCCTCGTGCAGGCCCTCGCCGGAATGGCGCTCGCCCTGGCGGTGGTCGAGCTGCCGACCGGGATCGGGGGCACCGTGTCACGGACGGCGCTCGCCGTCGCCTGCCTCGCGTGGTTCTGGCTGGCCTACAGCCGCATCCGGTCGCCGAAGGCGGAGCAGGCATGACCGGTTCCGGCGGCACGTGGTGCTGCGAGTGGGAGTTGGCCGACTCCTCGCCGCCGCGCGGCGTCACGCCGTCGGCCGGCTCCCGCACGGCCCGCGTCCTGGTGCGGCTGCACGGCGACCCGCTCGGCTACCTCACCCTGCCGTCGGCCGAGGCCGCCCCGGAGGCGCTGCTCCCGCTGGCCGAGGCGGCGTTCGGCGAACGGATCGCCGCCCACCTCGCCGAAGAGGGCCTGGTGGCGTCGCGGCCCTACCCGGCGGCGGGCGCCGGCTGTCCCAACCGGGTCGACGGTGCGGAGTTGGTCACCGTCGTCGTCTGCACCCGGGGCCGCGCCGGTCAGCTCGCCGGCTGCCTCGGTCGGCTGCGGGAGCTGACCTATCCGCGGCTGGAGATCCTCGTCGTCGACAACGCCCCGAGCGACGACAGCACCCGCCGGGTGGTCGACGCCGTCGCCGCGGCCGACCCTCGCTTCCGGTACGTCGTGGAGCCGCGCCCGGGCCTCTCCCGCGCCCGGAACCGCGGGCTGGTCGAGGCGCGCGGCAGGTGGCTCGCCTACACCGACGACGACGTCTCGGTGGACCCGCGCTGGGTCGACGGCCTCGTGCGTGGCTTCCGTCAGTCACCGGACGTCGGGTGCGTGACCGGCCTGGTCGCCACGGCGGAGATCTCCGGTGCCGCGGAGGAGTACTTCGACGCGCGGGCCGCCTCCTGGTCCACCCGCTGCGAGCCGCAGCTGTTCGCCCTGGGCGGGGCCGCCGCCGACGACCCCCTCTTCCCCTACTCGCCGGGCGTGTTCGGCACCGGGGCCGACATGGCCTTCGACCGGGAGCACCTGCTCGCCCTCGGCGGCTTCGACGAGGCGCTCGGCGCGGGCACCCTCACCCGCGGGGGAGAGGACCTCGACATCTTCGTGCGGGTGCTCCGGGCCGGGCGCGCCATCGCCTACTCACCGGCCGCCCTCGTCTGGCACCACCACCGGGCCGACGACGCAGGCCTGCTCCGGCAGATGTTCGGGTACGGCACCGGGCTGTCGGCCTTCATGACCAAGTGCCTGCTCCAGGCCGGGACCCGGCGCGAGGTCCTTGTGCGGGTCCCGCTCGGGCTGCGCCGCATGACCGCCATCCGCTCGACGACGGAGGAACGACTGACCGAGGCCACCGCCGCCCCCCGCGGTGCGATGCTGCAGGAGTTGCTGGGCCTGCTCGCCGGACCCGTGCTCTACCTACGGGCCCGCCGGGCAGCACGAGTCGCCCCGGGAGGTGGCCGATGACCACCGAGGTGCAGACCCCGCCGCCGGTGGGGCCGAGCCCGCGCGGCGGCAGCAGCGCGAGCCGGGGCCGCCGCGCCGCACGTTCGCGCTGGACCTGGCTGGACTCCGAGGACGGCTGGCGGTCAGCGCGCCCCTGGCTCCTGCCCCTCGCCGCCCTCGCCGTCGGAGTGCTGTGGCTGTGGTCCCTGCGGGGCGTGCGACTGGAGGAGATGGGCGGCTGGGGCCTCCTCAGCGCCCTTCCGCTGAGCTGGTACCTGGCGTTCACCGCGGTGCTGCTGCTCTACCTGGGAACGCTGCTGTCCCGCCGGGCCCTCGACCACGGGCTCGCCGCCTGCCACGTCGCCCTGGTGGCGATCCTGTTCGCGACGCCGTCGCTGGTGTACGAGGTCCCGCGCTACCCATGGACGTTCAAGCACATCGGCGTCACGGAGTACCTGCTGGAGAACTGGACCGTCGACCGGTCGATCGACATCTACCACAACTTTCCGGGCTTCTTCTACCTCGCGGCGGGGATCAGCAGGGCCACCGGCATCGACGTCGAGGGCCTGGCGCAGTGGAGCCAGCCGGTTCTCGCGCTGCTCACCGCCGCCGCGGTCTACTGGATGCTCGGCGGGCTCACCACGTCGCGGCGGACCCGCTACGGCGCCGTCCTGATCTTCACCCTGGGCGACTGGATCGGGCAGAACTACTTCGCGCCCCAGGCCTTCGCGTTCCCGCTGTCGCTGCTGGTCCTCGGCGGCCTGCTGCGCACCGTGACGCCGGGCCAGGAGGGGTTCCGGTGGCCGTGGGTCGCCCGCCGGTTCGCCTTCCCCGACGACGCCGACCTCCCGCAGGCCAGCGCGTTCTGGCGCTCGCGGTGGGGTGCCGCGCTCCTCATCGCCGGGTTCGTCGTGGTCGTCGTCTCCCACCCGCTGTCCCCGCTGATCCTGCTGGCCCAGATCACGCTGGTCTGCGTCATCCTGCGACCGGCCCGCCCGTGGCTCCCGGCGGTCTTCCTCGCCCTCGAGGAGGCGTGGCTGCTCCAGGCCTGGCCGTTCCTCAACAGCACCTACGACCTGTTCGACTTCGGGCTGCGCAACATCAGCCCGCCGCAGGTGTCGGTCACCGAACCGCTGCCCGGCTACGAGGTCGCGCTGTTCGCCGCGCCGTTGCTGATGGTCGTCGTCGCGCTGCTGACCCTCTGGGGCGGCGTCGCGGCCTTCTTCTGGCGGGCCCGGGCGCCGCGCGTGCTGGTGCCGCTGATCATCGCCGCGGTCCCGATGGGCATGGTCCTGGGGCAGCCGTACGGCAACGAGGGGATCTTCCGCGCCTACCTCTTCGCGTTGCCCTTCCTGGCGTTCGTGATCGCCATGCAGCTGTTCGACGAGCAGGTCACCTGGACGCCGGAGCGCCGGCTGCTCGCCGGGATGGCCGTGGCCCTCGTCGCCTTCCTCACCCTGCCGGCCAATTTCGCCAGCGAGCTGACCCACCGGGTGGCCGCCTCCGACGTCGCCGCCGACCGGTGGTTCGAGGAGAACGCGCCCGAGGGATCGGTGCTGCTGCCCTTCACGTCCTCCTATCCGTGGCGCTCGACCGCCGAGTACCCGGAGATGCTGCCGGCGCCGACCGTCGCCGTCGACGGCATCTCCGAGCTGCCGGGCTTCCAGGGCGTGGCCGACGGCCCGACGGCGCTGGTCACCTTCACCCGGGACGCCTGCGACACCCGCGCCGGCACCGGCCCGGTGTACGTCGCCCTGGGGCCCTCGGCCGAGGCCGACGTGCGGCTGCTCGGCACCATGCAGCTGTTCACCTACCGGGCCTTCGAGCGTGAGATCGCCGCCGACCCGGACTTCGAGGAGGTCTTCCGCGAGGGGGACAGCGTCCTCTACCGGTGCCGGGCATGAGCGGCAAGCACCGCGCACCCGCACCCGCACCCGCACCCGCACCCGTCACCCCGGAGGCGGGGACGCGGAGCCGGCGGCGCTGGGTCGTCCCCGCGGCGGTGGCGCTCGTGCTGCTGGTCGCCGTCCCCCTACTGGTGCTGCGGCCGTGGCAGTCCGAGCCGGTCGCGTCGTCGTCGGACTGGCCGCCGGGCGACTGGAACCAGGTCTTCGGCGACGAGTTCGACGGCGAGCGGCTCGACCCCGACGTCTGGGACACCGACCGGGCCGACCGCGGGGGCGACGACCTGGCCGCCGTGCCGTTCAACCCGGTGATCGAGGACGCCTGGTTCGACCCGGACAACGCGACCCTCGCCGACGGGAACCTCGTGCTCACCGTCGAGGAGGAGCAGCGGAGCCTCTTCGGGCAGGACTACGCCTACAGCTCCGGCATGGTGCAGTCGACGCCCGCGCTGACCCTCGAGCCGACCCGGTACGTCGAGGCGCGGATCCGCTTCCCCGGGTGCTCGGGCTGCTGGCCGGCGTTCTGGCTGCACCCGCAGGGCCAGTGGCCCCCGGAGATCGACATCGCCGAGTTCCTGGAGAGCGGCAGCGAGAGCCGGCCCTCGTTCAACTACATCCAGGCCGACGAGCAGAAGACCGGCCCGGACATGTACGGCGATCCCGACGTCGACTACCGGGACGATTTCCACACCTACGGCGTGCTGTGGGACGGCGTGAAGGCCGTGCCGTACGTGGACGGGGTGGCGCAGGACGCGCTGACCGCCGACGAGAACATGACCTCGGTGCCGATGATGATCATCCTCAACTTGTCCGTCCGCGGCGGGTACCAGCCGCCGCCCGGCGTCTCGATGCTCGTGGACTGGGTGCGGGTCTGGGAGCCCTCGGCCTGACCCCTCAGCTCCCGGGAGCGGTCCGGCGGCGGGCGAGGGCGTAGCTGGCCGCCGTCAAGAGGGTGCCCTCGACGATCGCCCAGGCGCGGGCGGCGCCGGAGGGGTCACCGGTGAGCAGCGCCCGGAGCCCGCGCAGCACGCCTCCGGGCAGCGTCCGGCGCACGTAGGTGCGCTCGGTGGACAGCGCCGCCTCGCTGCCGGCCAGGGCGCTGACGATCGCCTTGGACCGGCCCTCGCCGCGGCAGCGGGTGCGGAAGTAGGCGCGGGTGGTGCGCTGCGGCGTCACGGCGTGGAAGCAGACCGACGCCGGTTCCAGCACGACCCGCCCACCGGCCACGGCGGCGCGGGCCCGGATGGCGAACTCCGTCTCCTCGCACCCGGCGGCGTCCTTGCCGAGCCGGCCCATCGCGGTGTCGAAGCCGCCGGCCGCGTCGAACGCCGACCGCCGGAAGGACATGTTGGCGCCGATCGGGTTGCGGATCTCGGCTCGCTCGGTGGGCAGGCCGGTGTAGCTGCAGCCCACCACCCACAGGAACTCGTCGGGGAACCAGGTCGGCCGGGGCGCGCGCCAGTCGGGCACCACCCGGCCGCCGACGCCGATGACGTCGTCGTCCCGGTAGGCGTCGAGGAACCGCTCGATCCAGTCGGGGGCGGCTCTCGCGTCGTCGTCCAGGAACGCCACGACGTCGCCGGTGGTCCGCTGCACGCCGGTGTTGCGAGCTCCGGACAGGCCCTGCGGACCCTCGTTGGGGATGCATCGGACGTCGGGGAATGCGGCGCGCGCCCGGTCGAGCAGCTCGGGCGCGTGATCGGCGACCAGCACGACCTCGGTGACGGGGGCGGTCTGCGCGCGGAGGCTCTCGACGGCCGCGCAGATCTCGTCCCAGCGTTCGGTCGTGTAGGCGCAGACGACGACGGAGACCGACGGCGAGGAGGTGCTCAACGCCCCGGCTCGCGAACGGGGGAGGAGGGCGCCGTCATGTTCCGAACGCTACAAGGGACCCACCTGCACCGTCCTCCACATCCGGCGGCGCGCTGCTCCTAGCCGGGCCGCGGACGGGGTTACCGTTTCCCAGACGCCCGGTCCGGGTGCCACGGCAGCGACGCCAGACGGGGGTGGGAAGCATGTCCGGGAGAAGCGCCGCGCGCCTGCTCACCCTCTCCGACCCCCCGGCTCCTGACCGGACGCCGGACGCTCCCCGGCCGGCGGTGCCGTCGCCCGCCGCGCGGGGGCGGAAGGGGCCGACCTGCGGCTGCGGGCACGCCCGGCAGGCGCACCAGCACTACCGCAAGGGCACCGACTGCGCGCTCTGCTCGTGCGACCGGTTTCGCCGCTGGTGGCTCGCCACCCGCCGGCCCCGCTGAGCGCTCCGCTCCCCAGCCACCGGACCACGACCACGCCCGTCGCCCCGGCCAGCACCCCCGCGTACACGGCGTAGGGCACGTGCGCGCCCGTGGCGGTGACCGGCCACAGCAGCGGCACCCCAGGCCCGGAGGCGAGGTCGCGCACCAGGTGCAGCAGCACGCCGGCACCGGCGCCGGTGAGCACGCCACGGGCGCGGCCCCGGAGGAGCCGCGCGACCGCCACGAGTGCCAGGGCGGTGGCGAGGGAGTGGGTGACCGGCCGTCCGTCGCCGGGCGGCGTCGCGTTCCACAGGTAGAGCGGCACGTGATCCAGGTCGATCAGCACCGAGCCCGTCAGCGCGCCGGCGACCACCGGCGCCCTGGCGCCCGGAGCGAGCGCGGCCAGCAGGACGGCGGCGGTCAGCAGATGAGCCGGCTCGTCGAGCAGCCCCTCGACGACGGTCGGCCAGGGACCGGCGGCGAGGACCTGGTCGAGCGCGACCACCGTGGCGGAGGCCACGAGGGCCGGCGGACCGGCCCGCCGCGCGAGGCGGGTCCGGCCCGGGCCGGGGCTCAGGCCGACCGCACGCCCGCCAGGCGGGCGGCGGCCTGCTCGTCGCCAGGGGTGACCGCCGGAGCGGCCGTGGAGGCCGCGACGTCGATGGAGGTGCGACGGCGGGCGGCGCGGCCGGTGCCGTTGACCCGCTCGACCAGCAGGGCGCGCAGCACGCGCAACCCGTCCCGCCAGGTGTTGAGGTTGCTCTGCCCGTGGATGCGAACGAACTCGAAGCTGGGCACCTCGACGATGCGCAGGCCGGCCTTGGCGACCCGGGTGTTGATGATGGTCTCGATCTCGAAGCCGTCGCCCCACAGGCGGCCGGAGCTGCCGCGGTCGGCCACGTCGAGGGCCAGGGCCGACAGGCAGTGCGCCCAGAAGGCGTTGTAGCCGTAGCAGAGGTCGGTGTACCGGGTGCCGAAGAGAACGTTCACCGTCCGGTTCAGCCAGCGGTTGCCCCACGCCCGCATGCGGGTGATGTCGTCGCTGCCGCCGCCGTTGATGAACCGCGAGCCCTTGGCGAAGTCCGCGCCGGAGGTGAGCGCCTCGACGAAGCGCGGGATCTCGCGCGGGTCCGCGGAGCCGTCGGCGTCCAGCATGACGACGATGTCGCCGGTCACCTCGGCGAAACCGCAGGCCATGGCGTTGCCCTTGCCGCGGCGGTTCTGGTGGACCACCCGGACGTCGGCACGCAGCGAGCGGGCCGTGGCGATGGTGTCGTCGACGCTGTGGCCGTCGACGAGGATGACCTCGTGCAGGTCGGCCGGGAGCAGGCTGAACACGTGCGGCAGGTTCCGGGCCTCGTTGTACGTCGGGATCACGACGCTGACCCGCGGGGCGCGCGGTGCGCGGCCTTCGCGGAACAGTTCGGCGACGGTGCCGTCCGGCATTCCTGGTCTCCTCGTGGCAGGCGGGCCCGGTTTCGCCTCTCGCTCGCCGCCGGGCAATGGCGACCAGTTGTGGCGCCCGGCGGGTCATCACTGCCCCCGATGTGGATCTACTTGCTGAACGGACGAGTCCCCGACGGATTACGGCTGGAGCCCAGGTGCCGTCCGTCGCGGACGTGGCCGTCGCCACGATCGTCCGGTCACGCAGCGTGATCGATAACGCTGAACCTGCTGCACGACCAGCCATTTCTAGCCTGATCGTCACGCTGCGTCCAACGCGCGGGGTCCGACGTCACGCCTTCCGGTGGAAGATCATCTTCCACCGGGCGGGCCGGGCGGCGATCAGGTAAGGCCCGCCAGCAGGTTGTCGGCCGACCTGGTGTTGATGACCCGCTCGACCGGGACGCCGCACTCGATGGCCCGCTCGCAGCCGTTGTACTGCCAGTCGAGCTGGCCGGGCGCGTGCGCGTCGGTGTCGATGGCGAACTCGCAGCCGAGCTCCACGGCCAGGCTCAGCAGCCGCCGCGGTGGATCCAGCCGCTCCGGGCGGGAGTTGATCTCGACGGCGGTGCCGTTCTCCACGCACGCCGTGAACACGGCTTCGGCGTCGAACTCGCTCTCCGGACGCGGCTTCTGCTCGCCGTTGCGCTGCCTGCGCCCGATCACCAGCCGCCCGGTGCAGTGGCCCAGGACGTCGGTGTGCGGATTCGCGACGGCGGCGAGCATCCGCTCGGTCATCTGCGCGCGCGGCGCCCGCAGGTCGGAGTGCACGCTGGCGACGACGACGTCGAGCCGGCCCAGCAGCTCGTCGGTCTGGTCGAGAGAGCCGTCGACGTTGATGTCGCACTCGATGCCGGTGAGGATCCGGAACGGCGCGAGCTCCTCGTTCAGCGCGGCGACAACGTCGAGCTGCTTCTCCAGCCGCTCCGGGCTCAGCCCGTTGGCGACGGTCAGCCGGGGGGAGTGGTCGGTGAGCGCGAGGTACTCGTGGCCCAGGGCGATCGCGGCCTCGGCCATCTCGCGGATCGGGCTGCCGCCGTCGGACCAGTCGGAGTGGGCGTGCAGGTCGCCCTTCAGCGCGGCCCGGAACGCGGCGACGTCGTCGGCGGCGGGCAGCTGGTCGGCGTAGGCCTGCTCCAGCGTGAGCAGGTACTCGGGCACCTCGCCCTTGTGCGCCTGGGCGATCGCGGCCGCGGTCTTGGGGCCGACGCCCTTGAGGTCCTTGAGCGTGTTCGTGCGGATCTTCAGGTCGAGCTGCGCCTCGTCGAGGGCGTCGACCACCGCCGCGGCGGTGCGGTAGGCACTCACGCGGTAGCTGGCCTCACGGGCGCGCTCCAGGAGGAAGGCGATCCTCCGGAGCGCGGCCGCGGGCGGGAGCGGTGTGCTCAGCGGGAGGCCTTCTTCAGACGCTTCTCGGCCTGCTTCTGGGCCTTCGCGGCGCGCTTCTGCGCCTTCTCGACGTTCTTCTCCGTGGCGTCGGCGGCCCTCTTCGCCGCCCGCCGCGTGCGGTAGCCGACCGACGGCTTGCCCTCGGTGTCGACGGCGGCCAGCAGCAGGCCGCCGAGCATGCCCAGGTTCTTCACGAAGTGGGCGATCTTCTCGAAGGAGACCTTGGGGTCGTCCTCCTCCCAGAACCGGTGGCCGGCGAGCGTCGTCGGCACCGTGGACCCGGCCAGGGCCAGGGAGGTCAGCCGCGGGAACTTGCCGAGGGCCAGCAGCGCGCCGGCCCCGACCTGCAGCGCGGCGTTGGCCTTGACGTACTGCTCGACGTCGCGGGGCACCTCGACCGGCAGCTGCTTGTCGGCGGTCTCCGCGATCTTCTCCACGACGGGACGAGCGCCCGGCACGCGGTCCTGCGGCTTGCGCAGGGTGCTGATGCCGCCGTAGATGAAGGGGGTGGCGAGCAGGGGCCGGGCGATCCGGCGAACGAGCATGGTGACCTCTTTCCTCGATGTCACGGGGGAATCGGGGGTGCACTGCCCGGAAGATCCATCTGGCAATCACCCACGCCGGGGATCGCCTCCGGAGCCGCCGTCCGGGGCGGGCTGAGCGGGCTGCGACGACCGGGGCACTACCGTCGGGCGCCATGAGCCGTCGGGTCGCCGTTGTCGGGCTGGTGGCCTACCTGGTGGTGCTGGCGTCGGTCACGCTCGGCGCCTCACCGGGTGCGCTCTTCACGCGCGCGGCCGCCGAGGCCCGCATGGTCCAGGGCCTCGACTGGATCTCCACCGGCGACGTGGAGCGCGCGGCCAACGTGCTGCTCTTCGTCCCGTTCGGCCTGCTGCTCTGCTACGCGCTGCCGCGGCTGAGCCGGATCCTGGTCTGGCTGCTGTGCGTCGCTGCGTCGGTGGCCGTCGAGGCGGCGCAGTTCCTGCTGCCGGGGCGGGACGCCACACCGGTCGACGTCGTCACGAACGGAACGGGCGCCGCGATCGGCGTGCTTTTGCACGCCGGGCTGACCTGGGGGAGCCGGCGTCAGCGGGTGCGGCAGCAGTAGACGGTGAGCGGCTCCCGCTTGCGGTACAGGAACTCGGTGGCCGCCGCGCCCATCTCGCCGTCGTAGGCGACCCGCTCCGGGCCCGATCGGACGACGACGCGCACCTCCTCGGCGGCGAAGTGGCCGTAGCTGCGGGCGTGCTCGCTCACCCCGAGCAGCGTGGCCAGCACCGCGCGGGTGCGGCCGAAGCGCAGGTCGGCCCGCAGGTACTGGACGTCGAGCAGCCCATCCTCCAGCCGCGGTCGGTACGCCGGGGCGAGGCCCCGCGGGGTGTAGGTGCAGTTGCCGACGAACAGGATCCAGGTGCGCAGCCGCCGGCCGTTGACCTCGAGCTCCACCGGTCTCCCAGTGCGCAGCACCTGCGCGGCGGCCACGCTCAGCGCCAGCCACTTGCCGAGCTTCGCGGCCATGCGGTCGCGGCGGCGGACCATCTCCGGATAGGCGCCGATGCTCGAGGTGTTGAGGAACGGCGTCCCGTTCACCTCGGCCACGTCGACCCGCACCGCCTGCCCGGCCAGCACGGCGTCGACGGCGTCCTGCGGGGTGTGCACACCCACGTCGCGAGCGAAGTGGTTGAGCGTGCCCGCCGGGATCACGGCCAGCGGAAGCCGGTGCTGCAGTGCCACGGCGGCGGCCGCCGCGACGCTGCCGTCGCCGCCGGCCACGCCCAGCGCCGTCGCGCGGCCGGAGGTGGCTGCCTCGCCGAGCAGCTCGGCGACGCCGCGCTCCTCGCTGAGCTCCAGCACCTCGGCGCGGGGGAGGAGCCGGCGGATGTCGGCCGCCGGGTCGTAGTCGTCGGGGCCGGAGCGCGGGTTGACCGCCACCACGAGACCCGCGCCCTCGGCCAGCGCGGGCGCGGCGAAGGCGGGACGGACGCGGGCCGGTCGCACCGGCCGGCGGGCCCACCAGTGCTGACCGGCCGCGGCGACCGCGCCGCCGACGGCCAGCCCAGCGAGGACGTCGCCCGGGTAGTGGACGCCCACGTGCACCCGTGAGTAGCCGACACCCAGCGCGAGCGGGGCCAGCGCGGCGCCCGCGGCGGGGCTCTCCAGCGCCAGACCGGTGACGAAGGCCGCCGCCGAGCTGGAGTGCCCGCTCGGGAAGGACAGGCTCCCGGGCTCGCGCCGCAGCCGGCGCTCCGTGCGGAGGTTCTCCAGGTCCGGGCGCATCCGGCCGAAGATCCGCTTGAGGACGACGTTGACCACGGCACTGGAGAAGAGCATCGAGCCGATGCCCCGCACCGCACCCCGGCGCAGCGGTCCCCGGCGGCTGCCCAGCACGACCGCGATCAGGAACCAGAGCTTGCCGTGGTCGGCGAGGGCGGAGAGGCGGCGTAGCCAGCGGTCGGCCGGGGTGGTCGGCAGGGACCCGACGAACGAGTGGAGTCGCGCGTCGAGGTCCCGGGGAGAGCGCACGCTCCGACGCTAGTGGAGCGCGGCTCGCCCGCCGATCCCGTGCAACCCGGAGGGGTCAGCGCTGACGGCGTCCCCGCTTCGCCGTCCGCCTCACCCGGGGGAGCAGCCACTGCGGGACCGCCATCAGCCCGAGGACCAGCACCCCCAGGCCGGGGGCAAGCAGCGTCTCCATCAGCGGGCGGCTCCGGCGCGCTGCGTGGCCGTCAGGATGAACTCCAGCTCGCTCGACAGGCCCTTGAGCGTGTTGCCCGCACCCCTGGGCAGGGCGGTGGTGAGCAGCAGGTGGTCGACCTGCCCCGCGTGCAGATTCGCGACGCCGGCCAGGCCGGTCGTCGTGACGATCGGCCCCGCGTACAGGTCGATCACCGTCCCGCCGCAGGTGTAGGCGCCGTCGCCCGCCGGCGTCCACGGCTCCGAGCAGGACCGGAGGCCCAACTGCAGCCCGTTCGCCGTGTCGGTGTCCAGGCGGCTGGAGACGGTGGCCCAGGAATCGAACGTCACCGTGGCCCAGCCGACGGTGCCCGCGTTCCGCACGTCGAGCGGAACGCTGGAGGACGTGCCCGGCTGCAGTCCGTCGATGGAGATGGGCAGGGCGGGGGAGGCGTTCACGCCGTCGAGCGCGATGGACAGGACGCCGGACTGCACGGACTGGTCCACGGGCGTGGTGCTGCTGGTGAAGGCACCGAAGGTGCCCAGGCCGGCGATGGCGGCGGCGCTGCCCATCACGACCAGGGTCGCGACGACCTTGACGGCGAGGCCGCCCTCGACGGTTCTCCTGCGGATCGACACGGCGGGTCCTCCTCTCGGTGCTGCCGGGGTGGGAGGTCCACCCCGCATCACCCCGACCGTCCCTCCGCAGCCGCACGATCGTGCGCAGCGATCCGCAAGACCTCCGCAAGAGCGGCCGGCGGGCTCAGGACTTCTGGCGGGCCCGGTAGGCGGCGACCGTCGAGCGGCTCGCGCAGGTGTTGGAGCAGTACCGGCGGCTGGCGTTGCGGGAGGTGTCCACGTAGACGTCGTCGCAGCCCTCGGCCGAGCAGACCCCCAGCCGCTGCCAGCCGTGCTGCACGACGACCTGCGACAGCCCCATCGCCACCGTGGTCGCCAGCTGCTCCAGCGCCGGCGCGTCCGGGCGCGCGTAGTGCAGGTGGAGCTCGCCGTCGTGGTCGGTGGCGTAGGGGCGCGGCCGGGCGAGGGCCAGCAGCTCGTTGAGCCGGGTGAGGACGTCGGGCTGCGACTCGGCCAGCGCCACCGCGCGCACCATCAGGGCGGCGTCCGCGGCCTTGCGCGCGTCGGCCGGGGTGAGGTCCAGCGACGTCCCGGGCGTGAACCACTCGTCGTGCGACGCGAGGAACCGCGACACGCCGTCGTCGGGCTCGAGGTCGGCATTGGCCAGGTCGATGGCCAGTTCGACGGCGGTCGACCCGTAGGTGTCATAGTTCAATTGACTCGCTACCGTCCAATCCCTACTGTGGGGCCCTGTAGGTGGTCAACGGCAGATGACCCCCTACCCTTCCCCTCCCTGCAGTGCGAAACGAGTTCCCGCGTGCGTGCCTACCTCACCGTCTGGCGGCTTCCCTCCGCCCCGGTGCTCCTCCTCGCCGGCTTCGCCGGGCGCCTTCCGTCGTCCATGGTGCCGCTCGCGCTGCTGCTCATGGTGCAGCAGCAGACCGGTTCCTACGCGATCGCCGGCCTCGCGGCCGCGAGCCTTGGCATCGCGTCGGCCGGGATGGCGCCCCTCCTCGGCCGTCTCGCCGACCGGAGGGGGCCGCGCCGCATCCTGCTCGCGCAGTCGGCGCTCTACCCGGTGCTGCTCGCGCTGCTGGTCGCGGTCACCCTCGGCGGTGCGCCCGACGTCGCCGTCGTCGCCGCCTCCGCCCTGACCGGCGCCAGCACGCCGCTGGTCTCGGGCACCGTGCGCGCCCTGTGGTCGCGGACCGACCCGCGTTCGCGCACCACCGCCTACGCGCTGGACGCCACCGCGACCGAACTGGTCTTCGTCGTCGGCCCGACGCTCGTCGCCACCCTGGCCGTGCTGGCCGAGCCGGCGTGGGCGGTCGCCGTCGCGGGCGTGCTCGCGGTGGCCGGTGCGCTCGGCGTCGCCGGGGCGGCCCGCTCGTGGGTGCCCGCGCCGGCCGCGTCCACGGGGCTGTTCACCACCGTCCTCGCCCCGGGCATGCCCCGGGTGCTGCTCAGCGGCTCGGCCGTGATGCTCGGCTTCGGCGCCCTCGAGGTGGCCATCCCGGCGTTCGCGGACTCCAACGGCTCGCCCGGCATCTCCGGGCTGCTGCTGGCGGTCTGGTCGCTGGGCTCGGTGGCCGGCGGCCTCTGGTTCGGCGCCCGCGTGATGAGTGCGTCGCTGCCCCGGCAGTACCGCTGGCTGCTCTTCGGCGTCACGATCGGCCTGGCCCCGCTGGCCTGGATCTCCAGCCCGTGGGCGCTGGGCGTGCTGCTCTTCCTGGGCGGGACGGTGATCGCGCCGACGCTCACCGTGCAGAGCTCGCTGGTCGGCTCGCTCGCCCCGGTGCACGCCACCACCGAGGCCTTCACCTGGCTGTCCACCATCACCGTCGGCGCCTCGGCGATCGGTGCGGCCCTCGGCGGTGCCCTGATCGAGACCGGGGCGGGGGTGCCCGGCGCGCTGGTGCTGGCCTGCCTGGGCGCCGCGGCGGCCGTCGTCGTCACCCTGGTGCCCGGCCGCGGTCGGCGCGGCGCCGTCGTCCCCCGGGAGCCCGTCGCGGCCTGACCTCTCGCGGGGGGAGGGGCGAAGGGGGCGGACCCCCGCTGGGAGCCGCGCGAGGGCGCTGGTAGTCTCTCTTCTCGGCGGTTACGAGGGAACTCGGACCCCGGGAGGCTTCGCCTAGTCCGGTCTATGGCGCCGCACTGCTAATGCGGTTTGGGTTAATCCCCATCCCGGGTTCAAATCCCGGAGCCTCCGCGCACGACACAACTGAACATCCGCACCCGTAGCTCAACGGATAGAGCATCTGACTACGGATCAGAAGGTTAGGGGTTCGAATCCCTTCGGGTGCACGTCTGGTTGAGACACCGAGCGGCCCCGCACTTCGACGGAAGTGCGGGGCCGCTTCGTCGTCTGGGCCGGTCCCCCACGGCGGCACGTGACGAGGGCCCGCACCCTGCCGGGTGCGGGCCCTCGTGCGTCGTTGTGGGGGCGGGGGGCCGGTTCTGACGGTCTGGCCGCGTTGGTCGGTCTACCCAGCGATGGATAGCCAATGATTCCCGGCTGCCCCCGCCCGGGTCCTACTGTGAGCCAGGCCACACCGCGCCGTCAAGAGGACGCCGGGATGTCGTTCCTCAGCGTCGAGTGCTTCCGGGCGTAGGTGACGTACAGGACGGCGGCCAGCGTCAGCCATCCGGCGAAGAGCGCGAACGTGACGCCCGACAGCCCGGTGATCAGGTAGGCGCAGAAGGCGATCGACAGCACCGGCACGACCGGGTAGCCCGGCACCCGGAATCCGCGCGGCAGGTCCGGGGCGATCCGGCGCAGCACGATCACGCCCACCGAGACGACGGTGAACGCCACCAGCGTGCCCATGCTGGTCAGGTCGATGAGGAAGTCCAGCGGCACGAACGCGGCCAGGGCCCCGACGAAGACGGCGACGGCGGCCGTGCCGCGCACGGGCGTCCGGCGGCGGGCGTCGACCCGGCTGAAGAACGCCGGCACCATGCCGTCGCGGCTCATCGAGAAGAGGATCCGGGTCTGGCCGTACATCGTCACCAGCGTCACGGAGAAGATCGACACCACGGCCCCGGCGGCCAGCAGGATGGCCGGCCACCGCGAGCCGGTCACGTTCTCCAGGATCACCGCCAGGCCCGCCTCCTGGCCCTCGAAGCCCTCGGCCGACTGGGCGCCGACCGCGGAGAGCGCCACCAGCAGGTAGACGACGGTGACCACGACGAGCGCGCCGATGATCGCCAGCGGCAGGTTGCGCCGCGCGTCCCGCACCTCCTCGCCCGCGGTGGAGACGGCGTCCAAACCGATGAAGGAGAAGAAGATCGACGACGCCGCCATGCTGATCCCCGCGATGCCCATCGGCGCGAAGGGCGTGAAGTTGCCCGACTCGAAAGCCGTGAACGCGATCACGGTGAACAGCAGCAGCACGGCGATCTTCACGACCACCATTCCCACGTTCGCCCGCGCCGACTCCCGCACCCCGCGCACCAGCAGCAGGGCGCACATCAGCACGAGGACCAGGGCCGGCAGGTTGATCCACCCGCCCGCGCCGGGTGCGGCCGACAGCGCGTCGGGGATGCGGACGCCGATCGTGTCCGACAGCAGCTGGTTGAGGTACTCGCTCCAGCCGACCGCCACCGCCGAGGAGCTCACCCCGTACTCGAGCACGAGGCACCAGCCCACGCCGTACGCCACGATCTCGCCCAGGGTCGCGTACGCGTACGTGTACGACGAGCCCGCGGCCGGGATGGACGACGCCAGCTCCGCGTAGCAGAGCGCGGTGAGCGCGGCGGTGATCGCGGCCAGCACGAAGGAGACGACGACGGCGGGCCCGGCCTCGGGCACCGCGGTGCTCAGCACGAAGAAGATGCCCGTGCCGATGGTCGAACCGATGCCCAGGCACATGAGCGGGACCAGGCCCATGCGGCGGGCCAGGCCGCCGCCCTCCTCGCTCTCGGCGACGAGTGCCGCCACCGGCTTGCGGCGGAACAGCTGGGCGCGCAGGGATGGTGCAGTCACTTGATCATCATCCGCGCCCCCAGCGGCCGGCCCGGGGTCGGCCCCGTCAGCCGTCGCGCCGGAGGACGGCGGACAGCCGGCGCGCCCCCAGCAGTGCCCCGATCACCGCGCGCGCCGCCGGCCGGGTCAGCCGTCCCCGGGCGTCGGCGATCGCGGCGTTCCACTGCGGATCGGCGTAGGTGGGGTAGGGGTGGATGGCAGAGGTCAGGTCCGACGTCGTCAGGCCCTTCGTCACCGCGAGCGTCAGCTCGGCCAGCGCCTCCCCGGCGCGCGGACCGACCACGGTCGCACCGCGGACCCGGTGGCGGCCGTCGACGACGAGCCGGCTGAACCCGTCGGTGTTCTGCTCCGCGATCGCCCGGTCGGCCGAGCGCAGCCGGCGGGTCAGGACCGTGCGGCCGGAGCCGACGTCCGACGTGGGCTCGCCGACCGAGGCCACCTCCGGCTGGGTGTAGGTCACGCGGGGGACGGCGGAGAGGTCGACAGTGCGCCGCAGGCCCAGGACGGCGTTGCCGGCGGCCAGGCTCCCGTGCACGCCGGCCAGGTGCGTGAGCTGCGGGTGGCCGGTGACGTCGCCGGCCGCCCAGATCCGGGCGTTCGAGGTCCGGAGGGCCGCGTCGACGACCACGGCGCCCCCCTCGTCGACGTCGATCCCGGCGGCGTCGAGCCCGAGCCCGGCGGTGCGCGGCCTGCGCCCGGTGGCCACGAGCAACCGGTCGAACCCCACGTCGCCGCCATCGGCGAGCACGAGGCGCCGGTCCTCGACGCGCATCACCGCCGTGCCCGTGCGGACCTGCACGCCGTCGCGGGCCAGGGCCTCACCCACGGCGGCCGAGGCATCGGGGTCCTCACCGCCCAGCAGGCGGTCCGCGGTCTCGACCACGGTCACCCGCACCCCGAGCCGGGCCACCGCCTGGGCCAGCTCGCACCCGCTGGTGCCGCCGCCGAGCACGGCCAGCCGCTCGGGCAGGTCCGCCTGGTCCCAGAACGAGTCCGTCGTCAGCGGTCGCGCCTCGGCCAGCCCCGGCAGGTCGGGGAGCGTGGGCGCCGACCCGGTGGCGACCAGGGCCCGGCGGAACCGCACGCGGCGCCCGTCGATCTCGGCCGACCCCCGTCCGGTGAAGCGGACCGTCCCGGCCGTCACCCGGGTCCCCGACCGGCGGACGGCGTCCGGCGAGTCGACCGGCTCGATCGCGGCGATGGCCCGCCGCACGTGCGCCAGCACGGCCGGGGCGTCGACGGTGACCCCGTCGGCTCGCACCCCGTACCGGGCGGCCGCCCGCGCGTCGGCGGCGGCGTGCCCGGCGGCGAGGAGCGCCTTGGACGGGACGCAGCCGGTCCAGAGGCAGTCGCCCCCGAACCGGTCGCGCTCGACCAGCAGGACGCGGGCACCGAGGGCCGCGGCGGTCTGCGCGCCGATCAACCCCGCGGTGCCAGCGCCCACGACGAGCAGGTCCCAGGGGCGGCGGCCGATCGCGTCGTCAGGCATGCCCCGATCCTGGGCCCGGCGCCACGGTTCCGCCCGTCCCGGCCGGCCGCAGATCAGCCGACGCGGCGGAGGATGTCCGGGCTGAGCTGGTCGACGGCGGTGTGCCCGGTCAGGCCGAGGGTCAGGTCGAACTCGCCGACGACGTCCTCGACGACCTGCCGCACGCCGTCCTCGCCGGCCAGTGCCAGGCCCCACGCGAACGGGCGGCCCAGCAGCACCGCCGTCGCCCCCAGGGCCACCGCGGTGAAGACGTCGGCGCCGCTGCGGATGCCGCTGTCGAGCAGCACGGGCACCCGGCCGGCGACCGCGCCCAGCACGTCGGGGAGGGCGTCCAGCGCCGAGATCGACCGGTCCACCTGCCGGCCGCCGTGGGTGCTCACCACCAGGCCGTCCATGCCCTCGTCCAGCGCGCGCCGGGCGTCGTCGGGGTGCAGTACGCCCTTGAGCAGGATCGGCAGCCGCGTGCGCGAGCGCAGCCAGGCCAGGTCGTCCCAGCTGATGGAGGGCCGGGAGTAGATCGCCAGGAACGTCTCGACGGCGGCTCGCGGCAGCGGCGAGCGCAGGTTGTCGCGGAGCGAGCCGGGCCACTACCAATTGTAAAAATGTCCGTGCCCACGAGATCGTAATAGATCTCGTATGCCGGCTTCTGCTGGATAAAAAAAACATTCACCAACACGTAAAATAGTCAAACTACTGATCATATGTCTCATACAACAACAGCGTAACATACTCAACAGCAAACTCAAAATCAAA
>NZ_POQU01000006.1 GCF_002938425.1 Blastococcus atacamensis | reverse complement strand
AGATGTGTATACGAGCCAGGGACACCGTGCTGTGGATCGTCGTGCCCTACGCCTGCCTGGCGGTGTTCGTCACCGGGCACGTGTGGCGGTGGCGGCACGACCAGTTCGGCTGGACCACGCACACCAGCCAGCTGCTGGAGAGCCGCATCCTGCGGTGGGGCTCCCCGCTGTTCCACCTCGGCGCCTTCGGTGTCATCGTCGGGCACGCGATGGGCCTCCTGATCCCGGCCGAGCTCACCCACGCCCTCGGCATCCCCGAGCACCTGTACCACGTGGTCGCGGTCTGGGGCGGGGCGATCACCGGCGTCGTCCTCGTGGTGGGGCTGTGCCTGCTCATCGCCCGGCGGCTCGTCAACGGGCGCGTCCGCCGGGTCACCACACGGATGGACAAGGTGCTCTACGTGGCGCTGACCGCCATGGTGGCGCTGGGCATGACCGCGACCATCGGCGAGAACCTGCTCGGCGGCGGCTACGACTACCGGGAGACGATCGCCGTCTGGTTCCGCGGCATCTTCTGGTTCAACCCCGATGCCTCTCTCATGGCCGGAGCGCCCGTTGTCTACCAGCTGCACGCCCTGGGCGGGTTCCTCTTCCTGGCGCTGTGGCCCTTCACCCGACTGGTGCACGTCTGGTCCGCCCCGCTGGCCTACCTATGGCGGCCCTACGTCGTCTACCGGGGCCGCGGCCGCGCTGTCCCGGCGCCACAGCCGCGGCCGGAGGAGGTGCGCGACGCCGCACTCGCGGCGAGCGGTTCGCCGCGCTGACCGCACTCCCGGACTGCCCACCGGCATCACTAGGTTGGGGGGCAGTTCCCGTCCCACGTCGGAGGAGCAGCCGTGACCTATCTGCCGCGCATCTACCAGGACTTCACCCAGCGCTTCCCCGAGGTGGCCGAAGCGCAGGGCCGGCTCGCCCAGGCCGTGCGCGACCAGAGCCCGTTCGACGAGAAGACCGAACGGCTGCTGACGTTCGCCCTCGCGGTCGGCGCCGAGGCCGACGGCGCGGTGCGGTCGAACGTCCGGAAGGCCATGGCCCACGGCGCGACCGCCGACGAACTCCGTGCCGTCGCGTTGCACGCGATCACCACCTGCGGCTTCCCGACCGCGATCGCGGCGCTGCGCTGGATCGACGAGGTGCTGGCGGCCGAGAGCGGGCGGGCACGTGACGGGGGGCCCGACATGGCATAGCCACCGCACCGGGCCATTCCCGTCATGTTCGAGGGATGAGCGCCGCAGCGGGGGACGACCGCACGGACAGCCACGAAGCCTTGCCGCCGCCCTGACCGGTCTGCGAAGACCGAACTGCTCGACGAGGTGCCGGACCGCCTGGCGACCGTGGCGTTGCAACCCGGCTCCATCTCGACCCGACGCTGGCCGGATCACCGAATCGGCGGCCGAGCTGGTCGCTGCCGGATACGGGCCCTCGGAGTGCTCTCCCGCAGCGGTCGAGAGGCCTTTCGGACTGGTGAGGACGCCCGAAAGGCCTTCGAGGACAACCATGTCGTCATGCTGCTGCTGACGGAGCGCGGTACTTCTCGGGACGCTGCTGCACGAAGACATGCCAGCCGCCGCCTCACCCTCCGAGCCGGCACTGCCGCTGGCGCACACCGACGGGAGTACCTAGCACCGACCGAGCATGCCGATGCGGTCCACCAACGGCTCCTCGCGGAGGGACGCGCAGGCTCGCCGTGGTCGGCCCGAGAGGCAGGCTGCTGGGGGTGATGTGCCTGATGCGTCGACGCGACGGTTTCGCATCGATGCGGACCCGGCTACCGGGGACCGCCGTGAAGGACGCGATCCCCTACGGCGTCGAACTTTCCGCAACCGTCGAGGAACTCCTCGAGCGGCTCGAGGTGACCCGCTCCCCTGCCACGGCCGCACCGTGCGGGCGGCCGCAACGCTGCCGTCCTCCTCCACAACCGACAGCTTCAGACTGCGGGAGCCTGCGTTGACCACGAGGAGTCTCATCCGGCGTCAGGTTCCCGCAGTGGGTGCCCGCCCTCGGTCGCCGGTCCGGGATGGGCACTCCACCGCCAGCCGCGGATCTCTGGCAGGTCCTCGCCGTGGGTGCGCAGGTAGCGCCGGTGCTCGATCAACTTGCCGGGCAGCCGGTCCCGCGCGCCCATGGCTCCACCCGACGGCCGCGTCCGTTCGGCGAGCGCGAGGCGGTGTTCCGGACGGACCTCCTCGGCCAGGCCACGGAGCAGCAGGCTCCACCCGTTGCGTCTTCTCGCGTCGGTCTCATCGACTTCGAAGGTCACATGGGCGTGCGAGACGGCCGACAGTGTCGTTCCCGGGTGGATGCGGATCACGATCGTAGTGCCGTCCATCCCATAGTTGACGGCGATGATCAGGGGGATAGTGCTCGGCGTTGACGCCGAGCCGGCCGATCTCCTGCCTGGCCGACAGCGCGTAGCACTCGCAGCGGGGATCACGTCCAGCGAACGGTCAAGGCTCCACCCTGACCGGCGGGGAAAGGTGCACATCGGGCGTTTCGGCGCGCGGATTGGGGACCAAGGGCCCGGCACGGCCGGGCAACCCGAGAGGCAGGCTGGCGTGGTGCGAGAAATCGACTGGGCGCAGATCGTGAGCGTCGCGACTCGGGCACCATCCATCCACAACACGCAGCCATGGCGGTTCACCGCCACCGCGGACCGGCTCGATGTCTTCTACGACCGACGGCGTGCCCTGCCGGTGGTGGACCCGAGCGGCCGGCAGCAGCTGATCAGCTGCGGGATGGCTGTGGCGTTCGCCGAAGTCGCCTTACGCGCCGCGGGTTTCGCGGTCGAGGTCGAACTGATGAGCGATCCCGGGCACGAGGACCACCTGGCGCGCCTGCGCGTGACCGGACGAGCGCGGCCCGACGGCGACGACCGCGCGCTGGCCGACGCCATCGCGCAGCGGCACACCGTGCGGGCGGCTTTCGAGCCCCGGGCCGTCCCCGCGGAACTGCTTGACCGGTTGGAGCGGGAGGCGGGCGCCCACGGGCTGTGGTTCAAGGTCATCACGCGGTCCGAGGAAGAGGTGGCCACCGTGTTCCTCCTCTCCCAGGCCGAGGAGCTGGAGCAGCGCGACCCGGCCTACGTCCGGGAACTGGAGAGCTGGGTGCGCACCGACCCCGCAACGATCGACGGCGTACCGGCGGACGCCGTACCGGCCGGCGACCCCCGCGATCGGCCATCGAACTGGTTGATCCGCGACTTCGCCGTGAGTTCCCGGGAGCGGCACTCGTTCCGCGCCCCGCAGGACCTCGACGCGCCCCCACCGGACGTCGAGCGGCCCACCGTGGTCCTCCTGGGTACGGCGAACGACCACCGCATCTCGTGGCTGGAA
Source organism: Blastococcus atacamensis (assembly GCF_002938425.1). Classification (GTDB taxonomy): domain Bacteria; phylum Actinomycetota; class Actinomycetes; order Mycobacteriales; family Geodermatophilaceae; genus Blastococcus; species Blastococcus atacamensis. The sequence goes on along the minus strand of NZ_POQU01000006.1, from coordinate 84,856 downwards.
GCCGGCCAGGGTCTCGGGCGGGTCCTGCTCGTCGCAACGACCGCCGGGTTGGTCGCCTCCCCGCTCACCCAGGCCCTGGATTGGCCGGCGACACGCAGCCGGCTCCGGCAGCGGCTCTCCCTGATCGGTCATCCACAGATGCTCCTGCGCGTCGGCTACCCGCCGCCCGGCCTGGAGCTGGTGGTCACGGGGCGCCGCCCCGTTGGGGACGTCCTGAGCGTCGAGCCTGCGTGCTAGGGGGCGTCGGCGGGTGCACACGATGTCTAGGCCCGGCGTGATCCCCCCGTGCGCGAGCAGCCACGGCTGCAGGCGGTCCGTCCGCAGCGAGTCGCCCATCAGGTAGAACCGACTCACAGCTTGGTGGCTCGCCGCTCACCACCAGGTTCCAGCGCAGCCAGCCCCGCCGTCGGTCAGGCGTTCTGTCGTACCGGTGTCCGACTGCACATCCACACTGAGACCGCCGCACGCGAGCGGCTCGGTCGGCGGTGGGCCAGGCGTGCGAGGTCGGCCGGGTGCCGGCCGTCCGGATACCAGCAGCACAAGCACGGCAGCCGGGGGCGCCACCGCGGCGGCCAGTGCCACGACCGCCGGGCGTCCAGCCACTGGGCCCGTCCGTGCTGGCCGCGATCCGAGGAACTGCGGTGGCCTTCGGATGGACGGCCCCGGAGCGGAACGCCGCGGCACGGGACGGAGCGTCACGGGGCGGCATGCGTGGTCGCTGGTCCGGCGGAGAACACTCGGACGCACTGGCCCTGTTCCCCGCCGCACTGTGCGAGCACCGCTACGTCCGCGTCCACGCCGGCATGGTCCACGCGTGGCGGTCGACGCTCATGCGGATGGGGCTCCGCGCGGTGAGCGATCTCGCTGCCGGCTGGCTTTCCTGGCGGCACCAGCGGTGTCACTCTGGGCGGGTGCTCGGTACCCGGCAGTCCGCTCCCGACGGCGAGCCCCCGATGTCCTCATCCAGACCTGCCCCGAGGTCCGCGGACGCTTCCACCACGCTGTCGGCCATGCGACTGCCCGAACTTCTCGACGAGGTGCAGGAACGGCTGCGAGTCGTCGCGCGCACCCAGTCACGGGTGCAGGACCTGCTCGACGCCTTTCTCAGCGTTTCCACAGGGCTGGACCTGGCATCGACGCTGAGGAGGCTGGTGGAGGTCGCGGTCGACCTGGTCGAGGCTCGGTACGGTGCCCTGGGGGTGCTCCGAGAAGGCGGTGGCCTGGCGGCATTCATCCACGTCGGCATCGACGACGAGACAGCGGCCCGGATGGGAACGCTGCCCGAGGGCAAGGGCGTGCTCGGTCAGCTGATCACCGAGCCTTACCCGCTGCGCATCCCGGACCTCGGCAACCACCCGTCCTCCGTGGGCTTCCCGCCCAACCATCCCGAGATGCACTCGTTCCTCGGGGTGCCGGTGCTGGTGCGGGGCGAGGTCTTCGGGAACCTCTACATGACGGAGAAGATCCACGGCGAGTTCACCGCCGAGGACGAGGCCGTCCTCACCGCACTGGCAGGGGCCGCCGGCATCGCCATCGACAACGCCCGCCTCTACGAAGAGGGCGAGGTCCGACGCCGCTGGGCGGCCGCGGTGTCGGACATCCGCCATTCCCTGCTGGACACGGCCTCGCAGGACGACGCGCTGGACCTCGTGGTCACCCGGTTGACCGAGCTCACCGGCGCTGAGGGCACGTGGTTGCTCGTCGGCCCGGACCCCGACGACGGCCGCTACGCTGTCGCCCTCCAGCGCGGGACCGTCGAGCTGGAGGACATTGTGGGCCGGCGGCTGACGCCGGCGGACACCACCGTGGTCCAGGCCGTCGAGGTCGCCGGCGGCGTCGTGGCCGTCGACCTCAGCGCGCGGCCCTACGAGGGGCTGAACGCGCACATCGCCTGGGGTCCGTGCCTGTGCATCCCGCTGCACGGAGCGGATGCGGGCCGGTACGTGGTGGTCCTGGCCCGCCGGGCCGGCGCCCCGAACTTCCCGGAATCGGTGAAGCCGCTGGTCTCCGCCTTCGCCGATCAGGTCACGGTGGCCCTCGACATGGCCGCCCGCCAGCGTCTGGCCCGACAGCTGGACGTCTACGAGGACCGTGACCGCATCGCCCGCGACCTGCACGACCTGATCATCCAGCGCGTCTTCGCCGCCGGCCTCGCGCTGCAGTCGGTGCTCCCGCGCGTCGGCGACCCCGAGGCCCGGAAGCGGGTCCAGGGAGTGATCAGGCAGCTCGACGACACCGTCCGCGACATCCGGACGACCATCTTCGACCTGCACTCCACCGAGGCGGCCGACGGCGGCGACAGCCTCCGTCGGCACATCCTCGACGTGGTGACCGAGACCTCCGCGGACGCCGTGGTGCCCACCGTGCGCATGTCAGGGGCCGTCGACACCCTGGTCACCGGCGATCTGGCCGCCGAAGTGCTCGCCGTCGTCCGGGAAGGGGTGAGCAACGTCGCCCGGCACTCCGGTGCCCGGCACGTGACGGTCACTCTGGACGTGGCAGACGACGTCGTCGTCGAGGTGCTCGACGACGGCCGGGGGATCGACGAACGCGGCGCCCGCAGCGGCCTGCGCAACGTGGAGGAACGAGCCCGCCGGCGGGGCGGAGTGGCCGGCGTGGTGGCCCTGCCCGACGGGGGCACTCGACTGCGCTGGTCCGTGCCGCTGCGCTGAGACCGAGGCCGCGCGGTCCCCTCAGCGCGGGCGGGTGCCCGAGGGGTCGTTGCGCAGCCCCGCAGCCAGCACCGCGGCCTGGGTACGACGCTCGAGCCCGAGCTTGGCCAGCAGGTGCGAAACGTAGTTCTTGATCGTCTTCTCGGCCAGGAACATGCGCTCGCCGATCTGCCGGTTGGTGAGCCCCTCGCCGATCAGCTCCAGTACGGTGCGCTCCTGGTCGCTCAGCTTCGCCAGCGGACCGGCGGGCTCCGCGGCCCTGCGCATCCGCTCCAGCACGGCCGTGGTCGCCGTGGGGTCGAGCAGCGACCCGCCTGACGCGACGGTGCGGACGGCGCTGACCAGGTCCTGGCCGAGGATCTGCTTGAGCAGGTAGCCGGATGCCCCGGCCATGATCGCCTCGAACAGGGCCTCGTCGTCGCTGTAGCTGGTCAGCATGATCACCTTCAGCTCCGGCATCCGGGAGCGCAGCTCCCGGCAGACGGTGACCCCGTCGCCGTCGGGCAGGCGGACGTCGAGGATCGCGACATCGGGCTGGAGGGCCGGTACCCGCGCGATGGCCTCCGAGGCGTTCTTCGCCTCCCCGATGACGGTGATCTCCCCCGAGGCCTCCAGGACGTCGGCGACGCCCCGGCGGACGACCTCGTGGTCATCGAGGAGGAAGACCTTGACCGGGGTCGGCTGCACGCTGCTCACGGGGTCCATCCTGCAGGATTGCCGGCCCTGTCGGTCACGCGGCGTCGGGAGCCCCGACGGACTCCTCCGCGGAACGCTGGTCAGCGCCGCAGCGGCCCCCGCAGAGTCGAGCTCCCGATCGCATCGGACCAGTGGCGATACCGCCGGCCGCCGGACTTCCGGTCACCAGTGACGTCGGTCCCGTCACCTTCTCGTGTACCGGGCGGAGCGTCGCCACGGACACTCAACTCGAGGGCTACTGGTCCGCGGGGCCAGGTCAGTGCACGCGTCATCCAGTCGGTGCACGAGGACCAGGTGCCGGTCCGGGGCGTACGCATCTCCCAGCGAGCCGACGCCTACGGCTGACGGAACACCACCAGCGGCCGGTCGTGAAGCGTGTGCGCAAGTACCGTGTCCCCCCTCGGACACCGACATGAACCCCCACGGCTCCAAGCCGTGGGGGTTCCGTGGTTTCCCGGGAATGACTGCGGATGTGCAAGCGCCTGGACCCACGCACCTCTGAGATCGGCCTCGCCGATGGTGGTCCGTCCAGCCTGCAACTAGCGGGCCCAAGAGGGGGACGAGCCCGCCGGCTACACCTCCTACGCGAGGCTGGGAACGGCTCGGTGCGCGGCTGCGGTGCCGAAGGGCCCGGACGGCGCAGCCGCAGGAGGGCTCGTCGACTCGTGCCGTACCCGTGGCCTCGGCTTGGACGCCGAAGGCAGTGCTACCGGGTTCGCGGGGCCTGTGGCGGCGAGGTGGTCAGGACGCGATCTTCGCCGGTATGCGCCGACCTTCGAGGACCGAGAACAGGTGCTGAAGCCCGACGATGGAAGCGGCCTGGAGCAAGGGCAACCGCACGAAAACGACCCCCGAAGAGACCCAGGAAGGAGGCGAAGAGCCACATGGAGGTCGCCAGGCAGAGCAGTCGTCGGCCCCGGCAGTCGACGGCCGTCCCCCGCCAAGCGACGCGCAGCGCCCCGATCCCGAAGGCGACCGCCAGCACGATCCACAGCACCGCGGCGCTGCGTGCTCCCCCCCAGCCAGTCGGCAGGAAGCACGCCCAGCAGGGCCACCGCGATGGCGGCCGACCACCACATGCGTCCGGCGGGGCGGCCTCCCCCCGGTCCGGCCGGCTCGTAGCAGTCCAGTTCGGTCGGCGGGTGGTCGGCCAGCATCCGGGAACGGTCGCGATGAACCGCCACCGAGGGATGGTGCCGGATGATCAGCTCGACAAGATCCGCTGGCACAGCGGCCGACAGCCACAGCGCCTCGATCCGGCTGTGTTCGGCCCGCAGACCGCTCGTTCCCGCGATGATCCGACCTCAGCACGTGAGCACCGCGAGGACATGGCGGCTGATCGGGTGGTCGCTGACCTACTGCTCCGCACCGTAGGCGTAGAAGCCGCACGTGCAGTCCGGGGCCGGGCTGCGATGTGGCGGGCTGTCCTTCCCGAGCAACGCGCGGTATTGGAGCCGTCGTGCCAGCGCTCGTTCGAGAACAGGGCGTACAGGCCGCCATCCGGACCGATCCTGAAGGGTGCGCAGTGCCCTGACCTGGCCTACCTGTGGCTCGAAACCCCCGTAGGGATCCACCGCAGCTACCTCGCCGGGGCCGGTCCCCGATGCGGCTCAGGTCGCTCCGGCGACGCCGGCTGCGGAGTCGGCTCGGGGATTGGATCGGACAGCGCCAACGCAGGTGGCCGGCGAGGTCATCTCGCGGTGTGCGCGGTGCCGCACGTCCGGTCGGCACCGCCGACCCTTGATGTCACGCGCCCGGCGGAACAGCAGGGCGCACACCGGCACTCACTCGTCCCCGCTGCTCCTCTGCCCTCGGTGTTGCCGGAAGCCGGGACGGACCGAAAGCTGGGGGCGTGACCGTGCTGACCGCGCTCCTCCGGGCCCGGTCGACGGTCGCCCTCGACAGTGACGGGGAGCGGCTGCTGCTGCGCACCGACGCGACGGGGGTGGATCAGCTCGCGGAGTGGCGGTCCGGGGTACAGCGGCCACTCACCGCGTTCGACGACCGGGTGCTCACGGCCCGGTACCGCCCGGGTCACCGCCAGGTCGTCCTGGAGGGCGACGTCGGTGGCGACGAGCGGACCCGGCTCTGGCTCCTCGACCTGGACACCCCGCTCGTCCAGGACCGGTCCCGACTGCGAGCCCTGAGCCATCACCCCGACGCGGTGCACCACCTGGCTGGCGTCAGTCCGGACGGCCGTACTGTCGCGGTCCTGTCGAACCGTCGGGACCGGATCTCCTTCGACGTCTGGCTGCTCGACCTCGACACCGGCAAGGAGCAGCTGCTCTACGACGGGGGCGGATGGTGCCGACCGGGGTCCGGCTTCTCCCCGGACGGCCGCTGGTTGTCGGTCCTCCGTCCTGGACCGCGCGCGATGGACACCGATTCGCTCCTCCTCGACGTCGTCACCGGGGAGCAACAGGTGCTCCTCGCACACCCGCAGGAGGCCGCCGTCGTCGGGAGCCCGGCATGGGTAGACGCGACGACGCTGCTGGTTTCCAGCAACGTGGGCAGAGACCGCTCCGCCCTGGTCCGGGTCGGTGTCGCCACCCACGAGGCAACCGCCGTGCTCGAACGGGAATGGGACGTCGACGGCTGGACCAGCCCCGACGGCACGACGCTGCTGGCGGTCAGCAACGTCGACGGGGCGAGCCATTGCGAGCTCTTCGATGCCGCCACCCTCGCCTCGCGCGGCCCCGTTGCGCTCCCCGACCCTGACGCAGTTATCGCCTGGAGCCATCTGCTGCCCCACCCGCTCGTGCTCGACGACGGCGCGGCGGTGGTGACCTGCAGCTCCCCGACGATGCCGTCGGACGTGTGGCGGCTGCTGCCGGACACCGCGCCGCACCGGCTCACCGAGAGCCGCACCGGCGTGGATCCGGCAGCGCTGCGGCGCCCCGAACGGGCTGTGGTCAGGAGTTTCGACGGAGTCTCCGTACCCCTGTTCCTCTACCGCCCCGGGACGCCGCCCGGCGCAGGTCCACCTCCGGTCGTGGTCGTCCTGCATGGCGGACCGGAAGGACAGTCGGACCGCTCCTTCTCCCCCGTGGTCCAGGCGCTGGCCGCACGCGGGTACGCGGTCGTCGTCCCGAACGTCCGGGGTTCCACCGGGTACGGCAAGCACTACTACGGGCTCGACGACACGACCCGGCGCCTGGACTCCGTTCGGGACCTCGCCGCCGTCCACGGCTGGCTGGAGGAGGCCGGGCTCGATCCCGCACGGGCAGCGCTGTGGGGAGTCTCCTACGGCGGCTACCTGGTGCTCGCCGGCTGCGCCTTCCAGCCCGACGTGTGGGTCGCCGGCGTGGACATCGCCGGAATCAGCGACCTGGTCACCTTCCTCGAGCGGACTGCGGACTACCGGCGTGCCCACCGTGAGCGCGAGTACGGCTCACTGGACACCGATCGCGAGTTTCTTGCGTCCGCCTCTCCCCTGCGGCGAGTCGAGCAGATCCGCGCACCACTCTTCGTCGTCCATGGCGCCAACGACCCACGGGTCCCCCTGAACGAGGCCGAGCAGCTGGTGGCCGCCCTCAGGATGGGGGATGTCGCGTGCGAATTGCTCGTCTACGGGGACGAAGGACACGGGCTCGCCAAGCTGGTCAACCGGCTGGACGCCTATTCCCGGGCGATCGCCTTCCTCGATCGCGTGCTCGCGCCGGAGGCGGAAGGACGCGCCTGAGGGCGCCGGGGGACGACGATGCGACGTAGCCCGCCGCGGTACTGCCGCACCGTGGCCGACCGTCAAGAGAGCGATGTCCCCACGCTAGGAGAGGACGCGTAGCCCGCCACGTTCCCCCGGATGCCAGAGGGCCCGTACGGATGTCGGAGCAGCCGACACAGCCGGACGCCGCCGAGTCGCGAGCCGTCCTCCGCCGCTTTGCCCGCAGCGCCCATGACGTGCCAGCAGGGTGGTGAGCGGAGCCACACCGTTCGTCATGACCGCGCTGCTGGCGGGCACGGGCACATCGGCCTCGGTGTCGGCCTACATCGTCATTGGGCTCATCACGTTCGTCCCAACGCTTGCCCTGCGCGCGACCCACACCGGAGGACGGTCCGCAGTGGGCCGGACCCCGGCCCAAGAGGACGGAGTCGACGACCGGGATGGGCCCAGGCGCCTCGCGGCCGGCCCCTGATGGTGCGTGACGGTCGCGGCCGCCTGGCTGACCGTCATGACCTCTTGTTCGCTGCGGAGGCCGTCGGCAACGGCTACAGCGCGAGGCCGCTGCGCGGGTTCCCGTTCCACAGCCCGCTGTTACGGCCACCTCCGGGAATCCCAAGGCCGTCGCGGGACCGAATGGTTGCCGGTCTCTCGCCAAGCGCGCTCACCCCTACGGCCGCACCGACGGCGGACGTAGCCGTGTGCGTATGTACTGTGTCGCCCCTCGGACACCGAGTTGAACCCCCACTGCTTCGGAGCCGGTGGGGGTTCTGCTGTTTCTGGTGTCGGCGGATCCCGTCGATGCCTTGAGGGCCCATTCTTGATCGTCCCGATTGGGACGAGGTGTATCGCCTTCCAGGCGCCTCAGGTAGACCGGTGCCACAGTCGCCAAGCTCCGAGCGCAAGGACCATGGGGCCGGAACACCCATGAGGCCGGTTGGTGGCGCTACCGAAGCATCGAGTGCGCGTCCGCGGCTGGCGTGGCTATCCCCATGCACACCCGACCGGGGCCTGATGCCCCGCCACGCTCATTGGGGTGCCCTCCGTGGCGTTCCCCGGATGGATGTCTGACGTCGTCGGATGGCTCGGCGCCTGGGTCCAATCTCCCGGCTTCGGTGGTGTGGCAGCAGTCATCGCCGCGATCATCGCCTTCAAAGCAGCCACTCGAGCGGCCACCGCAGCGCGGACGACCGCAGCCCAAGACCGGTTGCAGCGTGAACGAGCGGAACGGAAGGCCCAGTGGTGGCTGCGCGCCCAGTGGGCTCTGGACCTGACGCTGAGCTCCGACAGCGAGACCCGAACCGTTGGCTTCCGCGTGCTCGAGGCGCTGGCGGATAGCGAGTGGGCAGAAGAGCACGAAGGGGACATCATCGCCGCCGCCACCGAGCGCGCACTGATCGAGGGAAGCGACACTGGACCGCAGCCACAATCGGCGAGAACATGGCGGCAACGACTAACCCCCCGCGGAGGACGCGAAGATGGCTGAAGCGAAGCAGACCGTCCGGGTAGCCGGCGGCAAGCGGGTCGCAAGCCGCACGCGCTCCGCGACCAACGGCCGGTTCGTCTCACAGAACGAGCGCGTCGCGGCGGCCAGAGCACGCGTGCAGGCGGACCGGAAACGCGGCGTGACCACCGAAGCCTGGATCGTCGACCTCGCCAAGCAAGGTGCATGAAGAAGCCCTATCCCTGCCGACGATGCCCGCGGACCGCCACCGCACCCGACGTCTCACCTCTCGCCAAGAGCACCCGCCCCTACCGCTGGACCGACGCTCGCCGTAGCCGTGTGCGTATGTAGCGTGTCGCCCCTCGGACACCAGTTGTTGCACACCGCCGAGTCGGGCGTGCACCTTAAGCGCGCAGAGTGACGAGCCCGAGTTCCTCGGCGCCGCGGATGAGCCGCTCATCGAAGGCGGCGACTCGCGCGGCCGTGTCCTGGGCGGCCAGCAAGACGCAGCAGTCCGGCATCCGCAGACCCGTATCGGCACGCAAGCGGGCCAGCCGAACAGCGGTGTCGGCGGGAAACGGCTGTTCTGCGACCTCGAGCTCCCGTAGCACCGAGCGCGCGGCGTCGAGCCGGCCGGTCCGGGAAGGGCCGACGAGCACCTCCGCGAGCGTGAGCGGGTTGGCGGCGAATTCGTCGTCGATCTCCCGTGCGAGCAACGACTCGGCCTGTTGATGCTGAGCGTCTTCGGCATCGAGGTAGGCGATGAGCACGCTGGCGTCGAGCACGATCACGCCGGCCACTCCTGGCGCAGCCGGTCCAGATAGCGCTCACCGTAGGCGCCGGTGAGGGCACCACTGTGCTCCCGCAGCGCGTCGAGCCGTTGGCGTCGCCGGTCTTCCTGTGCACGTTGGGCGACCCCCTGGCCTTCCAACGCGAGACGAGTGAGCAGCTGCGCGCGAGTGAGCTCTGGATACCGGGAGGCCGCGGAGTCCAGAGCTGCAGCGAGTTCGTCGGTCTCGGTCACCATGATCCGGGGACGCATGGTGGGCACGCGGGCTAGTGTAGCACCTCGTGGGCTAGGTGCTACACCAGCGAAACTTGTCGGTCACCACCAAGACACCTGACACCGACCGGGTGACGTCCATCGTGCCGCCGGGGGCGGCGAGCTCGGCTGGACAGGAACGGTCGGTACCGTCGGGCAACCAGGCGAGGGTCAGAAGCCCCCGAAGATGGTGCCGAGCGCGATCACCACGACCAGGGCCAGCACCGGGACGGCGACGGCCACCACGAAGATGTCCTTGTAGGACTGGCGGTGGGTCAGTCCGCAGATGGCCAGCAGGGTGATCACGGCGCCGTTGTGCGGCAGGGCGTCGAACCCACCGGACGCGAGAGCGGTCACCCGGTGCATGAGTTCCAGGCTGATCCCCTGATCCTCGGCGAGGTCGCGGAAGTCCTCACCGAGCGTCTGCAGAGCGATGCTCATGCCGCCGGAAGCCGAGCCGGTGATGCCGGCGAGCACGTTGACCGCGACTGCCAGGGAGATCAGGGGATTGCCCGAAACTCCCAGCACGGCGTCGCGCACCATGCGGAAGGCCGGCAGCGAGGCGATGACCGCGCCGTAGCCGACCTCGCTGGCGGTGTTGAAGATCGGCAGCAGTGAGCCCATCGTTCCGGCGTTGACCGACTTCTTCGCGCTGGTGAACCGCTTCCAGTTGAGAGCGAGGATGAGCGCGCACGCGGCGATCAGCGCGACGATGATCGCCCAGATGCCGCCGACGGTCTGGATGTCCGTGGCGCCGTAGGCGTCCTCGGCCAGGTAGGCGGTGTCCATGGCGGGGAAGACCCAGGTCACCATCGCGTAGTTCGTGACGATGACCACGAGGATCGGCAAGTAGGACACGGCTACCGACGGACGGTTCGCCGGCCGCTCGGTCTGCTCGTCGACGGTGGCGTCACCGGCCGTAGAGCTGCCGGAGGGCTGATCGAGCTCCCCGATGGGGTCGGCCGCCCCGGTGCCCGGGCCGGCCGCTCCCCCACCCGGGCCGGCCGCTCCGGACGCCAGCGGGCGCGGCCCCCCGGAGCCGGCGGCACCGGATGGGTTGTCACCGCGGTCGTCCGGGGCGCGCGAGGGTTCGTCGAGGTATCCTTCGCCGGCCGCCGCGGCCCGTCTCGCCCGGAAGGTCAGCCAGGCCATGCCGCCACCGAACATGATCAATCCGGCGATGGTGCCGAGGATGGGCGCGGCGAAGGCGTTGGTGCCGAAGAAGGGCGCCGGAATGGCGTTCTGGATGGCCGGAGTGCCCGGCAGCGCAGTCATCGTGAAGGTGGACGAACCCAGAGCGATCGCGGCCGGGATCAGCCGCTTGGGGACGCGCGCTTCGCGGAAGAGCGCTGCGGCGATGGGGAACACCGCGAACGCGACGACGAACAAGGACACGCCGCCGTAGGTGAGTATGCCGACGGACAGGACGATCGCGAGGAGCGCCCGCCTGCCGCCGAGCTTGTCGACGAGGGAGCGCGCGATCACTCGGGCAGCCCCGGAGTCGTCCATCAGCTTGCCGAAGATGGCCCCGAGCAGGAACAGCGGGAAGTAGGTGATGACGTAGTTGCCCAGGGCCGGCATGAAGACCTGGGTGTAGGTGGCCAGCAGCGGCAGGCCCCCAGCGAAAGCGGTGGCCAGCAGCGCCATCAGCGGCGCGAGGATCAGCACGTTGATCCCGCGGTAGGCCAGCACCATGAGCAGGACCAGCGACAGGATGATTCCAACCAGTCCGAGCATCTGACCCGCCTTTCTGTCCACAATTTTCTCGACCGGGGCGTGCCGTGGATCACATCACGAGGCCGGGTCGGCGGCGAACCCGGAAGCGGGCAGCCCGGCGCGGCGGCCTGTCGGTGGGCGCTCGGCGTCAGCAGGCAGCCGCCGCACCTGCATGTACTTCTCCGCGGCGCAGGCGCGGCAGAGCGCCCCCGCCTCGCGGTCAAGCGACGGTCCGGAAACCCGCCGGCCGGAGTGAGGACGTGTTCCGGCGAGCCGCTACACCGCCCTGGACGAGGAGCCCCATGACCACCCCGACGCCAACCGGCCCGCCGGCAGGCCGAGCCGACGTCGAATCATCGGTCAGCGGGCGATCAACACCCCTGCGTTGCAGTGGTCGACTTCCTCTACGGGATCTTGGCGGCCGACCCGTACCGCGTCGGAAAACCGTTGCGATTCGAACTCGAGGGCTACTGGTCGGCGCGGCGAGGTCGATACCACGTCATCTATTCGGTGCACGAGGACCAGGTACTGGTCCGGGTCCTACGCATATCCCACCGGGCCGACGTCTACGGCTGGCGGAACTTCGCAAGGGCGGGGTCGTCAGGAGCCGGGCGTGAAGCGAGTGCGTAAGTAGCGAGTCGCCCCTCGGCCACCGAGTTGAACCCCCCGGCACTGGCCGGTGGGGGTTCTGCTGTTTCTGGTTCGGCACGTCTGCTGGATGCCTGAAGGACGGGATCGGTCGGCCTCGGTCTCGGACGCCCCTCCGTCTCCCCGACGGACAAGGGGAGAGATGAACGGGGCGGGAGTGCCTGTGGTCAGTCCGTCGACCGCGCATCCGAGGGCACACCCAAGACTCCACAGACGCGATCGACGTCGACATCCTGTGCGAGCACGGTGGCTCCGCTACGCCAAGCCACCGCGACGATCAGACAGTCCAACAGGCCGCGAGGGGTCACCCCGACGCGACGGCAGCGCCGGTAGACACGGGCAGCCGCATCGAAGTCCGCCGCAGGATCGAGCGTCAGCAGATGACACCGCAGGAGCAATCGACGGAGATCGTCCGCCCGCCGTTCATCGCGTGCGCCGGCAAGTACCTCCATCATCACCGGTTCCGTGATGGCAAGGGGGCCGTCAGAGGCGATCAACTCAGTCATCCGCCGATCAACGGCACTGCCCGTCGCCCGGTCGAACTCCACCCAGGCGGAGGTGTCGGCGAGGATCACGCCGCGCCGCGGGGTGCGCGATCCTCCGGGACGTCCTCCATGGCTCGGGCGCCGCCCATCGACAACGCCTCATCGCGGCTCATCGGCTGACCGGCCAGGTGCCGCAGCGCGAGATCGACCGCCTCCGTCTTCGTCCGTAAGGCATAGCGGGTCATCACCGCCTGCACCAGATCATCCTCGAGTTCGATGTTCGTCCGAAGTCGCGGCATACACAAATCATACACGTAAGGTGTACGAACGGTGTACTCCGCACACCGAAGCTCGGTGGCTCAGCCGCGACCGCCACTGCATCGACGGAAACGGGTCATTGCAACCCACGCGGGGCCGCCCGATCGTCGATGAACAGCCGTGTGCCTACGAACCCTGTCGCCCCTCGGACACCGAGTTGGACCCCACGGCTCCTGAGCCGGTGGGGTCTCATTTTGCTGACGTCGGCACGTCCGCGGGCTCCCTCTGCGGTCTCCGGACGCCGATCGGTTGTCCGTTGATCGACAGGGGGCCGGCTGCCAGGTGATCGGCCGAGTCGGCGACGCGACAGCAACCGACGTGACGGGCGCGGCCGGTGCAGCACAGCTCCGGTCGCCGAAGTCCAGCCAGCGGAGGAACGTGGGGCACGTCGTCGCCCCGCACCGAGCGGGGGCTGAGGGAGGTCACGTGGGCCGGGTCCATCTGCTCGCCACGGGCGGCACCATCGCCAGCCGGCACGGGCCGGACGGGCTCGCGGCCGTCACGCCCGCCGCCGAGCTGCTCGCGGCGGCCGGACCACCCGCTGGGCTGACCGTCACGACCAGCGACTTCGGCGCCGTCGGCAGTTTCGCCCTCACGACGCCGGACCTGCGAGAAGTGGTGAGCCAGGCCGGCCGATGCCTGGCAGAGGGCGTGGACGGCGTCGTCGTCACCCACGGGACCGACACCATGGAGGAGTCCGCTTACCTCGCCGACCTCGTCCACGACGACCCGCGCCCGATCGTCTTCACCGGATCCCAGCGCCCGTTCGACGACCCTGCCCCCGACGGTCCGGCCAACCTCGCCGATGCCTTGCGGGTCGCCTCGTCGCCCCTGGCACGGGATCTGGGCGTGCTGCTCTGCTTCGACGGCCTGACCTTCGCCGCCGCCGGAGTGCGCAAGGTCGACACCCTGCGCAGCGGTGCGTTCGGCGCGCCCGGGCGGGGGCCGGTGCTCCGGCTGGCCGGAGAGTCGGTACTGGCCCTGGCCAGGCCCGCGCGTCGGGCACCCCTGCCGCTCGACCTGCGCGCGGAACTGCCACGCGTCGACGTCGTGGCCTGCTATCTCGGCGCGGACGCGGCGCTGCTGCACGCGGCGGTCGCCGCCGGCGCCGCCGGCATCGTGCTCGAGGCATTCGGCGCCGGGAACGTCCCGCCGGCGATGGCCGAGGCCGCGGAGGACCTCGTCGCCGGAGGGATCCCGGTCCTGGTGTGCTCCCGGGTGCAATCGGGCCCGGTCCTTCCCGTCTACGCCGCCGGAGGGGCGCGGCTGGCCCGGGCTGGAGCGGTGTTCGCCGGCGACCTCAGCCCCTGGCAGGGCCGGCTGCTGCTGGCCGCGGCGCTCGCCCTCGCACCCGACGATCCGCAGCGGCTCCTGGCCTCGCAGCTCGTCGTCTGACATCCCTCGCCCAGGCGCGGGCGACCTACCGGAAGGAACGCTCACGATGAGCAAAGAGATCTTCGTCGCCTTCGGCGTCGACATCGACGCCGTGGGCGGCTGGCTGGGCTCCTACGGCGGGGAGAACTCCCCGGACGACATCTCCCGCGGCGTCTTCGCGGGCGAGGTCGGCGTCCCGCGCATCCTCGAGCTGTTCCGGCGGTTCGGCCTGACACAGACGTTCTTCTGGCCGGGGCACTCGATCGAGACGTTCCCGGACGAGTTCGAGGCCTGTGTCGCGGCCGGGCACGAGATCGGCGTCCACGGCTACAGCCACGAGAACCCCATCGCGATGAGCCGCGAGCAGGAGCAGGCGGTGCTCGACCGCTGCATCGGGCTGATCGAGGAGAAGACCGGGCGACGTCCCACCGGCTACGTGGCCCCGTGGTGGGAGTTCAGCGGCGTCACCAACGAACTGCTGCTCGAGCGCGGCATCAAGTACGACCACTCGCTGATGCACCGGGACTTCGAGCCCTACTACGTCCGGGTGGGTGACTCGTGGACCAAGATCGACTACGGCGCCTCGGCCGAGAGCTGGATGAAGCCCCTCGTCCGCGGAGAGGAGACCGACCTGGTCGAGATCCCGGCGAACTGGTACCTCGACGACCTGCCCCCGATGATGTTCGTCAAGTCCAGCCCCAACAGCCACGGCTTCGTGAACCCGCGGGACATCGAGCAGATGTGGCGTGACCAGTTCGACTGGGTCTACCGCGAGATGGACTATGCGGCCTTCACCATGACCATCCACCCGGACGTCTCCGGACGCCCGCAGGTGCTGCTCATGCTCGAACGGCTCATCGAGCACATCAACGGTCACGACGGCGTCCACTGGGCCACCTTCGACCAGATCGCTGACGACTTCCTGGACCGCTCCCCGCGCAGCGATGGGCGGCCGTAGACCGGCACGACGTCCGGACCGGAACTCCGCACGCTGGTCGGCACCGACGGGCCAGTACCGGGTGGTCCAGTCCATCCACGACCAGCAGGTACGGGTGCGCGTCGTGCGCATCTCCCCCCGGGCCGAATGGCTTGAGCCACGGGTTGCGTCCGACTCCTGCCTCGAACACGGCTTCTCGCACACGGGCTCGGGCACTGGTCGCCGTGGCCGCGGCTTCGCGCCGCGGGCGTTCGGGCAGGTCTGCAGTGCGAAGAGCGTGCGCGTGCTCGACCGGCAACGCTGTCACCTCCGACAGGCGCATGCGCTCCGGCACGCACGCCGCAGGCGGCTCCGGCAACGGCAGCGTGCCGACGCGGTACCCGATGGCGATCTCCCAGCCACTCGCCGCCGAGAGCAGCAACGTGCTGGCGCGATCGGCGAGCAGGTCAGCCACGTCGTCCCGGATACGTTCGGGGGTCGTCTGGAGCCATCCTGGTCTCCGCCGCGGCACACGTGCATGACGGAAGGGTTCGTCGAACGCTTCGCGGAACGCGAGACCGTCCACGCCGAAGAGGTCAGGTGCGCACCCGATTCCGAGGCCGCCGGCGGCGGGCGAAGAACCGCTCGATCCGGCGCCACCGGTTGGGCGTCTTCTCCGGATCCATCACCTCGGACTCGGCGAGCGCCCGGTCGACCGGGCCCTGCGAGGGCGGCTCGAACGGCACGAGGGAGCGACCGGTCGGCCGGCGCAGCCGCTCGATACCCCGCACGAGCGACCCTGCGTCGGTGATCGCGGCGGCGACGTCGTCCGCGGTGCACCCGAGGTGCTCGGCGAGCAGGCTGTCACGGAAGCCGACGATGGTCGCAGCGAGCCGTTCCGCTCCCGGCCGCTCCTCGATCGCCTCGATGGCGAGGTCGCACTCGGTGTCCAGGCCCATCGAGCGGTTGTTCACGTTGCTCGAACCCAGCCGCAGCAGGCGGTCGTCGACCACGGTGACCTTGGCGTGCACGTAGATGTGCTCCCGCTGCTCGGTCACCGGTGTGTAGAGCCGGAACCGGTCGTACTCGTCGGCCTCGCGGACGATCTCCAGGGCCCGGACCCGCGCGGTCCCCATCGCCTTCTCCGACAACCAGCCGTCGGCGGTCCACGGGTTGATCACCACGACGTCGGGGCCGTCGGGCTCCCGCAGCCGCTCGGCGATCGCCTCGGCGATCCGGTGGGAGGCGAAGTACTGGCTCTCCACGTAGAGCGACGTGCGGGCCGCGGCGATGGTGGCCAGCCACAGCAGCTCGATCTCGTGGACGAGGCTCGTGCCGCCGTGCTCGGGACGGGTGCGGGAGATCGCGACGTCGACGTCGCTGAGCAGCGGCTCCACGTCCTCCGGCCAGCACGACCGCTCCTGGGGAACGGGCTCGAGCCGCTCCCCGGTGCCGCTCTCCCACCGCTCGCGGGCGAGTTCGGCGACGGCACGAGCTGCGGGCCCGGTCATCATGCTGGTCGCGTCGTGCCACGGGCCGGTCCGCCGCCCCTGGACCCGCCCGGTTCCGGGACGACGCCGGTGCGGGTTGTCGTCGGCGTGGTCGGAGGTGTCCCAGCGGTCCGCGGTGACGTCGATGCCGCCGGTGAAGGCCAGGCAGTCGTCGATGACCACGATCTTCTGGTGGTGCGCGCCGCCGACCGGGTGGTGGGTGTCGACGGCGAAGGTGAGCCGATCCGGCGTCTCCCGGTCGAGAAGCACGATCGGCTTGAGCCCCCGCCCGAGCGCGCGCAGCATGCCGAGGTCCCACTGCAGGACGCCGACGTGCAGCTGCGGGTTCTCCTCCACCGCCCGTTCGAGGATGGCGCCGAGATGGTCGTCCTCCGGGCGGCCGCCGTCCAGCGGATCGAGCCGGATCCGCGGGTCGAAGTCCCAGCCGATGAACAGCACCCGCCGCTCGGCGCGGAGCACGGCACGCTTCAGCGTGGCGAAGTAGCCGGCGGCGTCCACGAAGATCGCGAAGCGGTCGGCCCGCTCGATCCGCCAGCAGGTCTCGCCAGGAATCAACAACGGCGCGCCCTCCCGCGACGGGCCGTCATCGCGGCCGGCGGGCAGCGCCATGCCCGGATCGGTGTCTGGCTCGGCCGTCGCCTTACCGCTGTTCATCACCTCGGCAGTGTGCCCGCCGAGCGCCCACGTAACGGCCGCCCCACTCGAACGTGTCGCACGTCGGTTGCCGGAGGCCTCGTCGGCGGCGACGGGTGCACCGTTGGTCGACCTCCCCGATGTGCACCCCTGAGGCCCGCAGGCCGGCGGGCGGGCCTTCGGTCTCCCCCTGCGGTGTCAGCGCGGCACGAGCACCGACCATGCGGAACGCTGCACGCGCCACGCCCGGGCGTTCACGCCTTCCTCGACGTCGCCGTCGGCCACGAGATCGACAGGGCCGCCCGTGACGGCCACCTCTCGGCCACGGACGACGAGGACGTCGTCGCGCTCGACGTGCCGCCCGCTGGGCAGGGCCGCAGCGAAGGCTGCCCGCGCCACGGGACCCGTCGCGAGCGACACCACGACGTCGAGGAGCCCGTCGTCGAGGCTGGCGTCGGGAGCCATCGGCGTCGCGCCGCCGATGGTGGGCCCGTTGCAGACGGCGGCCATCAGGACGGGCGTGTCGCCGTCGGCAGCCCATCCGGCGGCGTCGTGCTCGACCACCCGGCCGTCGACCTCCACCCGCAGTCCCCAGCCGGCAGTGCTCACGCCCGCGATGACAGCCCCGAGCGGATATGCCACCGCCCCCAGCCGGTCCTTGAAGCGAGCCGCTTCGGCCGCCGCCCTGGCGCCGGCGCCGACGTGGACGGCATTGACCACCACGCCTCCGGCGTCGTCGCGCGCGAGGTCCAGCGGACGCGGAATGCCGTCGAGCACGACCGCAGCGCTCTGCGACGGGTCCAGCGGCAGCCCGAGGGCCTGGCCCAGGTCGTTGCCGGTCCCGAGGGGGATGATCCCGACCGGATCCTCGCCATGGAGGCCGCCCGTCGCGTCCAGAGCGGAGATGGCAGCGTGGACCGATCCGTCGCCGCCGAGGATCACGAGCCGCCGGTCCCCGCGGCCTGCCACCGCTCGTCGGAGCTCGTCGGCGTCCGCGGTCGCGGCCACTGTCACGTCCGCGCCCGAGCGCAGCACGGTCAACGCCGCCTGCACGGATTCGTCGTCGGTGGTTCCTGCGGCACGATTCACCACGACGAGCAGCCGCTGCATGGCAGAACTCCGTTCTCCGCGTCTGCGGCGAGTCCGGTCTGGGCGCGGGGCTCGCGCTCGGCACCACCATGCACCAGGGTCATCACGCAACGAGTGACGGGCGTGTGCGTACGTACTGTGTCGCTCCGCGGATTTCGATCCGAACCCCACGGCCGTTGGCCGGTGGGGCCAGGCTTGCCCTTGGCGCGCTACAGGTTCATGCCGGTGTCTCCGGAGGCTCCTCGCGCGTCGCCGCGCGGACCACCTGAACTGCCAGGTGGCATTCGTTCATGCTGGCGCCCGTGAGTCGCCGGTACTCCTTGTGGGCGGCGATGTCGGTGTGCTGCCTGACCAGCGTCACGAACTGCTGCAGCTCCGGCCTGGCACAGAACTCCGCCAACTGCTCACCGAACTGCCTCGTCAGGAAGTCGACGGCGACGTCGGTAGGGATGCGAGGCCGGAACAACTGCACGGGTGGGGTCTGCCATTCGAGTGAGGGCCAGCGAGATGCCGGCATCGACGGCGGAAGCGATGTCCGAGTGCGGACAGGCTAGTTGGGCAGGAAGCGCGTCTGCGCGCGCGGCGGACCCCGACGGCGGCGCCGGCGACGCCGGTGGTGATGAGCATCCCGGAATGCCGCCTGCCTCCGGTGCCGTTCCGCTGGACATGAAGGTGGAGATCTGGTCCGACGTCGTCTGTCCCTGGTGCCACATCGGCAAGCGCCGTTTCGAGGCGGCCTTGGCGCGGTTCCCCCACCGCGAGGCCGTCGAGGTGGAGTGGAAGGCGTTCGAGCTCGACCCCGGGGCGTCCTCCGCTGCTGCAAGTGACCCCGTCTCCTCGACCGGGTATGCCGAGCGGCTGGCCCGCAAGTACGGCACCTCGGTGGCCGGCGGGCAGCAGATGACCGATCACATGACGCAGCAGGCCGCTGGCGAGGGGCTGGACTTCCGGTTCGACCGCGCGGTGCCGGCGAACACGTTCGACGCACACCAAGTGATCCACCTGGCCGCCGAGCGCGGCGTGCAGGACGCGGTCAAGGAACGGCTGCTGACCGCCTACTTCAGCGAGGGCGAGGCCGTGGGCGACCGGGAGACGCTGGTGCGGCTGGCGGCCGAGGCCGGTCTGGACGCCGACGAGGTCCGCGAGGTGCTGGCGGACCAGCGCTACGCCACTGCCGTGCGCGCCGACGAGGCCGAGGCCGCGTCGCTGGGCATCGGCGGCGTCCCGTTCTTCGTCGTCGACCGGAAGTACGGGGTCAACGGCGCGCAGTCGGCCGACGCACTGCTGCAGGTGCTCGAGCGGGCGTGGGCGGAGAGCTCGCCGCTGATCTCCGTGTCGAGCGACGGCGCCGTCTGCGGACCCGACGGCTGCACCATCTGACACCCGCCTCGCGCGCGCCCGGTGAGAAGTCGCCGACGGCTGGATAGCCGCCGGCCCCCGGAGCCGCGGTCATGAGCACCGGCATACGTCGACGGCGACGCAGATCGCCGGCCCGGCGGTGCTGTCCCCGCTGCCGGCGCTCGCCGTCGCCGGTGGCCTCCTGCAGGCCGCCCGCCTGCTCGTCCGAGGGCTGATCCACCGGCCCGGGTGGCCGCCGACGCCTCGACACGTCCCGGGACTACTACTCGGGCCAGGCCGATCCCTTGATCATCTCGACGAAGTCGCCGCGGACGAAGCCGGGAACGTAGTGCGCGAGCACGTCGGCCTTGACGTTGCCGAACGTCGTCTCCGGGCGGTCTGCGATGCCTTCGGTGAAGGCGGCCAGGATCCGGTTCTTGAAGTCCGGCCGGGGATGGGCGTCCACCACGGCCGCGCGCTGCTCGTCGGAGACCGTGTCGTAGCCGATGCCCAGCACGTCCAGCTCCACTCCCCGGGTCAGCAGGGCGATCTCGGCCGCCATGTGCAACGGGATGTCCGGCGTCGTGTGAAGAGCGATCGCCGTCCAGACCCGGTCGGCGTCATCGCCGGCGATGCCGTGGGCGTGCAGGAACCGCCGCGCCTCATCGGCACCGTCGATCTCGAAGCGCTGATCGGTGCGACGGAACCGTTCGGTGAGCCCCAGGTCGTGGAACATCGCCGCCACGTACAGCAGTTCCGGATCGAACCGCAGACCCTGTTCCTCGCCGCGCAGCGCCCCCCAGACGAACACTCGGCGGGAGTGGTCGAACAGCAGCGGTGACGCTGCCTCGCGGACGAGGGCGGTCGCCTCCCGCGCCAACCCGCTGTCGGGGACGCGCACGCCCGCGATCGATCCGCTCATGACCAGTTCTCCTTGATCTCCGGGTGCTCCCTCCCAGGATCGACGAGCACGCGGCGAGGCGCCATGTCGGCTGGGACCGGGGGGTCAGGCAGGCCGCTGCCGGCGGTGCTCTCCCATCGTCGACGGGTGGTGGATGTCCACGACGGTCCTCACCCGTTGGCTTTCCGACATCGCATTCTCGGTCAGCGGCGTCCGCCGGGAGGTCGACCGAACCGGGCAGCCCCCCGAGGGGCGCCCCGAGTCGTCGGCCTCGGAGCCACCCAGGTTCAGCCGACGTGCCAGTGACGGCGGATGAATTCTTCGCGAGCCGCGTCGTCGTGTGCGAGCTCTCCGACCGGCGCGGCCTCCTCGGCGTCGCGCAAGCCCGCGACCACGGCGTCGAGGAGCGCGCCGGGAAAGACGCCGTCGGCCTCGAACATCCCACGTTCGGCCTCGAGGGCGTCGGCCGACTCGGCGCAGGAGGTCGGCAGTTGCTCGAACTCGCCTTCCTTGGCGGTGCTGAGCCGCTCGGCCAACTCCAGGCTGTCGGGATCAGCAAGCCCCCGCTTCGCTGCGACGGCCATACCGGCCAGCAGCAGGTGCACGTCGGCCGAGCCGTCGCCGAGCCGGAGCTCGACGGTCTGGGGGTGCGGAGCGGGTTCGGGGATGGTCTCGGTGCTGCCGGGATTGGCGTGGGCGACCATGCCGGGCAGCACGTCCCCGTTCCAGGCCAGTGGGACGCGGACCAGGCCGGTGCGGTCCTTCTCGCCCCAGCAGATGTCCCCGGGCGACTCGTTCCCGTCGGCGAACCGCAGATAGGACGTGGGAACCGTGTTGCCGAACGCGGTGAGCGCCCTGGCCGCCGAGAGGTAGCCGGCGATCAGCCGGCGCCCGATGTCGTTGATCCCGTCCCCGCCGACGATGGTGCTGGCACCGTCGCGCACCAGCCGGCTGTGGATGTGCAGGCCGTTTCCCGCGCCCTCGCCGCTCACCGAGGGGGCGAAGGTCACCTCCAGACCGTGAGCGGCGGCGACCTCGCGCACCACCCACTTCGCCAGGACGAGGTTGTCGGCCGCCTGGTCCACGGGCACAGGTTGGAGCTCGATCTCGTGCTGCACCAGCTGCCGGTCCTCCTCCAGGATGTTGCCGACCTCGCCGTGGGCGTACTTCAGCGGCACCCCCATGGCGCTGAGGTGGGCCAGCACCTGTTCCCGGACCCGCTCGCCCTTCGAGAAGGGGCTGGACTCCTGGTAGCCGCGCTCCTCTTCGACGGGGTAGATCCGCTCCGGCTCGTCGACGAGGTAGTACTCCAGCTCGCCGAAGGCCTCGAGCGTCATGCCGGTCTCCTGCGCGAGCACCTCGGCGGCCCTGCGCACGACCTGCTCACGCGCGTAGGGCAGCGGCTTCCCGGTCTCGTCGTAGAAGGAGCACAGCACGTCGAGCGACGGCCGCTCGCCGAAGGGGTTGAGGAAGGCGGTGCGGTGGCGCGGTACGACGTACACGTCGCTGGTGGCGGTGTCGGTGGCGAAGACGCTCGAGCCGTCCACGCGCTCACCGCGGATCAGCACCTCGACGAGGTGGTCTCGCGAGTTGATGGGGAAAGCCAAAGTCTTCAGGCGCCCATCGCCGCCGACGTAGCGCAGGTTCACCTGGCGTAGCCCCAGCTGCTCGA
Source organism: Blastococcus atacamensis (assembly GCF_002938425.1). Classification (GTDB taxonomy): domain Bacteria; phylum Actinomycetota; class Actinomycetes; order Mycobacteriales; family Geodermatophilaceae; genus Blastococcus; species Blastococcus atacamensis. The sequence goes on along the minus strand of NZ_POQU01000006.1, from coordinate 62,740 downwards.
TCGCCCGCACGAGATCGGCGGCGGTGAAGTCGGCCGCGGGCTTGCCGAGCACGCGGACGATGGGGTGCGGTTCGAACACGTCGATGGCCATGTCCCGTTCTACCAGCGCCGAGCAAGACCGGATCCGACGATGGCGACGCTGGACCAGTACCGCCAGGCGGGTGACGGCCGCAGATCGGCTCCGGGGCGGCACTCGCGTCCAGCGCCACCGGGGCGGCCATCGGGCGATCGCCGTCGACACCGGACGGGCACGCACACCGAGCTGCGCGATGTCGCCCACCAGCTCGTGGCGACCGGAGAACAGGAGATCCACCGACGGATCGGCAACGTCGTCGACCGGACCGACGCGGCAGACGTGCCCGTCAGAGTGGCCTCGCGGGTGCAGTGACTGTTCAGGGCTGCGGGTCGTCGACCCCGGTGGCCACCGTGTGGACCACCGGGGCCTCGCTCTCGCGGCCGAAGCATCGCACCGCGCCACCGTCCTCGTCTCGCGCATCGTGCGTCGCCACCGCGTGCGCGGCAGCGCCCTCGTCCCTTCGTCCGCGACAGGATGACGGCATGCCCACTCGGCCGCCGTCGTCGCGAATCCGGGCCGCTCTGGTCACCGGGACAGCCACCGCCCTGCACTACGCCTCACCCGACCTGATCACCGACCGCCGGGCGCGCGGCTGGACGAAGGTGGCCATCACGGCCGTCGCCCTCGCCGCCTCCGTACCGGAACTGCGGGCGGCCTGGACCGGCGAGGGCGAGCGCCGCACCGGCGAGCCCTCCCTCTCGGAGGTGTTCCGGTCGCTGCCTCCCGCGCGGAAGGCCGTCGCCCTCACCCCCGTGGTCGCCGTGGTCGCCGTCTCGGGCGGCTGGCTGGCCCTCGTGGAACGGTGGATCTTCCGGCGCGGCCAGGCCCGCGCGGCCGCCGGCAAGCGCTTCCCGCACACCGGCCCGGCACTGCTGTACGGAGCCCTCGCAGGTGCGCTCTGGTTCGTGGAGCCACCGGCGGATCGCGGCTGACGTCGAGCCGGGGACGGGCGCCGCGCCGGCACCCCGGGCTCCACCGGTCCGGGGAACCCCGTTCCGGGAGGTGTGGGAGCAACCGGCCGCGGGCACGCGCCCCCTGTCCGCGACCGCCCGGGAACGGGCGCGCGCTCCGACGCCGATGGGGAGAATCCGATTACCGCCTCCGAGGGCCACGCCCCGACTCCGTCCAGCACCCCCGGCACCGACGCGGCAGCACGGGACGACGGCGGCGGGCTGACCGGCGCCGTCGTGATCGTTGCGCTGGTGTCGGCGATCTCGGGGCTGCTCTACGGCTACGACACCGGGATCATCTCCGGGGCGCTCCTGCAGATCAGCGACGAGTTCGGCATCGGCAGCGGCTGGGAGCAGGTGATCGCCGCCTCCATCCTGGCGGGCGCGGTCATCGGCGCCCTGGTGTGCAGCCGGCTGAGCCAGCGGCTGGGCCGGCGCACGACGCTGCTGATCGTCGCCGCGGTGTTCGTCGTCGGCTCGCTCTCGGCGTCGCTGGCCCCGAACCCGGAGATGCTGTCGCTGGCCCGCATCGTGCTGGGCTTCGCGGTCGGTGGGGCCACGCAGACCGCGCCGGTCTATGTGGCGGAGCTGGCACCGTCGAAGTACCGGGGCCGGCTGGTTTTGTTCTTCCAGGTGGCCATCGGCGTCGGCATCCTCATCGCCACCATCGTGGGTGCGACCGAGACCGTGGACTGGCGGTTGGCGATCGGCGCGGCCGTGGTGCCCAGCGCGCTGATGCTCGGGCTCATGCTGCGGCTGCCGGACAGCCCGCGGTGGCTGGTCAAGGCCGGCCATGACGATCGAGCGCGGGAGGCCCTGGAGCGTGTGCGGCCGAAGGGCGCCGACGTCTCCGGCGAGCTGCGCGACATCGAGGACCTGGTGGAGGCGGAGCGTTCGGCGTCCACCATCGGGTGGCGGGGGCTGCGGGAGGCCTGGGTGCGGCCGGCCCTGATCGTCGGGTGCGGTCTGGCGATCTTCACCCAGCTGTCGGGCATCGAGATGATCGTCTACTACTCGCCCACGATCCTCACCGACAACGGCTTCTCCGACACCGCGGCGCTACGGGTGTCGGTCGCCCTGGGCGCGACGTACCTCGTCACCCAGCTGATCGGTTTGGCCATCATCGACCGGGTCGGCCGGCGGCGGCTCACCCTGATCACCCTGCCCGGGGCGGCCCTTGCGCTGATCGTGCTGGGCACCTTCTTCGTCACCGGCAACGACGGCGACGCCCAGGTGCCCTACATCGTCGCGACCCTGATCGCGTTCATGGCCTTCACCGCCGGCGGCATCCAGCTCATGGGCTGGCTCACCGGCTCGGAGATCTACCCGCTGGCCACCCGCGAGGCCGGCGCGGCCGCGCAGTCGGCGTCGCTGTGGGGCACCAACCTGCTCATCACCCTGACGTTGCTGAGCATCATCGACACGATCGGCACCGGCCAGACCTTCTGGCTGTACGCCGCCTTCAACATCGCCGGGTTCGTCTTCCTCTACCGGCGGATGCCCGAGCTCACCGGCCGCAGCCTCGAGCAGATCGAGAAGCGGCTCTCCGACGGGCGCTTCCGGCCGGCCGACTTCGCCGGAGCCCGCTGAGGCATGACCCCTCAGGCCTGAGGGGCGTCTCCGGCTCTCACCCGGCCTGCGTACATCGGGAGTCGCCCCTCGGCACGCCGACGAGGACATCGGGGCCATCCGTGACGACCTCCCGGAGCAGGACGCGAGGGGAACCGTCAGCTAGCGAACGGCCAGCCGCCGCCACCGCGTCAGCACGACGGCGTAGGACGTGAGGGCGATGCCCATCGCGATCAGCCAGGCGGCCGTCTCGTACTGCGCCGGAAAGAGGACGTCGTGCAGGTAGTGCGCGATGAAGCTGCCCTCGTACGGCGCCCTGCCGCCGACCTCGAGCAACCACTTCTCCAGGGTGGTGAGGGGACACGTGAACTGGGCCAGCGTCACGTAGGCCGAGTAGACGGTCGCCACCATGCTCGGCCACAGCCAGGCCGGCCTGCGCAGTGCCAGGAACCCGCCGAACACGATGTAGCCCAGGAAGGCCATGTGCACGACGGCGACGACGACCGCGGCCACCGCAGCCAGCCCGCTCCACACGCGGACAGCATAGGGCCCGGATGACCTGACGGACCCGGTTCGCCACGGCGGCCGGTGCGCGATGCCGGGGCGTTCCGGCGATCCGCGGTTGAATGGGGCGTGACCTCGCCTGCGGTCCGTGACCGCGAGCCCGCCCCCTCCCCCGGGAGCTCGGCCCGGCGGCTGCTCGTCCCGCTCTGCCTGGTCGTGGTGCTCGTCCGCGGGACGTACGTGCTGAGGCCCTTGCGGAACGACGAGGGCGGGTACCTGCTCATCGCCAGGCAGTGGCACACGGGCGGCGAGTTCATGTACGGCGACTACTTCGTCGACCGCCCGCCACTCCTCATGCTCATCTTCAGAATCGCGTCGCTCACCGAGTGGGATCAGGCGATCCGTGTCCTCGCGATCCCGTTCGTCGTCGTGTTCGTTCTCGCCGGCTGGCGTGCGGGCACGCTGCTGGGAGGCCCGACCGGCGGGCGGTGGGCCGCCGTGGTGGCCGCCGGGATCATGTGCTCCCCGGGGCTGGCGGCGGAGCAGGCGGACGGCGAGCTGTTCGGGGCTGCGCTGGTGATGGCGGCCATGGCAGCGGCCCTCTCGGCCTGGCACGCGGACTCACGCATGCGCCGGTTCGGGTGGGCCGCCGTCGCCGGTGCGGTCGGCGCGGCCGCTCCGCTGATCAAGCAGAGTCTGCTGGAGGGCCTGCTCCTCCTCGCCGGCCTGGCGATACTCGGGCGCTGGAGCAGGGGCGCGGCCCGTCGGCACGCTCTCGTGGTCGGGGTCGCGGGGTTCCTCGGTGCGCTGCTGCCCTGCGTGCTCGTCCTCCTGTGGCTGGCGGCGGCCCAGATCGCGCCGGGTGAGGCATGGCACGACCTCGTCGGTTCCCGTGGGGTCGCGTTCGACGTCCTCTGGTCCACCGGCCCCGACGACAACATCCGCAGGGGAGGCCAGCTCCTGGTCCTGGGCACGATCACCGGTCTTCTGCCGGTCGTGGTCGCCTGGTTCCTCGCCGTGCGCCGCGGTCGGGGGCGGGCGCCGGTCGAGGCGAAGCTGATCACCCCGCTCCTGGTGTTCGGGATCATCGGCATCGCGTCGGGCGGCGCCTACTGGCCCCCCTACCTGCTGCAGCTCGCGCCGGCGGCCGTCCTGGCCGTCGGCGCGGCGATGGCTCATCCGGCGCCCGTCACCGGTGCCCGGATGCGGGGTTGCGTCAGGATGGTCGCGGTCGCTGCGATCGTGGGCACCGTGGCCTCGGGGGTGGTCCACGCGACCGTTCCGTCCGCCTGGTACACCCAGCGGATCGGCGAGTGGTTGGCCGACTCGAAGGCGGCGACCGATACGGGCTTCGTGGTGTACGGCGTCCCCTCCATCCTGGAGGCCGCGGACATGCCGTCCACCTACCCGCACGTGTGGAGCGCCGCGATGCGCACGCTCGACCCCGGACAGACCCGGCTGCGGGCGACGCTCGCGGGGCCCACGGCACCGACCTGGATCGTCCAGGTCAACGGCTTCAACGCGTGGGGCATCGACGACAGGTCCCGGCTCCGCGACCTCGTCCGCCAGCGGTACCGCGTCGTGACCGAGATCTGCGGCCACCCGATCTGGGTGCGTCGAGACGTGACGAGGGAACTGGCAGCTCCGCCGTCCTGCTGATCCTCGCGCGACGTGGTCCGCTTCGAGCGCCTCGCGCTGCCTGCGGTTGCAGGGCCGACCGACGTGTCGACGTCACGGCCGCAGCGCGATGACGACGATCCGGCCGAGCTCGGTGCGCACGAACTCCGGGCCGGTCAGCAGCCGGTCGGGGAAGGCGACCTGCGCGCGCCGGGTGCGGTCCGGGAAGTCGTCGACCATGAAGAACAGCTTGAGCGACTCTCCCTCCCGCTCCAGTACGAGTCCGTCGACCGGATCGAACTCGTTGTTGCGCAGCAGTCCGGCCGCGCATGCGCTGTCCGGGCAGGCGGCGACCTCTTCGAGCAGGGCGACGCGGTCCTCGAACTGCCCGTTCGGGTGCGAGTAGATGCTCTTGTAGGCCACGAACCCGTGGACCGGCGTCGTGGCGAGGAAGTCGACCTGCGAGGTGACGAGGACGGCGTCCGACAGTGGTACGTCGGGGCGCAGATCCCGCCATGCCCTCCGGATCGCCTCGACGGATGGGCCACCGGGGTCCACGAACAGCACCCGGACGAGAGGCTCCTGCGTCGGATCACCGGTCGGCACCGACCCGTCGGGGTAGCGGGTCGTCTGGGCCACCAGCGCCCCCCGTCCGGTGACGAAGGCGTCCGCGAGGTGGTATGCGGCGCTGGCCGCCGCAGCGCCGACGAGCACGACGGCGGCGAGACGAGCCGGCCCCGACGCGCGAGCCGGTCCTGCACCCCGCTCTCGCTCGAGCCATCGCCGGAGCCAGTCGGCAGCGCCGAGCACACCGGCGGCCAGCAGGACCGTGATCACGGCGTCCTTCGTCTTGAAGGCGAGGAACCCGACGTCGGCCTGCTCGGCGAGCGCTCCGATGCCCAGCGTGAGCAGACAGCCGGCGAGGGCCAGACCGAGGCCTCCGGCGAGCTCGCCGGTGCGGGCGCCGGGGTCGTGCCTGCGCAGCCGGCGCCAGGCGGTCCACCCGAGCCAGGCCACACCGACCAGGCCGGCGAGCTGCGACGCCTCGGCCGGCGAGGGGAACGGTGGGAGGCTGCCGCCGATGTAGGAGTAGCGCAGCTGCAGACCGTCCGCCGGCAGCCGCAGCCTCGCGAGGACCGCAGGCGCCCACGACACGGCCGACACCGCGAGGCCGATCGCACCGATGGCCAGCGCTCGTCGCAGGGGCAGCCGCGGCTGCAACCCCGGCCGGGAACGGGCGCGCACGGCGTCGTACGCCAGCGCGAGCAGCGTCGCCACGCCGAACGGCAGGAACCAGTAGGTGTGGACGAGCAGCAGCAGTCCGAGCACGACACCGAGTCGCCAGGACGACCACCGCTCGACCCCCGGCGCGCGGAGATCCCGCACGGCCAGCAGCCACCACGGCAGCAGGCAGGTCAGCACCAGCCACTCGTCGGGCTTGTGCGGGTGCGCGGCCCAGATCGTCACCAGGGCGGCCACCGCGGACCCCTGCAGGGCGCCGACGACCGGCCGCCACAGGAGGTATGCCGCCAGTGGGATCAGCACGGCGACGAGCAACTGGACGGGCTTGACCGCTTCCCAACCGGCCAGGTCGGTGACGGCCGCCAGCCGGCCCTGCAGCCAGCTCAGGGCGGGCGGGTAGTAGGCAGGCAGATCGCGGTAGCCGTAGTCGACCAGCGCCGGTGTCTCGGCGTAGCGGGTCGCCATCTGCGTGCGGAAGGAGGTGTCGGCGTACAGGCCGTACCACCCCCAGCGGGTGCCGTGCAGCGCCGCCGTGCCGGCCGCGCCCAGCAGCACCCCGGCCGCGACCACGCCGGCCTCCGCTGCCAGCTCCGGCCGCCTGCGCGCCACGAGGGCCACCGCCGCACCGGCCAGGGCTGCACCGCCGGTCAGGATCGGCACCAGGCGCTCCCGCCACATCCGATCCACGACCGTCACGTCCGTCGCGTCGACCAGCCAGGCGGTCACCGCCCAGCCCCCGAGGATCGCCACCAGCACGACGGTGGGCCGCAGCAGCATCCGGCTCCTCACGCGATCGGATCGCCTAGGCCGGTATTCCTGCCGGGGCGCCTGGAACCGTTCTGCTGCCACCACGCCCGGGACCTACCCAGCCCGACGCGATGGTGAGACATCGCGGGCGGATCTTCAGAGGCACCTTGTCCCGTCCCGGGTCCGGTGGACGCTCCGCTCCGGCCCTCCGGAGGATCAGGCTCGGCGACCGTGCCCGCGATCAGCCGTGCATCTCCGGCCGGGGAGCCGACGGCTGCAGAGAGGGCCCCCGGACCCGACCCAGCGCTGCCGCCTTCGCGCCGTAGTCCAGGCCGGTGACCACCGTCCAGAGGACAGTCGCCACCACCACGACCGTCAGCACTTCCGTCCACCCGGGCGCCGCCAGTGCGAGCACGATCATCGTCGTCTGTGCCGCCGTCTTCACTTTTCCGCCGCGACTCGCGGGGATGACACCGTGGTGGAGGACCGCCAGCCGCAGGACCGTGACTGCTGCTTCACGGCCGAGGATCACGGCCGTCGCCCACCAGGGAACGAGGTCACCGGCGGACATGCAGATCAGGGCCGTGGCCACCAGGGCCTTGTCTGCGATCGGGTCCACGAGAGCGCCGAAGTCGGTGCACTCGTCCAGACGTCGGGCGAGCCAGCCGTCCGCGACGTCGGTGAGCGAGGCGGTGACGAAGAGGGCCAGGGCGATCCACCTGCCGCGGGCAGTGTCCCCCGAGTCGAGCAGCACGACGCCGAGGAACGGAACGGCGAGCAGGCGCAGTCCGGTCAGGGCGTTCGGGAGCGTCCACCAGCCGGAGCTCCTGCGAGGGGACGGCGCCTCCTCGGCAGGTACGCTGAACGTTCCCACAGCGCTCCCTTCCGGCGGCTCGAACCGCGCTTCGACCACCACGGGCGCTGGCCGACTACTCCGGAGAAGATAGCCGCGTATGGCCGAGCCTGCCCCCCGTGGATCTCTCAACCGGCACGCGTACGCCATGGCCGTGGCCGTCGCCCTCACCACGAGTGTCGTGGCCGTCGTCTGCGCCCTCGTGCTCGACCTGCCGCTGCGCGACCCCGATGGGTTCCTCGGGCCCACCTACGTGCGTCTGCCGTTGATCGCAGCGCTGTTGCTGGCCGTCGACGTGCTGCCCCGCGCCGTGCGCCGTGCCGGCTCGCCCAGGACCGTCCTCCGACAGATCGTCCTGGTGGCCCGCGAACGCTGGCCCTGGCGGCAACTCCGTCCGATCCTGATCGGGCTCGGGGCCTTCTACGTCACGTACGTGTCCTACCGGAACCTCAAGCACTACCTGCCGCTGCTCCGGCCGGGGCTCGTCGATGACCAGCTGACGGCATCCGACCGGGTGATCACCGGAGGGGTCGCGCCGGCCCAGATCCTGCACGACCTGCTCGGCACCGGGGTCTCCGCGCACATTCTGTCCTGGGTGTACCTGGCGTTCCTGATGTTCGTTCCGGCGTCCCTGGGCGTCGTCCTCATCATGAAGAGCCGGGCCGGGCAGGCCAGCTGGTATGTGACGGCACTGTGTCTCAACTGGGCGCTCGGCACCGCCAGCTACTACGTCCTCCCGTCGAGAGGGCCCATCTATGTACAGCCCGAACTGTTCCGGGACCTGCCCCAGACCGGCACGTCACAGCTGCAGGACAGCCTGCTGGTGTCCCGGGTGATCATGCTCATCGATCCGCAGGGAACCGACCGGCTGAACAGCATCGCCGCCTTCGCGTCGCTGCACGTGTCGATCATCTTCACCGCGGCCCTCATCGCTCAGCTCACCATCCGGTCCGTCACGGTGCGGGCGGTGCTCTGGACCTTCTTCGGGCTGACCGCCATCGCGACGATCTACTTCGGCTGGCACTACGTCGTGGACGACATCGCCGGGCTGGCGATCGGCGGAGCATCGGTGCTGCTCGCAGGTTGGGGCACGGGTCAGCTCCGGGGCCGGCGACTCCGCGTGGATGTGCTGCGCGAGTCGGACGTGGCCAGGACGGGCCGGCCACGTCGCCCCTTCCGGCGCCGCCCGGAGGCCTCGCCGTCCGCGTCCTGACAGAGAGGACGCGGGCCGCTGTCCGCACCAGGCGGATCAGGTCGCGTGCTGTTCCTGGAACACGTAGCGCCGGTAGGTCAGGAACCGGAAGAGGCTGCCGAGCGCGAGGCCGACGCCGTTGGCCGAGACGTTGTCGGCGGCCGGGCTGGTGAGGTTGAGGACGTAGCGCGAGACCATCAGGCAGGCCAGCGAGATCACGAGGGCGACGCCGCTCAGCGCCATGTACAGCGTGTACTCCCGGGCGATGCGGCCGCGTGGCCGGTCCCGGTAGGTCCAGAACCGGTTGCCGACATAAGCGACGGACGTCCCCGCGATCAGGGAGATCGTCTTGGCGACGAGCGGCTGGTCGTCCAGCACGCCGCCCCCGCCCAGGTGGACCAGCAGGTTGTAACCGCCGATGTCGACGGCGAGGCCGACGGCGCCCGCGAGCGCGAATCCCGAGGCCTCTCGCCGGAGCCCTTGCCCCCGTTGCCGCCGCCCGGCGATCCTCGGCGCCACAGCGGCAGCCCCCGGGAGACGGTCGGGGCCGCGCGCCGCGGTCCGCCCGCGTCTGACCGGCGAGCGGGTGGTACCCACTTCACGTCCCCCGACCGCTCCGCGTGAGCCCGGGCGCCGCCACGTCCACTGTCGCCGAGGCGACGTTCCCGCTTCGGCCTTGGCGCGGCCACCCGGCGCCAGGACCGAGCGGGTGGCATCACCCGGATGGGAAGATCGCCGGACTCGGCGTCCGATCGGCGCGGTTCGACGTCGCTCGGCCGGCCGAGGGCCTCGCGCCAGCGGATCGATCCAAGCCATCGACTGGACGCTACGGTCGTAAGTTTCACTGAGCAAGTCGAGGTCGACGGGGCGCCGACCGTACGAACTCATGGAGCGGCCTCGGCGCCGGCATCGCACACGGGGCCGGGTGGAGCCGTCGGCGGTGGCCGGCCCGTCGCGGGTGGGGCCGCCCGCCGGTCCTGCGTCGTGACCGGTCGCCGCCCGCCTGCAGCCCGTCGAAGATGGGTCTCATGGGCGCCGCACCGACCTTCACGCTGAGGCCGACACGGCCCCGGGCCGACGCCGTCGACAGGCTGAGGGGTCGGCTACCGGCCGTCGGGCTGGACGGCGTCCTCGCCGACCTCGACCGCGCCGCCACGGCGTGCCCGGTCCCGGGGGAGGCCGCGGCTGAGGGGTTCACCTGGGACGAGCAGGATCGCAACGACCCCGGGTGGTGGCCGCAGGGGGTCGCGACCATGCGGTCCGGGACCCTGCTGCTCGTCAGCTGGTACGCCCGGCGCGGCCGACTGCTGCGCACACCGGGTTCACGGATCACGGTCGTCGACCGGACCGCTCCGGGAGGCCCCCGCTACCGGCACGTCCTGCTCGTCGCGCCCCGCCGGCGTCTCGGGATCGTGGTCATGGGCACCGTCCCGGTGCACGCGGGGGGCATCGCCGTCCACGGCGACCACGTCCTCGTCGCCGACACCCGCCGCGGGGTGCGCATCTTCCGCCTCGGAGACGTCCTGGCCCTTCCCCAGGACTCGTCCGGCGCAGCCGGCAAGGCGTCGCACGGTTGGCTCCAGAGGCTGCGGCGCTCCGCCGGCAGCGGCTCGGGTCCTTCCCGGGACCACGCGTACGTGCTACCCGAACTGATGGCGTACCGGGTTCCGCTGCGCTGGGGCCCCCGCCGGTTACGGCACTCGTTCCTGTCCATCGGGGACGTCGAGGGTCGGCCGAACCTCGTCGTCGGGGAGTACCGCCGCAAGGACGATCCCCCTCCCCGGCTCGTCCGCTACCCCGTCGACCCCGAGACGGGGCTCCCGGCTGTCGACGCCCACGGCCGATGTGCTGCTCTGGCGGTCCACGAGGACCAACCGAGGCGCATGCAGGGAGCGGCGGTGCACGGGTCCACGTGGTTCCTCACGGCGAGCGCCGGCCCGAAGTCGGCCGGGGACCTGTACCGCGGTACGCCGGACAGGTGGCACCGCCATCGGGGAGTATTGCCGAGCGGGCCTGAGGACCTCGACTGGTCCCGTCCCGGGGAAGAACTCTGGTGCGTCACCGAGTGGCCCGGGCGCCGGTGGGTCTTCCCCATCCCTGCGGACCGTTGGTAGCAGCGGCCGGACGCGCTCGGCGCACCGACCCGCCGGCGGGGGCGTAGGCGCCATGGGCGCCTGGCCCCGTGGGGCTGTCACGCGCGCGGGGCCAAGCCCTGCTGCAGCTCGTCCAGCGCCTGCGCGAGGCTCACCCGCGGCCGCCAGCCCCAGCCTCGCGCGCGGTCGCTGAGCAGCTGCCCCGTCCAGACCGGCTCGTCGGTCCACTCGGGAGCCACGCCCAGCGCTTCGGTCACGGTGCCGAGGTAGTCCCGCCACGTCGCCGGCTCGCCGGCGACGATCACCGGGGTCGTCGCACCGGCCACGGGACCTCGCTCCGGATCGTCGGCGGTCGGGAACGTGCCCGTCGCGACGTCGGCGAGGAAGGCCGCCAGGTCGTCGACGTGCACCCAGGCCCAGGCCTGCGCCGGGTTGGCCCGGCGTTCGCCGTTCCGGATCGCCCGCGGTCGCAGCGTGTTCCAGACCGACGTGTCGCCGGCCCCCAGGATGGCCGGCGGCCGGACCAGCACCGTGGTGAGCCCCTCGACCTGCGCGAGTGCGGCGTCGGCGGCGTTCTTGGTGTCGGGGTAGTCGCCGCTGCCCTCGGGCAGGAGGGCGCCGTCCTCGGCGATGTCGCCGACGCCGGCCGAACGGTCGTAGACCCCTGACGTGGACACGTGCACCAAGCGGGCGACGCCGGAGTCCCGCGCGGCCCGGGCGAGCACCGCCGTCCCCTGTGCCCCTACCCGGTGCTGCACCTCGCGCGAGGCGCCCATCGGGTGGACCGTCGTCACGACCGCGTCGGCCCTCTGGGTCACCGCACGGGCGAACCCCTCGTCGGCGAAGTCGCCGACGTGCTCCGTGACGCCGTCCAGCACGGCAGCACTGCCGGCGCGGCGGACGACGGCGCGCACACGGGCCGACCGCTCCACCAGCGCCCGGCACACGGCGGCGCCCACCAGTCCGTTCGCACCGGTGACCACGACGACGGGAGAGGGATCGACCATGCCGTCCACCCTGCCAGCGACCGCACGACGGCGCCCGCGCACCCTCGACGTGCGCCGCGCCGCTCGGCCGCCGTCCCCAGGAGCGGCGGCAGGTCCGCGGGCTCGGTAGGTTCCGTCCCCGATGCACCGCGTGTGATCGAACCTGCGACAGAGGAGAGGCCGATGTGGCCACAGCACGACCGGGGCGAGCTGGAGTTCGGTCTCTTCGACTGGATCGACGCCGTCCCCGGCCGGTCGACGGCCGAGGTGTACGACGAGCGGCTGCGGGTGCTCGCGGAGGCCGACCAGGACGGCTTCAGCACCTACCACCTGGCCGAGCACCACGGCACCCCGCTGGGCCTGTCGCCCTCCCCCGCCGTGTTCCTCGCCGCCGCGGCCCGGGAGACCGAGCGGATCCGCCTGGCCCCGACCACGTTCATCGTCCCGCTCTACGACCCCCTGCGGCTGGTGCAGGAGATCTGCATGCTCGACCAGCTCAGCCACGGGCGGCTCGACATCGGCGTGGGCAAGGGCTCCTCCCCCATCGAGGCGGCCATGTACGGGCTCACCCCGCCGGAGACGGCGGAGCGTTTCGAGACGCTGTTCCCCGCGATCGTCGGGGCGCTGGAGACGGGAGTCTTCCGCCGGCCGGGGGCTGAGGGAGCGGCGGCGGAGATCCCGCTGCACGTCCCCGTCCTCCAGCGCCCGCACCCGCCGTTCTGGTACCCGACGTCCAACGCGGCCTCGATCCCGCGCCTGGGCGACGAGGGCTACAACGTCCTGTTCGGGTTCGGCTTCGCCTCGCCGCCGCTGGAGGTCGTGCGGGAGCAGAGCCGGGTGTTCTTCGAGCACTTCTCACGCTCCGCCGCCGAGGGCGGGGTGCGCTACAGCCTGCCCGGTTCACCGCCACGGTTCGGCATGCTGCGCCACGTCGTCGTCGCGGAGTCCGACGAGGCGGCCGTGGCGCTCGCCCGGCCCGCGTTCGACGCGCACTACGAGAGTTTCACCCACCTCTGGCGGGTCCACGGCAGCGACCGGTTCACCGGCCCGCCCGACTTCGACGCGCTGGTGTCCGAATCCAAGGTGTTCGTCGGTTCGCCGGAGACCGTGGCGGCGCAGGTGGCCCGCGCCCGGGACATCGGCGAGATCAACTACTTCGCCGGCGCCTTCGCCTGGGGTTCGCTCGACGTCGAGTCGGTCCTGACCTCGGTCCGGCTGTTCCGCGACGAGGTCGTCCCCGCCGTCCGCTCCACGGCAGGCCGGTGATGACGACGACGGTCCTCCGCGACATCGTCTACTCGACGGTCGACGGCGGAGAGCTGCGGCTGGACCTGTACCTGCCCGACGTCCGGCCCGCGCCGCTGTGCATCTGGCTGCACGGGGGCGGCTGGATGCGCGGATCGCGCACCGACCGCGCCGAGGCCCGTCTCCTGCCGCTGGCCGACAGCGGCGTGGCCGTGGCCGCCGTGCAGTACCGGCTCAGCGGGCAGGCGCCGTTCCCCGCCCCGCTGGACGACGCGCGCGCCGCCGTCCGCTGGTTGCGCGCGCACGCCGGCGACCACGGCCTCGACGCCACTCGGATCGGCGCCTGGGGCGCCTCGGCGGGCGGCCATCTCGCCGCGCTGCTGGGGCTCACCGACGACGGGACCGACGCCTCGGGCGGCGACTCGTCGGTCCAGGCCGTCGTCGCCTGGTTCCCGGTGTCGGACCTGCTGCGGCGGGACTCCGACGTCCCCGAGGGCCCGCTGCCGCCCTTCGTCACCGGACCGCTGCCGGAGCCGTCCTTCGAGGCACGCCTGCTCGGCGCCGAGCGCGTGCGGGACGATCTGGACGCGGCGCGCGAGGCCAGCCCCGTGGCGCACGTCTCCCCGGGCGCCCCGCCCTTCCTGCTCATGCACGGGGACCGCGACGGGCTCGTCCCGTCCGAGCACAGCCGGGAGCTCCACCGGGCGCTGCGCGCCGAGGGCGCCGACTCGACGCTGTGGCTGCTCGCCGGGGCCAACCACGAGGACCCCGGCTTCGACTCACCGGCCTGCCTGGCCGCGGTCAGCGCCTTCCTGCGCTCCCACCTGCTCCTCTGAGCGCGCCGCGATCCGAGCCGGTCAGACGCCGTCGCCGCGGATGAGCCGGAGATCGGGCCGGGTGGTGATGCTCTCCCGCTCGTCGGGGACCTGCGGCAGCCCGGCTGCCCGGCGCACCCGGTTCTCCGGCACGTCGAGGGCACGCGCCAGGAATCCGGCCAGCCCCTCGCTGATGAAGCTCCTGCCACCACGGCGGGCCATCAACGAGAGGGTCTCGGGCGGGATGACCCAGCGTGACCGGCGCGACGCCTCGTGCGCCGTCCTGGCCAGTTCCCAGAGACGACGGCGGACGAGGTCCTGCAGGTCCTCTCTGGCCACCCGCGAAGGCTAGGTCCGGGTGCTGCCGGCCGCATCCGGGACGGTCATGCGCCGGCCCGCGGACCCGGCGTCAGCTTCCGCCAGATCCAGCTCGCCGGCACGCGGTGGCCGGTCACGACGTACTCCAGGGCGCCCTCGACCAGCAGGATGGTGGACAGCGCGCGCCGCGCCGCCGCCCGGCCGGCGAGGAGGAGCTCGTCGTCCGGCTGGAGCACGAAGTCCTCGGCCGGCGCCGTCGTCGCCTCCCCGCCGCGGAGGACCATCAGCGTCACCGCGTGCAGCGGCTCCTCACGCTCCTCGGGATTGCGCAGCAGCGCGCCGAGGGTCGCCGTGCCCGAGGCCAGCCAGCGCTGCAGCGCCGGGGCCTCCGCCGCCGTCAGCCGCACCTTCCACAGCGTCTGGAGGCGAGTGCCGCACACGTCGGTGAGCCGGTCGACCATCCGCTGGGCCCACGCGTCGCCCATGCTCGGCATCTCGCGGATGAACCGCCACAGCAGCGGCGTGGACAGCTGCGCGTACACCTCGTGGGCGACCACCTCCGTCGGCACGAGCAGCGCGTCGATGTCCATGGCGGCGAACAGCGGCGCGGTCGCGGGGCGGTTCTGGCGCGCGGCGACGAACAGCGACGGATTGCTGCGTCGGGCTGCCGCGACCAGGGAGAGGTTGGTGGTGTCGTTGTCCGTGCCCGCGACCAGCCCCACGGCCCGGTCGAGATCGGCCTGCGCCAGCACCCAGGGGTCCGACCCGTCGCCCACGAGGACGTCGGTGCCGCCGACGTCGGTCGGCTGCACCTCGACCACGGTGACGTCCAGCCCCTCGGCTCGCAGGTCCGCTGTGAGCTCCCGGCCCAGGCGCCCGTAGCCGAACACCACCCAGCGGCCGCTGACCGGCGGCGCCGCCCGTTCGGGCAGCCGGCCTCCCGGACCGCTCTCCAGCCACCGCATCAGCTGGTAGGTGGCGGGCGAGCGCAGCGCCAGCCGCAGGTGGTCACCGAACCGGTCGAAGGCGTTCACCGTGCTCGGGTTGCCGAACGCCTGCATGCGCTCGGCGATGGTGCGCGAACTGACCCGCGCGATGACCGGCAGCTCCGGCCGCAGGAGCGCCGCAGCCATGACGATGGTCAGGTTGGCCTCCTCGTCGTTGGTGAGCGCGACGACGGCCTCGCAGCAGGGGTGCCCCAGCCCGGCCACCGCCAGGTGCCCGGGATCGCGGGCGTCGGTGGCCAGGCCTGGGACGTCACCGACGTAGGACCCGAGTTCCAGGCCGTCGATGCGCTCCTCCGACAGGTCGAGCACGACGAACCGGCGGCCCAGCTTGTCGAAGGACCGCCCGACGAGCTCACCGGTCCGTCCGTAGCCGGCGATGAGCAGGAAGGGCTCGCGCAGCCGCGACACCTTGCGGCTGAAGTGCTGCAGCGCCAGCGCGGACCGGAAGGCGCGGTCCCGCAGCAGGGCCAGCAGCGTGCCGATCGCGTACGCCCAGCCGATCACGGCGAGGTAGATCGAGAAGGTCACCCACATCCGCTGCCCGTAGGTGAAGGCGTAGGGCAGCTCCCCGAAGCCGATCGTCGTCGCGGTGTAGCTCATGACGTAGAAGGCGTCGAAGAAGCCCATCCGCCAGGGGTTCCCGTCGCCGTCCTCTCCGGGGATCAGGGTCAGCCCGAGCACGCTCACGGCGAAGATGACGATCAGGACGATCAGCGGCGCCCGCATCCGCCGCAGCACCAGGAACACCGTGGCCGACGCCTGGGCGGCGGAGGTGGCCGCGACCCGGAAGGCCGCCCGGCGCACCCGCCGCTGGTCGGGTCCCTCCGAGCCGGCGAGTCTCCTCCGGAAGGCCTGCAGCGGGTTGCCCATGGTCAGCCGCGGTGGAAGGAGACCGTCTCCACGACGAGCAGGACGACGGAGACGATGTTGGCCAGCAGCGCGCCGCCGGACAGGGAGACGACGCTCGCCGTCCACGACTCGTTCATGCCTGCTGTCGAGACCAGCGTCGCGTACCCGAAGAAGATGGCGGCCGCGATGAGCTGCAGGTCGGCCACCAGGCTCGTCGCCAGGTGCACGGCACCGATCTGCGTCCGGTCGCCGAACTTCAGCACCGTGGCGATCAGGTTGACCACGACGGCCGCGAACAGCTCGTAGGGGTTGTGCAGCGCGGGGTCGTCGATGTCGCCGATGAAGAAGCCGAAGTTCAGGGTCGCCGCGAGGACGACGAAGAACCCGAAGACCACCTTCTCCAGGTTCATCCAGCCCTCCTCGTCGGCGCCTGGCCCTGCCCTGCCGCTCGCGGTCCGAAACCCGGGCCCCGAGCCGGCAGGGCACCGGCGGCGGGCATCAGTGCGGCATGGTGAGGATGGGCTTGACCACCGCACCGCTGTAGGAGGCCTCGACAGCGTCCTCGATGCGGTCCAGGGGGAAGAACTGCACCAGCTGGTCGAACGGGAAGCGACCCTGTGCGTGCAGGTCCATGAGGGCGGCGATCAGCTGCTGGCCGTGGCCGCTGCCACCGAGCGTCCCCCGGATGGTCTTGCCCCACAGCGTGCTCAGGTGATCGGCGCTGAACTCCGCCCCCGCGGGTGCGCCGCCGATGAGCAGCGCCGTCCCGAGCATGCCGACGGAGTCGATGGCCTGGCGGATGACGGCGATGTTGCCGGTGCAGTCCAGCGAGGCGTCCGCTGGGCCCTCGCAGATCTCGGTGACCGCCTGCACCGGGTCGGTGCCGGTCGCGTCCACGGTGTGCGTGGCGCCCAGCCCTTCGGCGAGCCGCAGCCGGGCCGGGTGCCGGTCGACGGCGATGACCGTCGTCGCCGCGGAGTTGCGGGCCGCCATCACCGCCGCGAGCCCGACGGTCCCGGCGCCGTAGACGACGATCGAGCTGCCGGGTTCCGGGCGCAGCGTGTTGAACACCGCGCCGGCACCGGTGGCCAGACCGCAGGCCAGCGGGCCCATCATCTCCACCGGCAGTCCGGCCGGCACGGGAACCAGGGAGGAGGCGGTGGTCATCGCATACGTGCCGAATGACGACTGCCCGAAGAAATGGCTGGCCAGTGGTGAGCCGTCGGTGCCGCGCAGCGCGGAGGAGCCGTCCAGCCGGGAGCCGCCGGCGACCAGCTCGCCCATGCGCAGGCAGTAGCGCGGTTCCCCCGGCCCGGCAGTTGCGGCAGGCTCCGCACGACGGCCAGCCGAGGACGACATCCTGCCCCTCGGCGACGCCGGTGACGCCCTCCCCCACCGCCACCACCGTCCCGGCCCCTTCGTGACCCAGGACGCCGGGCAGCGGGAAGGGCAGGTCACCGTCGCGGGCGATGCCGTCGGTGTGGCAGAAGCCGGTGGCCGCCACCTTGACCAGGACGTCCCCGGGACCGGGCTCGTCGAGGTCGACCTCCCGGACCACGAACGGCCCGTGCAGCTCCTCGACGACGGCGGCGGTGATCCTCACGAGCGTTCTCCTCGACGGTGCGGCCGCGGGTCCGGTGATGGTGCCGCCCGACGGTCCCCTGACGAGCATCGCCGAGCGGCCCCGGACCGCAACCCGGCGACGCCTCCCACGACGGAGCCCCCACCGCTGCCGTGGTCGGGGACTTCGCCGTGTGCGGTCAGTGCGCCGGCTCGACCGCCTGGACGGGGCGGGCGAGGCGGACCCCGACGGCCGTGAGGACCGACACGACGCCGAGCACCACCAGAGCGCTGCCCAATCCTTCGAGGGCGCCGGTGAGGGCGAGGACGACGAGGGGGCAGAAGAACTGGCCGATGAAGACGGCCGAGGTCCACACCCCGGTCCCCCGGCCCCGCTGCTCGAAGCCCAGGGAGCTGAGCGCCCAGGTGAGCAGGGCCGGCAGCAGCAGCCCGTTGCCGAACCCGGTCACCACGGCGAAGGCGATGACGACCGGCACGGAGGAGGCCAGACCGAGGCCGATGATCCCGATTCCCGACAGGCCGAACGCCAGCGGCACGAGCACGGCGGGTCCCCGTCGGGCCAGCCGGCCGAACAGGAAGGCGCCGATCGCCGTGCCGAGCGAGGCGATCGCGCTGGCCGCCCCGAGGGTCGCGGTGGACTCGACACCGATGCTGTCGAGGGTGAAGGAGAGCTCGACGATCAGGACGTAGAAGACCAGCCCGCCCAGCAGGGTCACCCCGACGGGCACACCCAGCTGCCGCCACGGGAGGGGCGCCAGCCCGGAGGTCCGGGCCGCTGCCTGCGCCCGCGGGGCCGGCTGCCAGATGAGCTTCGCCGCGGCGACGGCCAGCGGCAGGCTGACGACGTAGAGCCAGAACGGGGCGCGCCAGTTCGCAGCTCCCAGCGCCCCACCGACGCCGAAGCAGATCGTCGCCGCGACGGTCGTGCACACCACCTGCAGCCCGAAGTAGCGTTCCCGGGTCGTGCCGTGGAAGTAGTCGGCCAGCAGCGTGGTGCAGCAGGTCATGATGGCGGCCTCGGTCAGCCCCAGCAGTACGCGGCTGGCGACGATCAGCTCCAGCGACGGGAGCCACAGGGGGGCCGTGCCGACGAACGCATAGGCGACGAGAGCGGAGACCAGCAGCCGCTTGCGGCCGACGCGGTCGACGATCCGACCGGCGATCATCGCGGTCAGGCCGATGACGAGGGCGGGCGCGGTCAGGACGACGGGCGTCAGTGCCTCCACGCCGGGTGTTCCGGCGAACGCCTCCTGGATGGCCGGCAGCACCGGCGCCAGCAGGACGGCGCCGAGGATGGCGAGGCAGCTGGCCAGCAGCAGCACCGCGGCCTGCGCCCGGCCGGCGGGACGGCCGGTGGCGGGGTCGACCGCCACCTCACCGGCGAGGGGCTCCTCGGTCACCGAGGGCTCGAGAACACGTTCCGACACGGGCGTCTCCGGATGCCGTGCGCCGATCCGGGTGATCGGCGTCACTGGCGTGGAAGTGTCAGGACAACCTGGCCGCAGCGGAAATCACTTCTCCTGAGGCCGGCCATTCACGGCATCGAGGACCGGCGCAGCGGTGGGATCCCCGGTCGCCAGTGCCGTGGCCCGCCGCACGACATCACGCAGCCACACGTGCTCAGGGTCGTGCTGGTACACCGGATGCCACCACATCGCCTCCACCAGGGTTCCCGCCTCGAAGGGGGCCGGGAGGGTCCGGATGCCGGTGTTGAGCGGCAGGAGGTCCACCAGGCGCCGCTGCAGCAGCGCCACCCGGTCGGTGCCGGTCACCAGACCCGGGACGGTCAGGAAGTTCTCGGTCACCACCTGGACCCGCGGCTCGATGCCGCGCATCCGCATCTGCCGCACCGCCGGGGTGGACGCCGTCGGCCCGTTGTAGGTGACGACCCAGGGCAGCGACTCCAGGTGGGTCACGGTCAGCTCGTTCCCCACCTCGGTGTTGTCCGCGGAGACGATGCAGACCCATGCGTCCCGGTAGAGGTCCAGGTGCGGCAGGTCGGACACGAAGCCGTGCGGCAGCACGAGGAGGTCGGTGGTCAGCAGCACCTGGTCGGCCCGGTCGACCATCTGCGGCGTGTTCGCGGCGAAGCGCAGCCGGGTGCCGGGCGCCTCCTCCGACATCAGCGCGGCGATGCTGTCGCCGAACACGGCCACGCCGTAGTCGCTCACGAGCAGCGAGAACTCCCGGGTGGAGGAGGCCGGGTCGAACTGCGGCTGCGCGCTGAACACCCGCTCGACACCGGACAGCGCCACCCGCGCCAGACCCTCCAGCTGGGTCGCCAGCGGCGTGAGGCGGTACTCGTTGCCGACGCGGCTGAGCAGCTCGTCGTCGAAGTGCCGGCGCAGCCGCGCCAGCGATGCCGAGAGAGCCGGCTGGCTGAGCCCCATCTGCGCGGCGGCCCGCGTGACGCTGCGCTGCTGCAGGAGGGCATCGAGGGAGACCAGCAGGTTCAGGTCCAGGCCGGCGAGGTTCACGGGCGCACCGTATAGACGCCGCTGATGGCTGTCATCAGACATCTCGTCTTCCCTCACCCGTGTGGGCCGGACCACTCTCGACCCGTGCCTGAGTCCTCCCCGCTCCTCGACCGGTCCGATCCGGAGGGTGCGATCGCCGCCGCGGCCGAGCGCTGCCGCAACTGGGGTCGGTGGGGTGCCGACGACGTCTTGGGGACGCTGAACTTCCTGGACGACGCCAAGCGCGTCGAGGGCGCGGCCCTGGTCCGCCGGGGCGCGTCGTTCTCCCTGGCCCAGAGCTTCGACATGGACGGGCCGCAGAAGGGCTGGCGTCGCCGCACCAACCCGGTGCACACGATGCTCGACACCGGCACCGACGCCGAGCGGGGCGTTCAGGGCTTCCCCCACGGGATCGGCGGTGCCGACGACGTGATCGCGATGCCGCTGCAGGCCTCGACCCAGTGGGACGGCCTGGGGCACATCTTCGACCACGGCACGGCCTGGAACGGCCGGCGGGCCGGCGACGTGGTGACCAGCGACGGGGACAAGGTCACCGGCATCCAGACCGTGGGCGGCCTGATGGCCGGTCGCGGCGTGCTGCTCGACGTCGGCCGGGCGATCGGCACCGACGGCGAGCTCCCGGACGGCTTCGCGATCACTCATCAGCACCTCGAGGCCACCATCGCCGCGCAGGGCGACTCGTCACGGATCGGCCGGGGTGACCTCGTCGTGGTCCGCACCGGCCGACTGACCCGCGCCCGCCGCGACATCGCCGAGGGCCGTGGCTGGGGGGACTACGCCGGCGGTGACTCCCCGGGCCTGTCCTTCACCACCGCCGACTGGCTGCACGGCACCGAGATCGCCGGCATCGCCACCGACACGTGGGGCTTCGAGGTGCGGCCCAACGAGTTCGACGTGGCCTTCCAGCCCCTGCACCAGGTCGCCATCCCGAACATCGGCCTCTTCATCGGCGAGATGTGGGACCTGGACGCCCTCGCCGCCGACTGCGCCGAGGACGGCCGCTACGACTTCTGGCTCACCGCCGCCCCCCTTCCCGTGACCGGCGCCGTCGGCGCCCCGGTCAACCCGATCGCCGTCAAGTGACCAAGGAGTCCTCATGTCTGCGGTGAACACCGTCCTGGTCGTCGGAGGGGGGACCGCCGGCGCCGCCGCGGCGATCCTGCTCGCCGACGCCGGCGTCAGCGTCGAGCTGGCCGAGATCAAGCCCGACGTGACCGCGCTGGGCTCCGGCATCACGCTGCAGGGCAACGCCGTGCGCGTGCTGCGGGAGCTCGGCGTCCTGGAGGAGTGCCGCGCCGAGGGCTGGGAGGCCGAGGGCCTGGTGCTCCGGGCCCCGTTCGACCCGGAGGCGAAGGTCGTGGCCTTCCTGCCGAACCACCGGTCCGGTGGCCCGGACCTGCCCTCCAGCATGGGGATGTACCGGCCCGCCCTCGCCCGGATCCTCGTGGGCCGGGCGGAGCGGGCGGGCGTCAAGCTGCGTTTCTCCACGACGATCCAGGAGCTGGAGCAGGACGACGACGGCGTCGACGTGCGCTTCACCGACGGCTCCACCGGGCGCTACGACCTGGTCATCGGCGCGGACGGCGTCCGTTCCTGGACCCGCCGCATGCTGCAGATCCCGCTGGAGACCCGGTCGGTCGGCATGGGCATCTGGCGGGTCTTCGCCCCCCGGCCCGCCGAGGTGGAGAACTCGGAGTTCTTCTACGGCGGCCCCTGCTACATCGCCGGCTACACGCCCACCGGTCAGGACTCCCTCTACGCCGTGCTGGTCGAGGACGCGCAGGACCGCACCACGCTCGGCCCGGAGGAGAAGGTGGCCCTGGTCCGGCAGCTGTCCGAGGCCTACCACGGGCCGTGGGACGAGATCCGGGAGTCGATCACCGACCCGGAGACCATCCACTACACGTGGTTCGAGGAGCACCTGCTCGACGAGCCCTGGCACCGCGGGCGGGTCGTCCTCATCGGCGACGCCGTCCACACCTGCCCGCCCACCCTCGCGCAGGGCGGGGCCCAGGCGCTGGAGGACGCGTCGGTCCTCGCGGAGATGCTCATCGGCGCCGACACCCTCGACGACGAGCTGCTCACCGCATTCACCACCCGCCGCCACGACCGCGTCCAGGCGGTCGTCGACGCCTCCCTGCAGCTCGCCCGGTGGCAGCTCGCCCACGAGCAGGGCGACGTCCCCGCCCTGATGGGCCGCATCGCCGCACTCACCAGCCAGCCCGCCTGAACCCTCGTCCACCACTCTGGAGACCCCGATGACCCAGCGACTGATCACCCACCTACGGCACGTCGACCTGGCCGTGCCGGACTTCGCCACGCAGCTCGACTTCTACGCCGGCATCTGGGGCCTGAAGCCCGAGCACACCGACACGGGGCTGGCCTTCCTGGCCGCCGAGGGTTCGCCGGAGCAGTACATCGTCCGGCTGCGCCAGGCGGCCGACAAGCGGATCGACCTCATCTCGTTCGGCGCCGCGAACGCCGCCGACGTCGACACCCTGGCCGGGCGGCTGGCCGCCGACGGTGTGCAGCTGATCGGCGAGCCCGGTGCGCTGCAGACCCCCGGTGGCGGCTACGGCTTCCGGTTCTTCGACAACGAGGGCCGCACGATCGAGGTCAGCTCCGACGTCGAGGTGCGGCAGCACCGCACCATCGAGGAGGGCGAGTCGATCCCCGTCCGCCTCTCCCACGTCGTCCTCAACTCGGCCGACCCCGAGGGCACCGTCGCCTTCTACGAGAAGCACCTCGCCTTCGCGCTGTCGGACACCCTGATGCACCCGCACATGGGCAAGATGATGTATTTCATGCGGACCAACGCCTGGCACCACAGCATGGCGATCGCCAAAGGCCCGCACCCCTCGCTCCACCACGCCTCGTTCGAGATGCGCGGCCTGGACGAGTACATGCGCGGTACCGGCCGGTTGCTGCGCGCGGGCGTCGAGAAGGTGTGGGGGCCCGGGCGGCACAAGGCCGGCAACAACACCTTCAGCTACTTCCTCGACCCGCACGGCAACACGGTCGAGTACACGACCGAGCTGGAGACCATCGACGAGGACACCTGGCACCCGTCCCTCCACGACATCACCGACCCGATGACCGCCGACCAGTGGGGCACGGCGAACGCGATGAACGAGTTCGTCGCGAAGAAGTCGTTCAACGACCCGGACAAGGGTCTGTTCGTCGCTCCCCCGGTCTGATGCGGTTCGCCACCTGGGAGGCGGCCGGTCGCATCGCTGCCGGCGTCGTCAGCGATGCCGGGCTCCACGAACTCCCCGCGCGGGCGACGGTGCTCGACCTCGTCCGCGCGGGGCTCCCAGCCGCGCTCGAGGCCGGTGCCGCAGCGCTCGAGGGACCGGCGGTGCCGGTGGACTCGGTGCGCTTGCTCCCGCCGCTGACCGCGCCCACCGTCCGCGACTTCGTCGCCTTCGAGGAGCACGTCGAAGGTGTGCGGAAGGCCATCGACGGCGTGGCCGGGGTGGTCCAGGAGTGGTACCAGGCGCCCACCTTCTACTTCACCAACCCCTACGCGCTGGTCGGCGCGCACGACGACGTCGCCGTCCCGCCCGGGTCGCAGCGCTTCGACTTCGAGCTCGAGGTCGCCGTGGTGATCGGGAAGGACGGGGCCTCGCTGACGCCCGAGGAGGCCCGGGAGCACGTCTTCGGCTACTCGGTCCTCAACGACTGGTCGGCCCGAGATCTGCAGGCCCGCGAGATGAAGGTCAGCCTCGGCCCGGCCAAGGGCAAGGACTCGGCCACCACCCTGGGTCCGTGGCTGGTGACCGCCGACGAGCTCGCGCCCTACCGCGACGCCGACGGCTTCCTCGCGCTGGACATGCGGGTGTCGGTCAACGGCGTCGAGATCGGGCAGGACCTGCTGTCGAACATGGGCTGGCCGTTCGAGGAGCTGATCTCCTACGCCTCGCGCGGCACGGAGGTCCGGGCCGGCGACGTGCTCGGCTCGGGCACCTGCGGCAACGGCGGCTGCCTGGCCGAGCTGTGGGGACGGCACGGGGACCAGGCCCCTCCCCCGCTGGTCCCCGGCGACGTCGTGGAGATGACCGTCGAGGGCATCGGCACGATCCGCAACCGCGTCGTCCCCGGGCTCGACCTGCCCCCGGTCCGCCCCGCCCGGCAGCGGTCGCGAGCCCGGACCCGGCCGTCGTGACGGTCACCGGGAAGGTCGTCGTCGTCACCGGAGCGGGCCAGGGCCAGGGCGCCGCGGAGGCCCGGCTGCTCGCGGCCGAGGGCGCCACCGTTCTCGGCTGCGACCTGACCCCCGAGCCGGTCGAGGCGCTGCCCGGGGTCGAGTACCGGCAGCTCGACGTCACCGACGCCGCGGCCTGGGCGGCACTGGCCGCCGGCCTCGGCAGGGTGGACGGTCTGGTCGCCAACGCCGGGATCACCTGGCGGGCGCGGTTGGGCGAGCTCGACCCGGCCGACCTGGCGCGGGTGGCCGAGGTCAACGTCACCGGCACCCTCCTGGGCATCCAGGCGCTGACGCCGCTGATGACCGGCGGCGGCTCGGTGGTCGTCGTCGGCTCGGTCGCCGCGCTGACCGGGCACTTCCCGGTCGCCTACACGGCGAGCAAGTGGGCCCTGCGCGGGCTGGCCAAGGCCGCGTGCCTGGAGCTCGGACCGCGCGGCATCCGGGTCAACACGGTGCATCCGGGCTACATCGAGACGCCGATGACCGCCTCGGCGGCGCCCGCCTTCCGGGCGGCCAACCTCGCCGAGACACCGCTCGGCCGCACCGGCACCGTCGAGGAGGTGGCTCCGCTGATCGCGTTCCTGCTCAGCGACGCCGCCTCCTTCATCACCGGCGCCGAGATCCCCGTCGACGGCGGCCTGACCGCCCACGGCGGCGTGAAATCGATCAGCGACGCCGTCCGCACGTCCATTTGAGAGGAAAGCCCTTGTTCGAGTACTTCCCCACCGGCCCCTACACCTGGAACCTCGGCATCCTCGGAGCACTGAACTCCGGTGGCCTCATCGACGAGGTGGACCGCGCCTGCCGGCCGATCAAGGACGCCGCCAACGCCGGCGAGGACGCCGGCACGCGGGACTTCCTCCGCGCCTGGACGGCCCTCACCGACCAGCTCGTCGGGCAGGCCGAGGACGCGGAGAAGGCCGGCCACACCCGCACCGCCGGCCAGCTGTACTTCCGCGCCAGCAACTATCTCGCCCAGGCCGAGCGGATGATCGCCCACTCCGACCCCGACCGGGTGCCGACCTACCGGCGGATGCTGGAGATCGCCCAGAAGGCGTTCGACACGCACAGCCCTCGGGTCTCCCGGGTCGAGATCCCCTACGAGGGGACGACGCTGCCCGCGTACTTCAGCCAGGCGCTGGCCACGGACGACGGGCCCGCCCCGGTGATCATCCTCGTGAACGGCCTGGACTCCACCAAGGAGCACATGTACGCCTCGAACCACTGGGAGGAGCTGGCCGCCCGTGGCATCTCGTGCCTGATGCTCGACCAGCCGGGAACCGGTGAGTCGCTGCGCCTGCAGGGGATCACCGCCCGCATCGACGCCGAGGTGTGGGCCGGCGCGGCCGTCGACTTCCTCGAGACGCGCGCCGACGTGGACGCCGCCCGGATCGGCATCGTCGGCTGGTCGCTGGGCGGCTACTACTCCCCCCGCGCAGCGGCCTTCGAGAAGCGGCTCGCGCTCTGCGTCGCCTGGGGCGCGAACCACAACTGGGGCGCGGTGCAGCGCCGCCGCAAGGAGCGCGAGGGCGAGCGCCCGGTCCCCCACTACTGGGAGCACGTGCTCTGGGTGTGGGGGCAGGAGGGCGACGAGAACGACCTCGACGCGTTCCTCGACTTCGCCGACGGCGTCCACCTCGACGGCGTCGTCGAGAACATCACAGTGCCGTTCCTCATCGCCCACGGCGCCAACGACCGGCAGATCCCGGTCGAGTACGCCCACCGCTCCTACGACCAGGCGGTCAACTCCCCCAAGCGCGAGCTGCGCGTCTTCACCCCGGAGGAGGGCGCGACCGAGCACATCGGCCTCGACCACCTGCCGTATGTGAGCACCTTCGTCGCCGACTGGGTCGCCGACACCTTCGCCGAACTGGCGGACGCCCGGTCCTGAAAGAGGTCGCCCTGCACACGGGCCGGACGGCGGGGACGGTGGCACGTGCCGGGATCCCCGCCGTCCGTTCCGGGCGGCTCAC
This sequence comes from Blastococcus atacamensis, assembly GCF_002938425.1. Lineage (GTDB taxonomy): Bacteria > Actinomycetota > Actinomycetes > Mycobacteriales > Geodermatophilaceae > Blastococcus > Blastococcus atacamensis. The sequence continues at coordinate 36,439 of NZ_POQU01000006.1, read as the reverse complement.
CGCTCACCGAGAGGACGGACGAGGAATGGCATACGTCGTACGGGCCACGTGGACGGCGACCCCGGAGACCGTCGCTGACGTCCGCTCCGCCCTCGCCGAACTCGGGCCGCTGTCCCGGCAGGAGCCGGGCTGCCGCCTGTGGATCGCGCACCAGGATCCCCAGCAGCCGCTGGTCTTCGAGCTCTTCGAGCTGTACGACGACGCCGAGGCCTACCGCGCGCACGGGACGTCGGACCACTTCCAGCGCATCGCCGTACCCACCATCCCGCTGCTGGCCGACCGGGTGCGCGCTTTCTCGGAGACGCTCGACCTCTGAGCGCGCGGTCATGGATTCTGCGAATGGCTGCACATGGGCAGGAGTCATTTCCGGACGGCACCGCGGGCGCCCAGACTCGACCGCGGCAGTGGCGCCGCTCAGCGGGATGCGGCGCGCCGACGCACCAGGAGGCACCGTGACCGTCGCCGCACCGTCGTCACCGGACGTGCTGGCGGTGCTCACCGGCCTGCTGCGCGACGCCGCGCTGCTGGTCGAGCGCGGAACCGCGACACCGGCCGACGTCGACACCGCGATGCGCCTGGGCGCCGGCCACCCTGCCGGGCCGATCGAGGTCCTGTCGGCGCTTCCGCCGGAGGACCGGGACCGGCTGGACGTCGTCCGCCCCGCGGAGCCGACCGGCACGACGGTGACCGACGAGGCGACCGCCGGTGCGTGGACGGGTCCGGTCGGCGTCGTCGGCACCGGCCACATGGCCGTCGGCATCGTGGAGGCGGTCGCCCGGAGCGGCCGGCCGGTGCAGGTGCTCGCCCGCACGTCGGCGTCCGGTGCCCGGCTCCTCGGCACGCTCGGCAGGAGCCTCGACCGGGCCGTGTCCCGCGGTCGCCTGGACGAGGCCGGCCGGCAGGACGTCCTGGACCGGGTGTCGGTCACCGAGGACCCGGCCGGCCTGACGGGCACCGACGTCGTGATCGAGGCGGTGGCCGAGGACCTGGACGTCAAGGCGGCGGTCGTCGGTGCCCTCGACGGGGCGTTGCCGAGCTCCGTGCCGCTGGCCACGAACACGTCGTCGTTCCGCGTCTCGGACCTGCGGCCGTTCGTCGGAGGCGAGCGTCCGGTGCTGGCGCTGCACTTCTTCAACCCGGCACAGGTCATGAAGCTCGTCGAGGTGGTGGTGCCCGACGACGTCGAGGCCGCCGACGGGCTCAGGGCAGCCGCGACCGCATGGGCCCGCGAGATCGGGAAGACGCCGATCCGCTGCGCCGACTCCCGCGGCTTCGTCGTCAACCGACTGCTCATCCCCTTCCTCAACGACGCGGTACGGCTGCACGAGAGCGGCGTGCCCGTCGAGGAGGTCGACGCGCTCCTCACCGAGGGCGCCGGGCACCCGATGGGCCCGCTCGCGCTCGTCGACCTCATCGGTCTGGACGTCACCGTCGCGGCTCTGGAGTCGATGGCCGCCGTCGAGGACGACCCGCGCATCGCCCCGGCGGAGGCACTGCACAACCTGGTCGCCGCCGGACGGCTCGGCCGCAAGACCGGCGGCGGCTTCCACAGCTACGAGAGGACCCGATGACGATCCTGGCCGACCCGCGGACCGCGGCCGACTCGACCGCGGCCTGGACCGCCCTGATCAGCCGGTACTACGACGGCTGCAGCGCCGGCGACGTCGACCTGATGCTCTCGACGCTGCACCCGGACGTCGTGCACTGGTTCCTCGCCCCCAACACCGGGTCGAGGCCGGTCCAGGGCGCGGAGCACCTGGCCCGCTACTGGCGCAAGGTCACCGGCATGCTGCAGGCGCGCTGGGTGGTCGACAGCATCTGCGCCACCCCCGAGCAGGCAGTCATCGAGTGGACCATGTGGTGGCTGCCCGAGGGCGCCTCCGAGCGGGTCGCGACCCGCGGCGCGGAGTGGTTCACCGGGCAGGACGGGCTGATCCACGAGATCCGGTCGTACTACCAGATGCGGCCGCAGACGACGGAGCTCGACGGCTTCCCCTACGCCGACCGCGGCTACTCGGTGCCCGGCGCCGAGCGCAGCAGCATCCACCCCGACGCCGAGCAGTACGGACCAGGAGGCACCGCGTGAGCGCCGTCGAGACCACCCGGGAGGGCGCGGTCGCGACCGTCGCCCTGAACCGCCCCGACAAGCTCAACGCCCTGGACCGGCCCACCCGCTGGGAGCTCATCGGCGCGCTGCGCGAGGTGGCCGCCGACGCGGGCGTCCGCGCGGTCGTGCTGACCGGCACCGGTCGCGCCTTCAGCGTGGGGCAGGACCTGGCCGCGGTGGAGGAGCTCGAGCACGCCGACGAGACGGTGGCGGGCTCCTACAACCCGCTCGCCCAGACGATCGCCGACATGCCCAAGCCGGTGATCGCCGCGGTCAACGGCCTGGCCGTGGGCGCGGGCATGGGCCTGGCCCTCTCCTGCGATCTGCGCCTGGCCGCCGACACCGCGTCCTTCGCCTGCGCGTTCGGCAAGGTCGGCCTCGTGCCCGACACCGCCGTCTCCTGGTACCTCGTGCGAGAACTGGGCTACGCCCGCGCCTTCTGGCTGGCCGCCAGCGGGCGGTCGATCCCCGCGGCCGAGGCCTCCCAGCTGGGGCTGCTGAACGAGGTCGTGCCGGCCGACGAGCTGACCGGCCGGGCGCACGCCCTGGCCGAGCTGCTCGCATCGGGGCCGGCGCACGCGCTCGCCCTCACCAAGCGCCAGTTCCGGGCGGTGAGCGAAGTGAGCTTCGAGGCGGCGCTGGCCATCGAGGCCCGCCACCAGGGCGACGCGGGCGGGCACCCGGACCACCTCGAGGGCCGGACCGCGTTCGCCGAGAAGCGCGCGCCCCGCTGGGCATGACCGCGCCGGGCGCCGTCCTGGTGCACGGTCTCTGGCACGGTGCGTGGTGCTGGGACGGCGTCCGCGCCGCCCTGGCCGCCCGCGGGATCGACAGCGTCGCGGTCGAGCTCCCGCTCACCGACCTGGCCGAGGACACGGGGGTGACCCAGGAGGCGCTGGACGCCTTCGGCCGCCCCGCCGTCCTGGTCGGGCACTCCTACGGTGGCGCGGTGATCACGGCGGCCGGCAGGCACCCGCTGGTCCGCGAGCTCGTGTACGTCGCCGCCTACCAGCTGGACGAGGGCGAGTCGGTCAGCCGGCCGGGGGCAGTCGCCGGGCTGCCCGACACCCGGCTCGGCGAGGCGCTGCGGGTGACCGCGGACCAGGTGGCCCTCGACCCGGACCTCGGCGCCCAGCTGCTGTACGGCGACGCGCTCCCCGAGGTGGCCGCGGTCGCCACCGCCCGCCTGCGGCCGGTGGGCCGGAACGTCTTCCGCGGCGTGCCCGAGGGCATCGCCTGGCGCAGCGTCCCCTCGACCTACGTCGTGTGCGCCGGCGACGAGGTCGTGCACCCCGACCGGCAGCGCGCGATGGCACAGCGCGCCACCCGAGTCCTCGAGTGGCCCGGCGGCCACAGCCCGGCCGCCACCCGCCCCGGAGCCGTCGCCGACCTGGTGGCCGAGCGGGTCCGGGCCGTCAGCTGACGGTCTTCCGCACCAGCTTCCGGACCCCGGCCAGCCAGCGGTCGGGGTCGGCGGCCTTCTGCGCCCAGTAGGTGCCGACCTCGGGATGCGGGAGGATCAGGAACCGCTCGTCGGCGACCCCCTCGGCGACCGTCCGCGCGACCTCTTCGGGCGTGAGCACGGTGCCGGAGGCCGCGACCACCGAGGCGGCCGAGCTGCCCTCCTCGAGCGGGTCGAGGAGCAGCGGGGTCGCCACGCCCAGGGGGCAGACGGCACTGACCCTGATCCCGCGGTCGCCGTAGGTCACGGCCAGCCACTCGGCGAAGGCCACCGCGCCGTGCTTGGACACCGTGTACGGGGCGTCGCCGGGGGTGGTGAGCAGGCCCGCCGCGGAGGCGACGTTGAGCAGGTAGCCGCTGCCCCGCGCGAGCATCGAGGGGAGGACGGCGCGCGCCGCGTGCACGTGCGCGAGGACGTTGACCGCGAACACCTGCTCCCAGACCGCGGTCGGGGTCTCCACTCCCCCACCGGAGAACACCCCGGCGTTGGAGCAGAACAGGTCGATCCGACCGTGCGCGGCCAGCGTGCGCTCGACGAGCGCGGTGACCGCCGACTCGTCGGTCACGTCGGTGGTGTCCGCCGTCCCGCCGATCTCCCCGGCCACCCGCCGCGCGGCTTCGCCGTCCCGGTCGCTGACCACCACGGCCGCGGCGCCCTCGGCGGCGAACCGCCGGGCGAGCGCCGCACCGATCCCACTGCCCGCGCCGGTGACGACGACGACGGCGTCCTTCAGCTCCATGCTCAGGCCTCCGGCCGGATCCGGCGCCGGCCCGACGGGATCTCCACGGGCTCGGGGCCGGGCACGAGCCGGTTCTCGATGTACCCCAGCTGCTCGACCTCGATGCGGACGACGTCCCCGGGAGCCAGCCAGCCGGGGGCGGTGTCCGGGTTGGACCGCTTGATCTCGGCGAGGCAGCCGGTGCCGCAGGTGCCGGAGCCCATGACGTCACCGGGGCGGACGACGGTGCCGCGCGAGGCGTAGGCGACCAGCTCGGCGAACGACCAGGCCATGTTGGAGGTGACGTCACCGCCGGTGCGCACCCCGTTCAGCGAGACCTCGGTGCGCAGGGCCAGGCGCCCGTCCTGGACGTGATCGGCGAGCTCGTCGGCGGTCACCAGCCACGGCCCCAGGGTGATGGCGGCGTCCTTCGACTTCGACGGGCCCATGGGGAACTTGAACTCGTGCACCTGCAGGTCGCGGGCGGACCAGTCGTTGAAGATCGTGTACCCGAGGATCGAGTTCGCGGCCTGGGCCGGAGTGAGGTCCGAGCCCGCGCGGCCGACGACGACGCCCACCTCGAGCTCGTAGTCCAGCTGCGTGGCCAGCGGAGGGATGCGCACCTCGTCGTAGGGGCCGGTGATCGACGCCGGGTTGGAGAAGTAGAACAGCGGCTTCTCGTACCACTCGTCGGGCACGCTGCCGGCCAGCTCGGCCAGGTGCGCCTCGTAGGTCAGGAAGTCGCGCACGCTGGGCGGCTCGAGCAGCGGGCCGAACGGGGCGTCCGGCACCGGCACGGCGTCCCCGGAGCGGACCCGGCGGGCGACGTCGGCCAGCGCCTCGTCTCCTCCCCGGATGACGTCGAGCAGCGTCGGGCCGGCGTCGAGGAGCCGGATCACGTCGCCGTCGAGGAGGCCGACGCGAGGGCCGTCGCCGGTCCGCAGGGTGGTCAGGCGCACGTCACTTCACCGCCACGGGGTTGACCGGCGACCCGACGGCACGGGTGAAGGGCAGCGGCTGCGCAGCGAGGAGGAACTCGTACACGCCGTCCTCGGCGCAGTCGGCGGCCAGGCCGTCCAGGTCCCACATCTCCCCCAGAAGCAGGCCGATGTGCGGCAGCGCCACCTGGTGCAGCGGCTGCATCGCGCCCGGCCACTCGTTGGGCCGCACCTCCGCGCCCCAGGTGTCGGTGGCCAGCGCGGCGATCTCGGAGGAGTGCAGCCAGCCCGCCGTCTCGAACGAGAGCCCCGGCGCCGGCCCCCCGGCGTAGGAGCCCCAGCCCTCGCCCGCGGCCAGCCGACGGCGGACGCGGGCCAGCTGGCCGGTCCGGACCAGCACGATGTCGCCCCGTCCGACCCGGGAGGTCTCCCCCTGCCGGCGGATCGTCTCCTCGAGGTCTGCACTGGTGATCGGGCAGCCGTCGGGCAGCTCCCCGTCGTCCCCGAGCGCGCGGCCGACGTCGAGCAGCACACCGCGACCGACCACGGGCGCGGCCAGGTGCTCGATGCCGGTGGCGAAGTCGCCCTCGCTGGTCACGACCTCGCGGGCCACCCGGCCGTTCCAGGCCACACCGTGGTCGAAGACGTGGCCGAGGCCGTCCCACTGCGTCGAGCACTGCAGCGGCATGAAGACCGAGTCGTCGGCGACCGAGAGGCCGTGCGGGAGACCCATCTGCTCGGCGGTGTCCATGCCCGTGGAGGTCATGACCCGCACCGGGTTCACCCGGCGCTTCCAGCCGAACTGCGGGCCGTCCTCGTCGAAGGGCAGCGACAGGCTGAACGAGTCCCCCCTGCGCACGAGACCCGCAGCAGCGGCGCGCTTCGCGGCGTCGAGGAGGTTCACCGTGCCGAGCGCGTCATCGGCGCCCCACCGGTTCCAGTTGCTGAACCGCTTCGCCGAGTCGGCGATGGCGGCCTCGGGATCCGGTCCGAAGTTCGCCGTGATGTCGTAACCGTTCACGAGTCCAGTCCTAGGAGTCGGGCGGCGTTGCCGCCGCGGATGGCGTCGGTGGTGGCGGGGTCTAAGCCGGCTGCTTCCAGCCGGTCGACCGGGTCGTCGACACCCATGTCGAAGGGGTAGTCGCTGCCGAGCGTCACCTGGCCGGGCCCCATGACCGAGACCAGGTGGCGCAGCTGCTCGGGCGTGTAGACGAGCGAATCGATGAAGGTGCGGCGGAGCAGTGCGCTGGGCGGCTGCTCCGTCGTGTGGGCGTCAGCTCGAGCGGCCCAGGCGTGGTCCGCGCGGACGACGTAGCTGGCGAGGTAGCCGCCGCCGTGGGCCGACCAGACCTTGAGCCCCGGGTGACGCTCCAGGAGGCCCGAGAAGACCAGGCGCGACAGGGCCAGCGCCGTCTCGGTCGGGTTCCCGACGCTATTGAACAGGTAGTAGGCGTTCAGCCGCTCGCCGAGCGTGCAGCCCCACGGATGGATGAGCACGGCGGTGTCCAGCTCCTCGGCGGCGGCCCAGAAGTCGGCCAGGGACGGGTCGTCCAGCTCCCGTCCGGGACCGGCCGCGGTCGAGATCTGCACGCCGCGCATGCCGAGGTCGCGCACCGCCGTCTCCAGCTGGCCGACGGCCAGGTCGGGGTGCTGCAGGGAGACGGTCCCGATCGGCAGCAGCCGGTCCGGCTGCTTCGCGCACGTCTGGACGATGCCCTCGTTGGTCGCGGCGACGAGCCGTGCCGCCAGGTCCCGATCGGCCCAGGCGTGCGGCAACGGGGTGGCACTGACCGCTTGCACGTCGATCCGTGCCGCGTCCATCGCGGCGAGCCGCAGGTCGAGGTCGGTCAGCTTCGGGGCGAGTTCGGCGATGTGTCGCATGTTGTAGGCGAGCGACTCGGGGCCGAGCGTGGCGGCGTCCACCCCGCGTTGCTGCGCCAGACCCGGCTGCCCTTCCAGGAGGGCGTCGGCCGCGGGGACGGCGGCATGGGCGTGGACGTCGATGGCAGGTACGTCGGGCAAGCGTCCACTCCTCGTGTGACGGCGATGGCACAGCGGCTCTCAGCATCGGCGGTCGCACTCGGGAGCGGAACCACGGATTCGGTATGGCGTGCCATTCACGGCACGGATGGATCCGTCGTTGCCGTCGTGTCGACGCCGAGAACCAGCCGGCGCAACCACTGGTGGGCCGGGTCCCGCTGGGCCGACCGGTGCCAGTACAGGCTCTCGACCAGCGGCTCCGGGAGGAAGGGCACCTCGAGGACCCGCACCGCGTAGCCGGGCCGCAGCCGCGCGGCCAGGCTGGCCGGAAGGAACCCGATCCGCTCGGTGCCCTCGACGAGTGCCGGCACCGCGGAGAACGACTCGGCGTTGACCGATCCGGTCGCGGTGATGCCGCGGACGGTCAGCAGGCGCTCGATGTGCGCACCGGAGCCGAGGTCGTGGAAGAGGCCGACGAGGGAGCGCCCATGGAGGTCGGACTCCTCGAGCCGATCCCCTGCGTGCTGCGCATCGACGACCGCGACCCACGGCTCGCTGGACAGCGGCTCGCTCGGGTACCCGTTCAGGAATGCTCGGGGGGCCAGCAGGAGGTCGACGCGGCGCATCACCGCCTCGCTGTCCCGCACGAAGCCGTGGTCGATCTGCACCAGGTCGACCACCACCCGCGGCGCGACCTGCCCGAGATCGCGGAGCCGCTCGGCGATCAAGGTCATGCCGTAGTCGCTGGCCGCGATGCGGAACACCTGGGCCGCGGTCGACGGGTCGAAGGACGCCTGGATGCGCAGGGCCCGTTCCACCATCCCGAGCGCGGGCTCCACGGCGTGCTGCAACTCCCGCGCCACGGGGGTCAGCGTCAGGCCGCGCCCCTCGCGGACCAGGAGGTCGTCGCCGAACTGCCGGCGAAGGCGGGCCAGCGCATTGCTCATCGCCGGCTGGCTCAGCCCGACCAGCTGCGCAGCCCGCGTGACGTTCCGCTCCTGCAGCAACGCGCGCAGCGAGACGAGCAGATTCAGGTCCACTCCAGCCAGGTTCATGCGGTCCTCCCTCGTGGTGGTGTCGCGCACCGTACCGTCGCCATTCACCGGCTGAATGCTTCGCATCCGGAGGAACCATTTCTCGTGTGACCTGACCCACTCCACACTCGCCGCTGTGACCCAAGCACTCTCACCGGATCGCTCCGCGACCGACGCCGCGGGCGGCGCTCCACCTGCCCTCGTGGCGCGCGGTGTCGGCCTGTCGTTCGCCGGACTGCGCGCCCTCGACGATCTGGTGTTCGAGATCGCGGCCGGAGGCACCTCGGCCGTGATCGGCCCCAACGGAGCCGGAAAGACCACGCTGTTCAACTGCATCAGCGGCCTCTACCGGTACGAGGGCGAGCTGACCCTCCACGGCCGTCCGCTCGGCAGGCTCCGCCCGCACCAGCGCGCCCGACTGGGCATCGCCCGCACGTTCCAGACCCCGGCGCTGCTGGACGGCGAGTCGGCCCTGCAGAACGTCGCTCTCGGCGCGGTGGCGCACAGCCGTGTCGGCGTCCTGCACTCCATGCTCGCCACGCCCCGCCGTCGGCAGGAGGAGCGCGAGACCCTCGAGCGCGCGTTCGCGGTGCTGGACCGGTTCGGGATCGCGGCGCTCGCCGACCGCCCGGTCGCCGGACTGGCCCACGGCGACCGCCGGCGGGTCGAGGTCGCCCGCGCGTTGATGAGCACGCCCAGCCTGCTGATGCTCGACGAGCCGGCTGCCGGCCTCGGCGCCGAGGAGGCGCGGGACCTGCTGGCCGAGGTCGAGGCACACGCCGGCGCGGACACCACCGTCCTCCTGGTCGAGCACGACGTCGCCCTGGTGATGTCGGTGGCCCGCCGGGTCGTCGTCCTCGACTCCGGCCGGTTGCTGGCCGTCGGGACCCCCGACGAGGTGCGTGCCGACCCCCGCGTGGTCGCGGCGTATCTCGGCGCGGACGACGTGGACGAGCCGTCGCCCGAGCGTCTTCACGCAGTCTCCGAGGACTCGGCATGACCGGCCTGCTCGAGGTCACGGGGCTCACCGCCGGGTACGGCGGTGTTCGGGTCCTCCACAGCATGGACCTCACCGTCGCGGAGAACGAGATCGTCGCGGTCCTGGGCGCGAACGGCGCCGGCAAGACGACGCTGCTGCGAGCCCTGTCGGGCACGGTCAAGGCGGGTGGCGGGATCTCGTTCGCCGGCCGCGCGCTGAACGGGACGAGCGCGGCGCGCATCGCCCGCAGCGGGCTGGGCCACGTGCCCCAGGGCCGCGGCACCTTCACCGCCCTCACGGTCGAGGAGAACGTCCGGCTCGGCGTCATCTCCCGTCCGGCGTCGACCCGAGCCCAGGCCGACGGCGACCTCGATCGCATCTACGACACCTTTCCGGTCCTCCGCGAGATGCGCCGCCGCCCGGCGGGTGCGCTCTCCGGCGGCCAGCAGCAGATGCTGGCCCTTGCCCGGGCGCTCATGGCCCGGCCGCGGCTGCTGCTCATCGACGAGCCGTCGCTGGGCCTTGCGCCGCTGACCTCGGCGGACATGTTCTCCGTCCTCGCCCGCCTGCGCGAGGAGTGGTCGCTGTCGGTCCTGCTCGCCGAGCAGAACGCACGCGCCTCCCTGAAGGTGGCCGACCGCGGCATCGTCCTGGCCCGCGGTCGGGTCGTGGCCGCTGCGCCCGCCGCCGAGCTCGCCGCCGACGCCGGCCTGCGCGCCGCCTACCTCGGCGAATCACCCGACGGTCTCACGGGGGTGTCCTCATGACCGAGCTCGCGAGGTCATGGAGCAGCACAGCACCGTCGGTCATGCGTCCGACGAGCCCCAGCGAGGAGGGGGCATGACCGAACTGCTGCAGCAGACCGTGTCGGGGCTGACGACGGGGCTGGTCTACGCCGCCTTGGCGCTGGCCATCGCGCTGGTCTTCCAGGGCACGGGGACGCTCAACTTCGCCCAGGGCGAGTTCGCCACGCTGGCGGCCTTCGTGTCCTTCGCCCTCAGCACGGCCGGGCTCTCGTGGTGGCTGATCGTCCCGCTGCTGGTGGTCCTGGCCTTCGTGTTCGGCGCCGGAGTCGAGCGGCTGCTCGTGCGGCCGGTCGAGGGCAGCGGCCCGCTGGCGCTGCTGACGGTCACCGCCGCCCTGCTGCTCGGCAGCAACGCCGTCGTGGCACTGATCTGGGGCACCGACGTCCGCTCGATGGCCAGCCCCTTCGGCGGGGCCGTCTACCACGTCGGCCCGCTGACGTTCACGGCTCAGGCCATCGGCGGCGGGGCGCTGGTCCTGCTGGCGATGCTCCTCTGCGGGCTGATCTTCCGGTTCACACCGCTGGGGCTGCGGCTCCGCGCCGTGGCCGACAACCCCGACTCGGCCCGCCTGCTGGGCATCTCCACCGGGGTGATGCTGGCTGTCGGCTGGGGCATCGCCGCCGCCGTCGGCGCCGTCGCCGGACTGGTGGCGGCACCCACGCTCGGCCTGTCGCCGGAGCTCATGACCAACGCGCTGCTGCTCGCCCTGGCGGCGGTGACGCTCGGCGGCTTCTCCAGCCGGCTGGGCGCGGTCGTGGGCGGCCTGCTGATCGGCGTCCTGTCCAACCTGGCCAGCCGGTACGTCCCCGGCATCGGAGGTGACCTGCAGTTGGTGGTTCCGTTCGCCGTCATCTTCCTGGTGCTGCTCGTCCGGCCCCAGGGTCTGTTCGGCCGCGCGTCGACGGTGCGTGCCTGATGGCCACGTCGATCTCCGGTCCCCCGACCCGCACCGAGGGGGCGGCGCCCACGCCGACCCCGACGGCCGCGCCGGCGCTGGCCGAGCTCCGCCCGATGTGGCGACGGCCGGTCACCTGGGCGTGGACTGCGCTCTTCGTCGTCGCACTCGTCGTGCCGTTCCTGATCAGCGACTACGACCTGTTCAAGGCCACTCGCGTGCTGACGATCGCGATCGCGGTGGCCGGACTGAACCTGCTCATCGGCCGAGCCGGACAGATCAGCGCCGGCCACGGCGCCCTCTACGGCCTCGGTGCCTACACCGCGATGATCCTCGTCAAGGAGCTCGGCTGGGCATGGCCCGGTGCTGTCCTGGCGGCTGTGGTGGTCTCGGGAGCGGCCGGCTGGTTGATCGGCCTGCCGGCACTGAGGGTGCGCGGGCTCAACCTGGGCCTGCTCACCATCGCCATCGCCGCGATCTTCCCCCTGCTGCTGTCCCGCTTCGAGGGCCTCACCGGCGGCACGATCGGGCTGCAGCTGGCCGGCTCTCCCATCACGCCGCCGGCGGCGCTGGCCCTCACGCCGGAGCAGTTCCAGTTCCTGCTGCTGGTCGTCGTCCTGGCCGTGGTCCTCGTGCTGCTGCGCAACCTGACCACGGGGCCGATGGGCCGGGCGGTCGAGGCGCTGCGGGTCAACCCGCTCATGGCACGGTCGGAAGGCGTCGACGTCAACCGGCTGACGCTGACGATGTTCGCGATCAGCAGTGCCGTCGCCGGGCTGGGCGGCGCTCTCGGCGGTCTGGTCCTGGCCTCGACGGTGCCCGACAGCTACTCGATGTTCTTCTCGCTGACACTGCTGTCGGCCTGCGTCGTGGGCGGGTCCCGCACGTGGGCGGGCTCCCTGGTCGGGTCGGCGTTCATCGTCTACCTGCCCGACGTGATCAGTCAGCAGATCGGCTCGACGACGGGCGGCCAGTGGTCGCAGCTGGTCTACGCCGTCGCCCTGCTCCTGACCCTGTTCTTCCTCCCGGCCGGCGTCGCCGGCGGGGCCGGACGGTGGCTCGCCCGCCTCACCCGAAGGCTCCGCAGGCGCTCGCACGCCTGACCACCGAGGACTGCACCACCCCGTTCCGCCGGGGGCCGGCGACCGCCGTCCCCTCCCGTCCCGCACTGCGCCGTCGCAGTGGAGAGCGAGGTCCCCCATGTCCGTTGCCCCTGGCCCGATCCCGCGACGCGTGGTCGTCGCGCTGGCCGCCGGCAGCCTGCTGCTGACCGCCGCCTGCAGTGGCCGCGCCGATGAGTCGTCCGGATCCGGAGCCGGCTCGAACACCGGCTCCGACGAGCCGATCGTCGTCGGGATGAGCTTCCCGCTCAGCGGGCCGCTGTCCGGAGCCGCAGCGGTCGCCGACGGTGCCGCCGCCTACTTCGAGCGGATCAACGCCGAGGGCGGCGTCGGGGGCCGGGAGATCGACTACCAGGTCCTCGACGACGCCTACGACCCGGCGCGGCAGGCGGAGAACGCCCGGCAGCTCGTCGACCAGGAAGATGCCGGCATCGTCCTCACGTTCGGCGGCATCTCCTCGGCCACGGCGCCCTACCTGAACGGGCAGAAGGTGGCGCACGTCGCCTTCGGCACCCAGGCGGCCCTGTCCGACACCGACGCCACGCCGTACACGCGCGGCTGGTTCCCGGACGGCAGCTGGGAGGGGCAGGTCGTCGCGCAGCACATCCAGGACGAGCAGCCGGATGCGTCGGTCGGCGTGCTCGGCATCGCCAACGACCTCACCACCAGCCAGGTGGACGGCATGGCGGCGGCCGGGCTCACGCCGGACAAGGTGCTGACCGTTCCCCCGGGCGTGGTCGACCTGACCAGCCAGCTCAACGAGCTGCGGGCCGCCGGCGTGGACACGCTGTTCCTCGCCGTCGTCGGCCCGGCCCAGCCGGCCACCCTGCGCACGATGGCCAACATCGGTTACCAGCCGACCACCTACCTGTACAGCGCCGCGTCGGACCTCGCGACGTCCGTCGGCCCAGCCGGCCCGGAGAACGCGACGGACGCCTTCACGGCGCAGTACTTCAAGGACCCGGCCGACCCGAGGTGGGCCGACGACGAGGGCGTGCAGGCCTTCAAGGAGGACATCGCCGAGTACGGCGACGAGGCGAACGCCGACTCCTACCTCGCCATCGAGGGATACGGGGCCGCCGCAGCCATCGTCGCTGCGCTCGAGGACTCCGGCGGTGAGGGCGGCGACGCCTTCACCGAGGCGTGGGACTCGATCGACGGCATCGACAACCCCGCGATCCTGCCCGACATGCAGCTGTCTGCAGGCCCCGGCAGCCGCCTGGTGCACCAGTACCGGGTCCTGCAGTTCGATGGGACGAGCTGGCAGGACGCCGGCGACGTCGTCGACGCGGACGACCTCGCGCAGGGCTGAGCCACCGGCGCCCACCCACCCGGCGACACCGGGTGGGTGGGCGCCGCCCTCACGGCTGCACGGGCGGCGGCGCTCCCGTCGGGACCGGGTACCCGGACTCCGACTCGGCGACGGTGACCAGTTGCTCGCGGAGCCAGACGTGTCCCGGGTCGCGGTCGCGGCGAGAGTGCCAGAACGCCGACTGCCGCAAGGGCTGGAGCTCCATCTCCGGCTCCAGGAGCCGGATGTCGGCCGCTGCGGCCACCCGGCGAGCCAGCCGCTCCGGCAGCACGGCGACCAGGTCGGTGCCGGCGAGCATGAACGGCATGGGGACGAAGCCGCCGGCGGTGGCGGCCACGCGCCGGGGGCAGTCCGCCGCGTCGAGCTCCTCCTCCACGATCGACCGCCGGCCCTCGATCAGGTACTCGAGGTAGGGCGAGCCGGCCAGCAGCTCCGCGGTCAGCCGGTCCCCCGCCGTCGGATGCTCCGTCCAGACCGCGCCGACGAACCGGTCCTCGATGACGGGGATCCGGGAGCAGTCCGGCAGCGAGCGCTCGTCGACGATGCGGTCGGGCAGGATCGCCAGGTCGATCTCGTCCCGCTGCAGGGCGTCGATGTACCGCCCGCTGACCGGGGTAGCGTCGACACGGAGCCCCGTGGCGAGGCCGCCGAGGCGGGCGATGAGCGGCCGCACCAGCGTCACGCCCACGTAGTCGCTGCCGACGACGGAGAACCGGCGGGTGTCGGCCGTGGGGTCGAACGTGGGCGGCCGGACGATCGTCTGCTCGATGGTCGTCAGCACCTCCCGTACCGGCTCGATGAGCGATTCGGCGCGCGGGGTGAGCTCCAGGTACCGACCGTTCTTGTAGAGCAACTCGTCGCCCAGCACCCGGCGCAGCCGAGCCAGAGCGGTGCTCGTCGCCGGTTGGGACAGGTACAGGCTCTCCGCCGCCCGCGTCACGTTCTTCTCCCGCAGGAGTGCGTCGAGCACCACCAGCAGATTCAGATCCACCTGCCCCAGCTTCACGGGCTCTCCTCGGTAGCGGTCGTGACGGCCATCACGACGGTGGATCGCAGCCAACCATGCTGTGCATTTCCGGACGACGGAGGTCCTCCCTAGCGTCGGGTGCACTCGACGAGGAGGTGCGATGTCCGACGTCCGCATGCGTGTGCTGGTCACCGATGTCGCATGGCCGACCACCGACGTGGAACGCGACGTGCTGGCCGCAGCGGGCGCCGACCTGGTGCTTGCCCCCAGTGGCGACCCGGCGGAGCTGGCGCGCCTCGCGGCCGACGCCGACGCGATCCTCACCTGCTTCGCGAAGATTTCCGCTGAGATCCTCGACGCCGCACCCCGCTGTCGCACCGTGGCCCGGTACGGCGTCGGCGTCGACAACATCGACGTCGCCCGCGCCACCGAACTCGGCATGGTCGTGAGCAACGTGCCGGTCTACTGCGTCGACGAGGTGGCCGACTCGGCCCTGTTGGGGATCCTCGCCCTCGCCCGTCGGTTGCTGCCCCTGAACCGCGACATCGTGCGTGGTGGCTGGGGCCGGGACGTGCCCGGTGCCGGGACGCGGCTGCGCGGCAAGGTCCTGGGCCTGGTCGGTCTCGGCGTGATCGGCTCGGCACTGGCCGCCCGCGCCCAGGCGCTGGGTCTGGAGGTCATCGCGTACGACCTGTCGGGGCGCCCCGTGCCCGGGGTCCGTGTCGTGAGCTCGCTGGACGACGTCCTCGCCGAGGCGGACGCCGTCTCGCTGCACGTCCCGCTCACCCCGGCCACCCACCACCTGATCGGCGCCGAGCAGCTGCGGCTCATGAAGCCCACCGCGTGGCTGGTCAACACCGCACGCGGTCCGCTCATCGACAACGAGGCACTGCTCGCCGCCCTTGACGCCGGCGAGATCGCCGGGGCGGCGCTCGACGTGACCGACCCGGAGCCACTGCCGGCCGACCATCCCCTGCGCACGCGCGACGACGTCGTCCTGACCCCGCACACGGCCTTCTCCTCCGACGGCTCCCTGGCCGAGCTCGCCACCAAGGCGGCCACGAACGTCGTGGACGTGCTGCAGGGGCGGGTTCCCGCCACCGTGGTCAACCCGCAGGTGCTCAGCAGCCCGGCCCTCCGCGGCGGGCTGGAGCCCCGGTGACCGCGGCCGCGACCTACGACACCGCCGCGCTGACCGCCCACCTGGTCGCGCGGGGACTGACCACTTCGCCGGCCGGCGTGGAGATCCACCCGCTGGCCGGTGGGGTCTCCAATGACGTCGTCGCGGTGCGGGCGCCCGGCCTCGACGCGGTCGTCAAGCAGGCGCTGAGCCGGCTCCGGGTCGCCGAGGAGTGGCTGGCCGACCCGGCGCGCCTGGACACCGAGGGCCGGGCCCTGCGGCTGGCCGGCCGCATCGCGCCCGGCTCCGCGCCCGAGGTGTTCGACCTCGCCGACGGCTACCTGGTCATCGAGCGGGCGCCTGACGGCTGGGTGCCGTGGAAGCAGCAGCTGCTCGAGGGCACGGCCGCCCCGGCCGTCGCCGCACGCCTCGGCACGGTGCTGGGCGCGTACCAGGGGGCCACCGCCGGTTCCGACGACGTGTTCCGGGAGTTCGACGACGTCACGGCCTTCGGCCAACTCCGCGTCGACCCGTTCCACCGCACGGTCGCCGCCCGGCACCCCGACCTCGCCGAGGCAATCGGGCAAACGGTCGACGTCATGGCGGCCTCCCGGGTCTGCCTCGTGCACGGGGACTACACCCCCAAGAACGTCCTGGTCGATCCGGACGGCGAGGGGCTGTGGGTCATCGACTGGGAGGTCGCGCACGTCGGCGACCCCACGTTCGACCCGGCCTGGACGATCGGCCACCTGCTGCTCAAGACGGTGCACCGCCCGCCCTCGGCGGCCGACTACGCCGTGGCCGGGCAGGCCTTCCTGACCGCCTTCACCGAGTCGCTGGACGGCGCGGTCCCCATCGATCCCGCACAGCTCGTGCGCCAGACGGGCTGCCTCCTGCTGGCCCGCGTCGACGGCAAGAGCCCGGCCGACTACCTCACCGCCGACGAGCGCCCGCGCGTGCGCGACCTCGCCCGCCGACTGCTCCTCGATCCGCCCGCAACCATCACCGACGCCTGGGAGCTGCTCGCATGAGCGACACCACCATCACCGGCCTGCTCGCCTGGGAGGCCCTGGACTCCCGCGGCAAGCCCACGGTCGGCTGCGAGGTGCGCCTGGACGGCGGCGCCACAGGCAGGGCGACCGTCCCGTCCGGTGCCTCAACCGGCACGCACGAGGCCCGGGAGCTGCGCGACGGGGACGCCCGCTACGGCGGCCAGGGGGTCCGCCGGGCGGTGGCCAACGTGACCGGCGAGATCGCCGACGCCGTCCGCGGGCTGGACGGCACGGACCAGGCGGCGCTCGACCGCACGCTGCGCGACCTCGACGGCACGGCCGATCTCGGACGGCTGGGCGCCAACGCGGCGCTCGCCGTCTCCGTCGCGACCGCGGTGGCCGGCGCCGCCGCCCGCGGCCTGCCGCTGCACGAGGCGGTGGCCGACGAGGGCGCCGCTCCCCTGCTGCCGCTGCCGATGGTCAACAGCATCTCCGGCGGCGCCCACTCCGGCCGGTCGATCGACGTGCAGGATTTCCTGGCCGTGCCGATCGGAGCCGGCTCGTTCGCCGACGCGATCGAGTGGGCGTCCCGGGTGCGGGCCGGTACCGCCGAGGAGCTGGTCTCGCGCGGCCTGCCGGTCGCCCTGGTCGCCGACGAGGGTGGCCTCGGGCCGCTGCTGCCGACCAACCGGTCGGCGCTCGACGTGCTCGTGGCCGGGATCGAGCGGGCCGGACTGCGGCCCGGCGACGACGTGGGGATCGCGATCGACGTCGCCGCCACCCAGTTCGTGCGGGACGACGGCCGCTACGTGCTCGCGGCCGAGGACCGCGAGCTCACCGCCGACGAGCTGGTGGAGGAGCTGGCCGCCTGGTGCGCCGCCTACCCCATCGTGTCGCTCGAGGACGCCCTCGCCGAGGACGACTGGGCGGGCTGGCGCACCGCCACCCAGCGGCTGGCCGGACGGCAACTGCTGGGCGACGACCTGTTCGTGACCAACCCCGAGCGCCTCCAGCGCGGCATCGACGAGAACGTCGCGAACGCGGTGCTGGTGAAGCCCAACCAGATCGGCACGCTGGACACCGCCCGCTCCGTCGTCCGCACCGCGCACGCCGCCGGGTACGCCACGGTGCTGTCGGCCCGGTCCGGTGAGACCGAGGACGACTGGCTGGCCGACCTCGCCGTCGGCTGGCGTACCGGGCAGATCAAGGTCGGGTCGACCGCCCGCTCCGAGCGCACCGCCAAGTGGAACCGCCTGCTCCGCCTGGAGAGCGAGCTCGGCGACCGCGCCGAGTACGCGGGCCGGGCCGCCCTCCCCCACGCACAGAGATGAGCACCAGCATGACGCGATCCGTCGACGGATACGCACTGGGCCGGTTCGACGACGGGGCGGGCCCGTTCACCGGCCTCGTCGTCGGGAACCGGGTTCTCCGGCTGCAGGACGACGGCCTGGTCACGGGCCCGGCTACCTACCAGGCGCTGCTCGACGAGTGGCCGGCCGTCGCCCCGCGCCTGCGCGCTCTGGTGGGCCAGCTCGGCGCGGCCGACGGGGTGCCGATCGCCGACCTGGCCGTGCTCGCGCCCGTCGAGCCACGGCAGGTGTTCCAGGCCGGCGCCAACTACCGCTCGCACGTGGCTGAGATCATCGTGTCCTCGAAGGCTGCTGACGACCCGCGGACGGAGGAGGAGCTGCGCCGGCACGCGGAGTCCGTCATGGACGAGACCGCCCGCACCGGCAGCCCGTTCGTCTTCGTCTCCCTGCCCAGCGCGATCTGCGGGCCGGACGACGACGTCGTGCTCCCCCGGGAGGCGGAGAGGGTCGACTGGGAGGCCGAGCTGGCCGTGGTCATCGGCCGTCGGACCCACAAGGTGTCGCGGGGCCGGGCGATGGAGCACGTCGCCGGGTTCACCGTCTGCAACGACGTCAGCGCCCGCGATCTGCAGTTCCCTCCGCAGCACAAGGCGCTCGGCGGGGACTGGCTGCGGGCCAAGAGCCGCCCCACCTTCCTGCCGACCGGGCCGTTCTTCGTACCGGCCGACCAGGTGCCCGATCACCGGCACCTGCGGATCACCTTCGACCTCGACGGCGAGCGCAAGCAGGACGACGTCCCGGCCAACATGCTGTTCGACGTCCCGAGCCTGATCGCTTCCGTGTCCGCGGCCGCCGTCCTGCTGCCCGGCGATCTGCTCCTCACCGGCAGCCCGGCCGGCAACGGCGGCCACTGGAAGCGGTGGCTGCAGCCGGGCGACGTCATGGAGGCCGCGATCGAGGGGCTGGGCGCCCAGCGCAACCGCTGCGTGGCCGAGGAGGGGTGAGTTCCCCGCCGGTCGACCGCGGCCGGGACGTCACGGTCCTCGCCGTCGGCCCGGTCGCCGACCGCATCGTCGAGGTCGTCCTCGGGCCGGCGGACGACGCACCCCTCCCCCGCTGGGCACCGGGCGCA
Organism: Blastococcus atacamensis; assembly: GCF_002938425.1. Classification (GTDB taxonomy): domain Bacteria; phylum Actinomycetota; class Actinomycetes; order Mycobacteriales; family Geodermatophilaceae; genus Blastococcus; species Blastococcus atacamensis. The sequence continues at coordinate 17,566 of NZ_POQU01000006.1, read as the reverse complement.
CACGTGGACGTCGTCCTGCCGACCGGCATCGCACGGCCCTACTCGCTCGCCGGGGATCCGGCCGACGCCCGGTCGTGGCGGTTGCTGGTCGCCCGCTCGGCGCCCGGGGACGCGTCCGCCCACGTCCACGACGAGCTGCGCCCCGGGGACCGGCTGCGGGTACGGGGACCGCGCCACCTCTTCGCCCTCGGCGGGGGCGCCCGCTACCTCTTCCTCGGCTCCGGCTCCGGCATCGCGCCGCTGCTACCGATGGCCCGGTGGGTCTCTGCCGCCCGGATCCATCCGTGGGCGCTCGTGCACGTCGACCGCTCCGCGCGTCACCGGGTGCTCCAGGAGGAGGTCGCCGCCCTGGGGGCGGGCGCACGGACCGTGGACACCGCCGACGACGCCCTCGCGGCCCTGGCGGACGCAGCACCGGGGACGGCCGTCTACGCGGCGGGCAGCAGCTCCTTCGTCGACGCCGTGGCCGACGCCGCTCCCGAGCACGTAGCGCTGAACCGGCAGCGGTTCGACGCTCCCGTCGGGGTGTCGGGTGCAGCCCGTCCCTTCGAGCTGGTGCTCAGCCGGCGCGGAGAGCGGGTCCGCGTCGAGGCAGGGATGCCGCTCCTGACGGCTCTGCACCAGGCCGGGGTCGACGTGCCGGTCTCCTGTGGCGCCGGCATCTGCGGCGCCTGCGTCGTCGGTGTGCTCGAGGGTGCCGTCGAGCACCGTGACTCGATCCTGACCGGCGCGGAGCAGGCAGCCGGTTCCCGCATCGTCACCTGCGTCTCCACCGCGGCCGTCGACCGCCTCGTCCTCGACGTGTGACGTGGCTCATGCGCCCGATGGATCGGAGCGATAGCAACGAAGCATTTCCGCCGAGCTCGCGCAGTTCCTAGCGTCCTTTTCGACAGGAGTCCCGCGTCACACCGAGGAGCAGCCATGAAGGGCCACATCGCCAAGCTGGGCTACGTGGGCGTCCAGACGCCCCGCTACGAGGAGTTCCGGACCTGGGGCCCGGAGGTGCTGGGCTGCATGGTGGGTCCGGACGGCGAGGACGGCGCGGTCCGCCTCAAGATCGACGACGCCGACTACCGGCTCTCCTTCCACCCCGGGGACGACTACCGCTTCCTCTACGCCGGCTGGGAGGTCCTCAACCACCGCGATCTCGACGCGGCAGTCAAGCGGCTCGAGGACAACGGGGCGAAGCCGCGGTACGCCGACAAGGCGCTGGCCGAGAAGCGTGGCGTCGACGTCCTGGTCCAGTTCGAGGACCCGTTCGGCCAGCCGCAGGAGCTGTTCTGCTACCAGGAGTCGAACTACCACTTCTGGCACCCGCCGCGCCCGCACGCCGGCTTCGTGACGCAGCAGCAGGGCCTCGGGCACGTCGTCTTCGCCGTGCCGGACGCCCGCAAGGCCGTGGACTTCTACATCGACGCCCTGGGGTTCATCCCCAGCGAGGTCCTGAAGATGAACGAGCCGCTCGGCGAGATGTGGTTCCTGCGGGTCAACCCGCGCCACCACAGCGTCGCGTTCCTCGAGGTGCCCAACTCGCTCGGCCTGCACCACGTCTTCCTGGAGTCGGTGGACCTCAATGACGTCGGCTACTCGTACTACGACGTCCTGGGCGGCGACGCCAACCCCGATCTGCAGATGGCCTTCGGCCGGCACATCGGCGACCAGGTCGTCTCCTACTACATCCACACCCCCGGCGGCTTCATGATCGAGTACGGCTGGGGCGGCGCGGCGATCGACGAGATGGACAAGCGCTCGCCGAACAACCTCAACTTCCGCAACGGCAAGCGGCAGGAGCTGTGGGGCCACAAGTTCCGCTTCCAGCCCAATGAGGCCGTCCACCCCTTCCAGCCCTGACGGGTCCCCGCACCAGGACGAAGGAGTCCACCGTGCCTGCCGTGAACAACGTCCTCGTCGTCGGCGCCGGCGCCGCCGGAGCCACGACCGCCATCCTGCTCGCCGACGCCGGGGTCGCGGTCGACCTCGTGGAGATCAAGCCCGAGGTCTCCGCACTGGGCTCCGGGATCACCCTGCAGGGCAACGCGCTGCGGGTGCTGCGACAGCTGGGCGTGCTCGACGAATGCCTGGAGCACGGCTTCCCGTTCTCGGAGCTCGTCATCCGAGTGCCGGACCCGGCGGCCACGATCGTCGCCCGCGTGGACGACGTGCCGTTCGGTGGCGTGGACCTGCCGTCGACCATGGGGATGTACCGGCCCGAGCTGGCGAGGATCCTGATGGACCGCGCCGAGCGGGCGGGCGTGAAGGCCCGCTTCTCGACGACGATCGAGTCGCTGGACCAGGACGGCGACGGCGTCGACGTCACGTTCTCCGACGGCTCGTCGGGACGCTACGACGTCGTCGTCGGGGCCGACGGGCTGCGGTCGTGGACCCGCCGGATGCTCGAGATCCCGCTGGAGACCCGCTCGGTGGGCATGGGCGCCTTCCGCATGTTCGGGCCCAAGCCCGCCGACATCACCGAGTTCCACGCCATCTTCGGCGGGCCGTCGTACATGGCCCTGGTCTGCCCGACCTCCGAGACGACGGCCTACTGGTCGCTCGTCGAGGTCGCCCGGGACCGGACGACGCAGACCCCCGAGGAGCGGCTGGCCGACTTCCTCGAGCTCTCCCGCCCGTACCACGGGCCCTGGGACGAGGTCCGGGACGCCTTCACCGACCCGGCGAACCTCAACTACACGTGGTTCGAGCACCACCTGCTCGACGCGCCGTGGAACAGGGGGCGCGTCGTGCTGATCGGCGACGCGGTGCACGCCTGCCCACCGACCATCGCCCAGGGGGCGGCGATGGGGTTCGAGGACGCCGCCGTCCTCGCCGAGCTGCTGACCACCCGCGACCGGGTCGACGACGAGCTGTGGGACGCGTTCACCACCCGCCGCTTCGACCGCGTCACGACCGTCGTCGAAGCCTCCATGCAGATGGCGCAGTGGAACCTCGACCACGTGCAGGGCGACGTCCCCAGCGTCACCCGCCGCGTGGCGGCCGCCGTCAGCACCCCCGCCTGACCTTCGACGAAAGGGACGACGATGTCCACGAACACCCCCGGTCCACGAGGGCGGGTCGCCGTCCTGGGCGGCGGCCCGGCCGGCATGGCCACCGCACTGTCGCTCCACAAGGCCGGCCACGACGTGACCATCTTCGAGCGCTATCCGGAGGCCCGCCCCGCCGGGAACGTGCTCAACCTGTGGCCGCCCCCGCTCAAGGCGTTGCGCCTGATGGGCGTGGACACCGAGGACCTGGGGGCACCGTGCCAGACGGAGTTCCGCAGCAGCAAGGGCAGGGTGCGCGCCGTGGTCAGGTCCGCACCCGAGGTCGTGGAGCAGTACGGCAGAGGTGGCGGCTTCATCGGCCCGCTGCGGCCGGAGCTCTACGAGCGCATGCTGGCGGCGCTGCCGCCGGGGGTGCTCCGCACGAACCAGCTGGTCGAGCGAATCGAGCAGGACGACCGCGGGGTAACGCTGTACTTCGCCGATGGCACGATCCACGAGGCGGACGTGCTCGTCGGCGCCGACGGGATCAACTCACTCGTCCGCACGACGCTGTGGGGTGAGACGCCGATCCGCGAGCACCGGCTGCACACCATCGCTGGGTTCACCTTCGCCGACGACATCGACGGCGAGACGGGCATGTGCGTGATCAGCCACGGCCGCCGCGTCCAGGGCAGCTGGACCTCGATCCGCCACAAGGGCCGGAACGGCTACCAGTGGTGGGTGCTCGAGGCCACCGACCCCGAAGCGCCGGCGCCCCCAGACCTGCACGCCCGGGCCACGGAGCTCGGCCGGGAGTTCCTGCACCCCCTCCCCGACCTCATCGAGCGCACCGAGCCGGAGAACGTGCAGCGCTGGGTGCTCCGCGACCGCGGCTACCTCGACCAGTGGTCGAAGGGGCGGATCACGCTCGCGGGCGATGCAGCGCATGCCACGTCGCCGTATGCCGCCTACGGCGCCGGCATGTCGATCGAGGACGGCTGGTTTATCGGCCGTGCGCTGCAAGGGGTCGATCTGACCGATCTCGCGGCCGTGCGTCGGGCTCTGCAGGCGTACGAAGAGCCCCGGAAGCCGCACGTGAACTTCCAGGTGAAGATGGCCTACGAGAACGGGCAGCGGTTCCACCACGCACCCCGGCTCCTGGAGCCGATCCGGGACCTCGTCTTCGACCACACCCCCTTCCTGCAGAAGGTCGTCGGCGACACGAACCCCACGGAGATCAACAAGCAGCTCACCCTGATCACCGACTGATGGCGCTTCCCGGGCCTGTCAGTCTCTGGCAGGTTCGGGGCCGGTAGCGGCCGACACACCGCTCGCATGCCTTCCCGGGCCTGCCAGTGGCCTGCGCCCCTCACCGCTGTGACGCGGGCTCACGGCCGCTCGACGGAGAGCAGCCACCGGCGGGTGACAGTCTGTCCCGCCACATCGATTGAGTCGATACTGCAGCGGTGGACCTGGCTCGCCTCGATCTGAACCTGCTCGTCGCGCTGGACGCGCTGCTGCAGCAGCGCAGCGTCAGCAAGGCCGCGGTGCAGACCGGTGTCGGTCAGCCGGCGATGTCGTCCTCGCTCGCCCGCCTGCGTCGGCACTTCGGTGACGACCTGCTGGCCCGCGTGGGGAACGAGTACCACCTGACGCCTCTCGCGCTGGAGCTCCGAGAGCGCGCGCGGATGGCGCGGGTAGGGCTCGAGCGGGTGTTCGGCGCCCACGATGAGTTCGACCCGGCATCCTCGGATCGTGAGTTCACCCTGCAGGTCAGCGACTACGGGGAAGCGGTGCTCGGCTCCCCCGTCGCCGATCTGCTTGCCGATGCCGCGCCCAGGGCACGGCTGCGCCTCGTGGCCAACACGGCGCGCCCCCTGGACTCGTCCGACCCGACACTGCTGGGCACCGACCTGGTGGTCATGCCGCACGGCTTCGTGACCGACCTGAGGCACGAGGACCTGTACCGCGACGAGTGGGTCTGCCTCGTCTCCACGGCGAACACCGCGGTCGGTGATGCGCTCACCCTCGACCAGTTGCGCGCGCTGCCGTGGGTGGTCACCTTCCACAGCTCGGCGGGGACGACGCAGGGCATGGCCGCCCTGCGGCTGATCGGGGTCGAGCCGGACGTACGGGTCGTCACCGAGCACTTCCTGGGCGTGCACGGGCACGTCGCCGGCAGTCAGCGGATCGCTCTGATGCAGCGCCGACTGGTCGACATCCTGCCGCCGCGCGACGACGTCCGGGTACTGCCCTGTCCGTTCTCGGCCGGCGTCCTGACGGTGGCGATGTGGTGGCACCCGGTCCACGACGACGACCCGGCCCACGCGTGGTTTCGGGCCCTCGTCCGGCGCGCCTCCCGCACGCTCGAGCCGCTCCCCTGAGCCGCTCGGCATATCGATTCGATCGATATGCGCCCTCGCCAATCGTGTGTTCCCGGCAGCAGTCGCCGTCCATACCGTGACCGGCATCACCACGGCGGGCCCTCGCCCGCGCCGCTCGAGGAGGACTCCATGGCTGATGTGCTGACCAGTGCCACCCCCGGCGCCGGGCTGTGCCGCTGATGGCCGCCGTTCACAGGGTCCTGATCCAGGGCGGGGGGGTCGGTGGCCTGACGCTCGCCGCTGCGCTCGGCCAGCGTGGCATCGAGGTCGATGTCGTGGAGGCCTCCGGGCCGGACGCGGTCCTCGGCGTCGGGCTCAGCCAACCGAACAACGCCTTGGCCGCTCTGGACGAGATCGGTGTCCGCGACGCCTGCCTCGAGGTCGGCTTCCCCTTCGAGCCGCTCGCCATCTGGAACCCGGCGGGAGTGCAGGTCGCGGCGATCCCGCCGGCGGACGGGCGCTACGGCAAGCCGTCCAACAACGCGATCGGCCGTCCCGTCTACAACCGCATCCTTCGCGACGCCGCTGAGAAGGCCGGTGCCCGCATCCGCACCGGGGCCACCGTGTGGGACATGACGGAGGACGCCGACGGCGTCGAGGTCGAACTGGCCACCTGGACCGGCAAGCGCACCCCGCCCGTCCGCGACCTGGGCACCGCCAGCAACCGCTACGACCTGGTGGTCGGCTTCGACGGTCTCAACTCGAGAATCCGCGAACACCTGTTCGGGGACCGGTACACACCGGTTTACACCGGGTCCGCCTGCTGGCGAGTCACCATGCCGCGCCCGGCCGACCTCACCCACATCGCCTTCGCCATCAGCGGTCCTGCCAAGGCGGTGCTCACGCCGATCAGCGATGCGCAGATGTACGTCGGGCTCGTCACCCCCGAGCCGGGGAACCCCAGGTTCGACTCCGCCGACTTCGTGCGACTGGTGAAGGAGCGCATGCAGGGCTTCTCCGGCCGGATCGGCGAGATGCGCGACAACATCACCGAGGACAGCTACGTCAGCTACGCGCCGCTGTACCACGTGACCGTCCGGGAACCCTGGTTCCGCGGCCGGATCGCGATCGCCGGCGACGCGGCACACACGAGTACCCCGCACATGGCTCAGGGCGCCGCCATGGCCGTGGAGGACGCTGTAACCCTTGCCGCAGCCCTCGACGAGCACCAGACGCTCGACCGAGCGCTGGACTCCTGGTTCCACCGTCGGCGTGACCGTGCCCTGTTCGTCGCCGACATGTCGCTGGCGCTGCTCAAGCAGGAGTCCGGCGGGGACGACCTGACCCCCGACGAGGCCGAGCTGCTGGAGCTCGGCATCCCGGGCGCCCAGGCCCGCATCGCTCAGGAGGCCTACTGATGCGCGCCTACGTGCTCCCGGCCGAGGGAGCCGCACCGGCCTTCGCCGAGATCGAGGTTCCAGAGCCGGCCGACGACGAGGTCCAGGTGCGGGTGACGGCGTCGTCCGTGAACCCGCACGACGTGATGGTCGCCAGCGGCGCCGCCGCCCGCTACATGACCTACCGCTACCCCGTCGTGCTCGGCAGCGACGTCGCCGGCGTCGTGGAGGCTGTCGGTGATGGCGTCCACGACCTCACCCCTGGCCAACGGGTCTTCGGCCTGGTCCGGGAGCTCGTCGCGGCGCGCGGCTCGTTCGGCGAACTGGTCGCCGTCCCGCGCGACTGGTTGGCGGCGGTTCCCGACGGCGTGACGGAGGCAGCTGCCGGGGCGCTCGGGCTGGCTGCGCTGACCGCCCTGCGCTGCGTCGAGGCCATCGCTCCCACGACCGACGAGGTCGTCCTGGTCAACGGCGCCACCGGAGGCGTCGGCAGCTACGCCGTGCAGATGCTGGTGGCCAGGGGCGCGACGGTGGTGGCCACCGCCCGGCCGGGCGAGGAGGAGAAGCACGTCCGGGACATGGGTGCGACCGAAGTCGTGGACTGGTCGACCGGCGACCTCGCTGAGCGGGTCCGCTCGATGCAACCCGCCGGCGTCGCCGCGGTGATCGACCTCGTGAACCGCGACCGCGGCGTCCTCACGGCCCTCGCCGCCGGCGTACTGGCACCCGGCGGCAGGGTGGCGTCGACCGGGCACGCGGCCGACGCGGACGCGCTGTCCGGCTTCCGGACGGTCAACGTCCGGGCCGAGGCGGACCGGGCCGCGATGGCCCTCCTCGGGGAACTCGCCGGCAGCGGCCGGCTGCGAGCTCCGGTCACCCGGACGTTCCGCATGGACGAGATCGACAGCGCCTTCGCCGCCCTGCGCGACGGCGCCCTGGGGAAGATTGCCGTCCGGATCTGACCTGGCTGTCAGGCGGGCGGCGGGTGAGCTGCGCGATCCGGCCCATGAGCGCTCGACCGCCTCGTGGTCGGCATCGACCTGCTGGTCCTCGTGCACGGGCGCCTGGCCGGTGACCCGACGGCGGCGAACTCCAGGGGGTCGACCCCCCCCCCGTCCAGCTCTCGCCCCTCACCGAGACGGCCTGGCCACACCCCGTCCGGCATCTCGATCCCGGGCAACGCTGGTTTCTCGACGTAGTCACCGAGGTGGGCGCCGCCCTGGATCAGTCGACGACGTCTGCCAGCAGGTAGCGCGCCGCCGTCTCGCCGAGGTCGGCGACGAAGCGCTCGTCGTCGACCGGCGTCGGTGTCGCGAACCCGGGCCCGTACGCCACCCGGATGATCGACGCGGCGAAGACCGTGCCGAAGCACGAACGGACGGCCGCCTCGGGGTCGGGATGGCCGATCACGTCCCGGGCGGCCAGCACCACCTGGACGAAGCCCTCGCCCAGCTCCTGGCTGTAGCGCGATCCCCGGCGCCGCACCTCAGGGTGGACGGCCGAGACCAGCACGACGGCCCGCAGGAACGGTGCATGGCGGAAGGAGATCCCGACCATCTCGGCCACCGCGGCCCGCACCAGCTCGGCCGGAGGCAGGCCGGCCCACCGGGTGTCGTCGGCGAAGACGGCCTGCTCGTCGCGCAGCCGCCCGACACCGTGCTCGTAGACGGCCAGGAAGAGCGCGTCCTTGCTGGTGGTGCGGGCGTAGATCGCGGTCGGCGCGACCCTCGCCCGGTCGCACACCGCCGCGATGGTGAAGGAGTCGGAGCCGCCCTCCTCCAGCACGGCCACGCCTGCGTCGAGCACCCGGTTCCAGGCCTCCCGGCTCCGCTGCTGCTTGGGCGGGCGCACCTCGAGCTCGGCATCCATGCGGTCATCCTTCCCGACCCTTGACAGAACAGTGACGAGCGCTACAGTCCCGCGCTAACTGTAGCGCTCGCTACGGTTTGCGCGATCACACCGAGGTGCTCGATGACCCCTTCCTCACCCTCCCCCCGCGGCCGCGGCCGCGTCGCCGTCCTGGGCGCCGGCCCGGCCGGCATGGCCGCCGCTCTCGGCGCCCTCAAGGCCGGACACGACGTCGTCGTCTACGAGCGGTACCGGGAGGCCCGCCCCGCGGGCAACATCCTCAACCTGTGGCCGCCGCCGCTGAAGGCCCTGCGGGCACTCGGTGTCGACACCGACGACCTGGGCGCCCCCACGCACTCCGAGTTCCGCAACGTCCGGGGCAAGGTGCGCGTCGACGTCAAGCTCGACGAGGACGTCCAGCGGGAGTTCGGCGGTGGCTTCATCGGCCTGCTGCGCCCGCAGCTCTACCAGCGCATGCTCGCCGCGATCCCCGACGGCCTGATCCGGTTCAACTCCCAGGTCGACCGCATCGAGCAGGACGACCGCGCCGTCACCCTGCACTTCGCCGACGGCACCACCGCCGAGCACGACGTGCTGGTCGGGGCCGACGGCATCGACTCGCTGGTCCGCCGCACGCTCTGGGGCGAGGCACCCAAACGCGAGCACCGGCTGCACATCTTCGGCGGGTTCACCTTCGCCGAGGTGGACGGCACGATCCCGAACAAGTGCGTGCTCACCCACAGCCGGACGACGCAGGGCAGCTGGACCTCCATCCGGCACGACGGCCGCGACGGCCACCAGTGGTGGGTCCTGACCGCGACCGACCCGGACGCGCCGGCACCGACCGACCTCAAGGCGACGGCCACCGCTCTCGGGGCCGAGTTCCCCGCGCCGCTGCCCGGCCTGATCGCCGCGACCGAGGCGCAGAACGTGCAGCGCTGGGTGCTGCGGGACCGGCCGGCGCTGGAGCAGTGGTCGAAGGGCCGCGCCACCCTCGTCGGCGACGCCGCACATCCGACGTCGCCCTACGCCGCCTACGGGGCGGGCATGTCGATCGAGGACGGCTACTTCCTGGGCGTCGCGCTGCGCGGGGTCGACCTCACCGATGCCGCCGCGGTCGCCCGGGCGCTGCAGTCCTACGAGGAGCCCCGCAAGCCGCACACGGCCAAGCAGGTGCAGATGGCGTGGATGCTCGGCAAGGTCTTCCACCACGCGCCGGCGCCGCTCCGGCCGCTCCGCGACTTCGTCTTCGACCACACGCCGTTCCTGCAGAAGATGGCCGGCGACTCCAACCCTCGCGAGATCAACAAGCAGCTCGCCCTGATCGAGGGCTGATCCGTGCTCATCGTGATCGGCAGCGCCACCGCCGCACCCGGCTCCCGCGACGCACTGATCGCCGCGGCGCAGGCGGTCGCCGCGGCCACCCGTGCCGATCGGGGCTGCCTGGCCTACTCCTTCGCCCAGGACGTCGAGAACCCCGACCGCATCCTGAGCATCGAGACGTGGGCCGACCAGGCCGCGCTCGACGCGCACATGGAGCACGACCACACGCGCGAGTTCCTCGCCCGTGCACCGGCGCTCGTGACCGGGCAGCCGGTCATGGCCTTCCACCAGGTCCACGACCAGCCGCCTGGTCCCGAGCGCCCGCAGCCCTGACGGGACGCCGCGGGTCGGGAGCGAGGCGGCCGGCGCCCGGCGCCGGCCGCCTCAGCCGAACGTGGACAGGCGAACCGTCTCGGGCAGCTCCCGCAGCGCCGCCAGCAGCGCCGGCGGGAGGTCGGCGTTGACGTCGGTGACGACGTAGCCGAACTGACCACGGGTGACGAGGATCTGCCCGTCCACGTTCAGCCCGGACTCCCCCACCAGCGCGTCCACCCGCGCCAGGACGCCCGGCACGTTGTGGTGCAGCAGCCCGAACCGGGCCGCCGACGACCCGTGGAGGACCACCGCGGGCAGGTTGACGCTGAGCGTCGTCGTCCCGGTGCGCGTGTAGTCCGCGAGCTTTCCCGCGACGAAGCGCCCGATGTCGTACTGCGCCTCCTGGGTCGAGCCACCCACGTGCGGGGTGAGGATCACGTTGGGCAGCCCGCGGAGCACCGACTCGAACGCGTCGCCCTGCTCCCGCGGTTCCTCGGGGAACACGTCGACGGCCGCGCCGGCGAGATGGCCGCTGAGGATGTTGTCGCGCAGCGCCTCGTGGTCGACGACGAAGCCGCGGGACAGGTTGAGGAACAGGCTGCGCGGGCGCATCTTGGCGAACTGCTCGGCGCCGAACATGCCGGCGTTGCCGCCGCGGCCGTCGACGTGCAGCGAGACCGTCTCCGCGCGCTCCAGCAGCTCGTCGAGGGTGTCGCAGCGCTGCGCGTTGCCCAGCGCCAGCTTGTCCTCGAGGTCGTAGTAGACGACCCGCATGCCCAGCGCCTCGGCGAGCACCGACAGCTGGCTGCCGATGTTGCCGTAGCCGACGATGCCGAGCGTCCGTCCCCGGATCTCGTGGCTCCCGGACGCCGACTTGTCCCACGTCCCGGCGTGCAGCGCCCGGTCGCGGTCGCTCAGCCGCCGGGCCAGGCTGATGATCTCCGCGATCGCCAGCTCCACGACGCTGCGGGTGTTGGAGAAGGGCGCGTTGAACACCGCCACCCCTGCGGCGGTCGCCGCCGCCAGGTCGATCTGGTTGGTGCCGATGCAGAAGGCGCCCACCGCGTCGAGGCCAGGCCTGTTCTCCAGCACCTTCGCCGTCACCCGGGTCTTCGACCGGATACCCAGCACCTGGACGCCCTCGAGCGCCTCGATCAGGTCGGTCTCGTCGAGCGCTCCGCGCACCGACTCCACCTCGTAGCCGGCCGCCGACAGCAGCTCGACCGCCACGGGGTCGATGTTCTCGAGCAGCAGAGCTCTGGGCATGTGCGCGGCCTCCTGGTGCAGCGTCGCTGCGGATACGAGCAGCCACCACTATGGCGCAGGCCCTTCCGGCACTCGGACCTCGGCCCGCAGCTCAGGATCTCAGCCGCCCCCAGGGAGCGCGGCGGGGCGGGTGATCAGCCGGAGCCGCCCGGTGCCCCGCTGCGCATCCGGATCGGCGCATGACGATCCCGGGGCGGCCCGGCCGAGGACGCCGGGTCGTGGCTGACTGACCGTCATGCACCTCGCGCGACGTCCCGGGCGGGCGTGGCCGTCGGGGTCCTCCGGCGCGCCCGGGCGCGGGTGGCCGGCTCGCTGTGGCCCCTCCCCGTGATGGCGATCGTGGTCGCCATCGGGCTGGGAATCGGCCTGCCTGCTCTCGACGGAGTGCTCCAGCAGGCCGGCGGGCAGCATCCGCTGACGCTGGTGTTCGGCGGCGGCTCCTCTGCCGCCCGAGACGTCCTGGCCGCGATCGCCGGTTCGCTGATCTCGGTCACCGGGCTGACGTTCTCGTTCACCGTCGTCGCGCTCCAGCCGAGCAGCAGCCAGCACTCCCCCCGCCTCCTGCAGACCTTCGTCACCGACCGGGTCGTGCAGGCGACGCTCGCCCTGCTGGTCGGGGTGCTGTTCCTCGGCCACCTCGCGCGATCGCCGCGGGTGGAGACCATGCTGCGCGACGTCTCCGCCGAGGCCCGCGCCACGTTCGCGCGCGCTCCCCGACAACGAGGTCCACGGGCCCCCGGCCCCGCCTTCGGCGCCGACCGGGCCCGTCGTCCCGCTCCCGGCCGGCGGCAGCGGCTTCCTCACCGACGTGGACGGCGACCGCATAGCGGCGGTCGCCGAGGAGGCACACGCGGTGGTGCTGCTCGAACCGCGGATCGGCGACTCCGTCGTCGCGGGTACCCCGGTCGCCCACGTCGGGCCGAGCGACCCGGGGCGGGCACCCGACCTCGCCGCGGTGCAGCGGGCCCTCGACGAGGGGCTGCGCCTCCAGTTCGAGCGCACCCCGCACCGCGACGTCGCCTACAGCCTGCGCAAGGTCGTCGACATCGGCGTGCGGGCACTCTCGCCGGGGACGAACGACCCCACGACGGCGGTGCACGCCCTGTCGCACATCTCCGCGCTGCTCGGTGAGCTCGCCTGCCGGCCGCTCGGACCGCTGCTCGGCCGCGACGGCCGCGGTGTCGTCCGACTGGTCGCCCGCCAGTGGGAACTGGCCGACCTCGTGCGCCTCGGCCTCGAGGAACCGGTGCAGTTCGGCGAGGGGCAGCCGGCGGTGCTGCGCCGCCTGGCCGGCCTGCTGCGGGAGCTCGCCTGGCGGGCACCGGCCGGCGTCCTCGACGAGGACCTGCGCCGGTACCTCGACCGCGTCGTGGACCTCGCCGAGCGCTCCACCACCGTGGCGCCGGCGGAGATCAGCCGGTGGCGGCAGCAGCTGGGCGACGCGCTGACCGGTCGGTGGGAGGCGCCCGCCGCACCGCACCTCCGCTGACCCACGGGAGCCAACCGCCCGGTGGCGTCACCGGACCCTCATCCGGGGCCTCCCGCCCGGGCGGACCACCATGACGGTTACGCGACATCCGGCGGCGGCCCGCATGCTCGGGCGGCAGCCGGGTCAGGATCCGACGGCGCCGGTCGACCCCGGCGGGCCGGGCGCCTGGTGCGAGGAGGGGCGGCATGGGCAGACTTCGTGACGTGCCCCGTTCCGTGCTCATCATCGAAGACGATCCCCGCATCCGCCGGATCCTCCAGATGACCCTGCAGCGGGAAGGGCTGGATGTGACCGAGGCCGCCAGCGGCGAGTCCGGGCTCGAGCAGCTCGGCGAGCGGGAGTTCGACGTCGTCCTGCTGGACCTGATGCTGCCCGGCAAGGACGGCTTCGAGGTGTGCCGCGAGGTCCGGCGCACTTCCAACGTGCCGATCATCATGGTGACCGCCCGGTCCGACAGCCACGACGTCGTCGCGGGTCTCGAGGCCGGCGCCGACGACTACGTCTCCAAGCCCTTCGTGGCCAAGGAGCTGTCCGCGCGGATCCGGGCCCTCGCCCGCCGCACCCGCGTCCCCGAGCCCCGGGCGCGCATCACCGTCGGAGATCTCGAGATCGCCCCTCAGGACGGCACGGTGATGCGCAACGGCGAGGCGGTGAACCTGACCCGCACGGAGTTCCGCCTGCTGTGCGAGCTCGCCGAGGAGCCCGGCCGCGTGCTCAGCCGCGAGGAGCTCCTGGAACGCGTCTGGGGCTACGACTACTTCGGCGATTCACGGCTGGTCGACGTGCACGTGCGGCGGCTGCGCAAGAAGGTCGAGATCGATCCGGGGCAGCCGACGGTGGTGACCACCGTGCGGGGCATGGGCTACCGCATCCCGGCGTGACGGCGACGCGGCCCCGCGCGGAGATCCCGCCCTCGCCGGCCGCCGAGCCGGCCCGCGACCACGTGGGGCGCGGGCGCCGGACGCCGTTCGGGCCCGTCCGGACGCTCCGGGGTCGGGCGACCCTGGCCTTCACCGCGGTCACCACGGTGCTCTCCGGCGTCCTCGCGGTGGCGGTCTGGGTCGCGGTCTCCCAGTACCTGCTCGTGCAGCGCGAACGCACGACGCTCGTGCAGGCCGCGGACAACGCGGCACAGGTGCAGCGGGCGCTGGGCACCGAGGGGTTGACGGTTCCCCAGCTCCTCGCGCAGCTCCCGCGGGAAACCGGCTCGGTCTCCCTCTACGTGGACGACGGCGAGTGGGTGACCACGTCGCTGCTGATCGGTCGCGACGACCTGCCCGACGGCCTGGCCGACGAGGTGCTGGCGGGCACCCCCGCCCGGCAGCGGATCACGGTCGGGGACGCCACCGTGATGGCCGTCGGCATCCCCCTGGTCGGGCTCGACGAGGCCTACTTCGAGATCTTCCCGCTCGAGGAGCTGGACAACACCTACCGAGTCCTCGGCACCGTGCTCACGCTCTCGGTGGCCGGACTCGTCCCGCTCCTGCTCCCGGTCGGCTGGTGGGTCACCGGCCCAGCGCTGCGCCCGCTGCACCGCATCTCCTCGGCCGCCGAGTCCATCGCAGCAGGCGACCTGACCACCCGCATCGACCCTCGTGGCGACCCCTCGCTCGTACCGATCGCCTCCTCGTTCAACCGCACGGTCGCCGCGCTGGAGGCCCGCGTCCGCACAGATGCGCGGTTCGCTGCCGACGTCAGCCACGAGCTGAGGAGCCCGCTGACCGCGATGCTCGGGGCCCTGGAACTCGTGGAGACGACCGCGGAGGACCTGCCGCCGGAGGGCAGTGAAGCGCTGGACATGCTGCGCGCCGAGCTGCACCGGTTCGAGCGGCTCGTCGCCGACCTGCTGGAGATCTCCCGGGCCGACGCGGGCAACGCCGACCTCGTCGTCGAGGAGGTGCGGCTGGCCGCCCTCGTCGAGGAGGCGCTGTCGCGACGCCGGCTCCTCGGCCGGGGCGCGGAGCGGCTCAGCGTGACGTCCGAGGCCGCCGAGGTGGTGATCCACGCCGACAAGCGGCGGCTCGAGCGGGTGCTGGGCAATCTCATGGACAACGCCGACAAGCACGGCGGTGGGCTCACGGCGATCACCGTCGCCCGCGGTGCGGACACCGCCTGCGTCCTCGTCGACGACGACGGCCCCGGGGTGCCTCCCGGGGAGCGGGAACGGGTCTTCGACCGCTTCGCCCGCGGCGCGGGGGGCATCCGCACCCGGACCGAGGGCGCCGGCCTGGGTCTGGCCCTGGTGGCCCGCCACGTGCACGCCATGGGCGGCACCGTGACCGTGGGCGAGAGCCCGTCGGGCGGTGCACGGTTCGGCGTCGAGCTCCCGATCCGTCCGGTGCCGTGAGCCGGCGCGAGGCGCTTCTCGGTGCGCTGCTGGCCCTCTCCGCGGCGGTGACCGGCGGGTGCGGAGTACCTGCGCAGGACCGTCCGGAAACGGTCCCCACGGCGGCCGGACCGGCGTTCGAGCCCAGCACCGGCACCTCGTCCTCCGGACCCGGCCTCACCGTGTACTTCGTGCGCGGCGCCGAGCTGGCGCCGACGGAGCGGCGGACCCCGGCGCCGACGGCAGGCGTCGCCCTGGACCTGCTCCTCGAGGGGCCCACGCGGATCGAGGCGGCGGACGGTGTCCGGACCGCCCTGGCGCCCGAGGTGGTCGGAGCCGAGGAGGATTCCCCCGACGGGACGGCGACGGTCTCGCTCGCCCGCGGCTTCACCGGGCTGACCGGTGGGAACCAGCTGCTGGCGGTGGCCCAGGTCGTGTGGACGCTGACCGAGCTGCCCTCGGTCACCGACGTGCGGTTCACGGTCGAGGGTTCCCCCATCGAGGTTCCGACCGACAGTGGCCTGACCGCCCGACCGGTGGACCGGGAGGACTACGCCTCGGTCGCTCCGCAGGGGAGCTGAGCGTCCGCAGGGAGCGGGCGGGCTCCTGCGCTGTTCATGCACCCGTCACCGTCGGGGCGGCGCGGATGACGAATCCGCGACGGTCCGCCGGAGGACGGGCGCCGCTGTCCCCGTCCGGGCACGCCCCGGGCACCGCGGGGACGCCCCGGCCCGATCCGGGGTGGAGACCGATGACCCTGCGCACGACGGTGGCCGACGACCTGGCCGGCGGCACCGACCAGCCGCGCGGGACGTCCGGCGTGCCCGCCTGGGCGCTGCGGGCGCTGACCGTGAGCGGAGCGGTTCTGGGGACCGCCGCAACCGCGTGGCTGGCCTGTGGGTGCTCACCCGGGCGCCGCTCCTGACCGTTCCCCTCGCGGTGGCGGTGCTCCTGGCCGCGCTGCTCGCGCCGATCGCCCGACGGTTGCGCGACCTCGGGGTGCCGCGTGCGGGCGCCGCCCTCCTCTGCGTGCTCCTTCCCTGGGGTTCCTCGGCGGTGTGGGGCTGCTCGTCGGGTTCCGCGCGGCCGGCACGATCCAGGAGCTCGCGCTTCCCCTGGCCGCGGGCATCGATCGCATCCGGACCTGGCTCATCGACGGACCGCTGGGGCTCGATCCCCTGCGGATCACCCAACTGCAGAACACGGCCGTGGAGGCGGTGTACGGACTGACGCCTGGACCGGTGTCCGCGGCCCGGGCGGCGCTGCACGCGCTGGCCGCCGTCGTCCTCGCGACATTCGCCACGTTCTTCCTGCTCAAGGACGGCGCCGCCATGTGGGCGTGGGTGGTGCGGCGCCTGCCCGGACGGCGGCGGGACCAGCTGGACGGCGCCGGGCGGTCCGCCTGGACGTCCCTGTCGCACTACGCACGGGGGATCGTGGTGGTCGCCCTCATCGACGCGGCCGGCATCGGGCTGGCCCTGCTTGCCCTCGGCGTCCCGCTCTGGGTGTCGCTGACCGTCCTCACCTTCGTCGGGGCCTTCGTCCCGCTGTTCGGTGCCACGGTCAGCGGCGCGGTCGCGGTGCTCGTGACCCTGGTGACCAACGGACCGACCGACGCACTCGTCGTGCTCGTGGTGGTCGTCGTGGTGCAGCAGGTCGAGGGCAACGTGCTGCACCCGCTGATCGTGGGCCGCGCCGTGGACCTCCACCCGCTCGTGGTCCTCGTCGTCGTCACGGCCGGAGCGCTGCTCTGGGGCCTGGCCGGGGCGCTCCTGGCCGTTCCGGTGACCGCGGCCGGCTACCAGGTCACCGAGCACCTGCGCACGCACCCTCTGCCGGGCCCGGCTCCCTCCCCGAGTACGGAGCCCTCCCCACCGGAACAACCGGACGTCTCCGCAGCACCACGGGTGTCGCCGGCTGCCGGAACGGGCTGACGGCCGGGAGCGGCCCCCGGTCGAGGCGGTCCCAGGAAGCCGTCCGCGGGGCCGTCACCCGGCCGGGACCCGTCGGCCCCCGCGGCCCGCCCGCCGCCCCGGGGGCGCGGGCACGGCGCTCAGGCGGTCGTCGAGCAGTTCGTCGATGCGACGGGCACGGGCCTCCACGGCGAGGACCAGCACCTGTGTCTTATACACATCCGAAGCTGCCGACGGAGAGGATAGTGTAGTACTCGGAGGTTCCCGTACCAAGTGATGCTAACGAGCACTAGATGATGTAGACGTACAACGTGCTAACTAAATAATTAATCTAGAGCATAATAATAGCGACATAGACAATCAAATGTATATAAACTACTATACAGA
>NZ_POQU01000069.1 GCF_002938425.1 Blastococcus atacamensis | reverse complement strand
TTGTAGTAGATCTCTGACGTTTGATTCATTTGCTATTGTTGTTTTCTAATACGGTTACCACTGAGTACGACCCTTTCCTCTGCTTCGGCAGCTTCCGATGGGGCCGAGGGATCGACGGTGGGGCGGGCCGACGCGGAGGACGGTGCCTGAGCCGGGGCCGCGGCGGCCGGCGGGAGCGGCAGCAGCAGGGCGACGACGCCGATCAGGAACCCCGTGGTGCCGCCTCCGCGCATGCCGGCACGGTAGGCGTCGTGACCTGGGGCACGACCGCCGAGCCCTCGTCCGCGATCCCATGAGCCCTTCGCAACGATCGGGTCTCAGTCCGGGGCAGAAGTTGTAGCCCCTCCGAAGGCCGCGGTTAGCGTCCGGGGCGGTGCCTCGCGTGGCCCCGCGCTCCAGCGGGCCGGCGGCACCGGGAAACCGACACCCCCGGGACGGCACGGCCACGAGGCCGCTGCGTCCCCCCAGAGAGGAGATCGTCTTGCGCCGAGCGCGGATGACGAAGGCCGCGGCGTTGCTGCTGGCCGGCAGCCTGGCCCTGGCGGCCTGTGCCAGCGACGAGGAGGGTGGCAGCAGCTCCGGCGGTAACGGCGGCAGCGAGGGCGACCTCAAGATCGGCCTGGCGTTCGACACCGGCGGCCGTGGTGACCAGTCCTTCAACGACTCCGCCGTGGCGGGTGTCGAGGCGGCCATCGAAGAGCTCGGCGGCACCGTGCAGGAGCTCTCGCCGAACGACGACGCCTCCAACCGCGCCGAGCTGCTGACGCAGCTCGCCGAGGCCGGTCACAACCCGGTCATCGCCGTCGGCTTCAACTACGACGACGTCATCGCCGAGGTCGCGCCGGAGTTCCCCGACACCACCTTCGCGCAGGTCGACGGCTCCAACGCCGACGGCGCCAAGGGCGACAACGTCACCGGCCTCCTCTTCGCCGAGGAGCAGGGCTCCTTCCTGGCCGGCGTCGCCGCCGCGCTGAAGACCGAGACCGACAACATCGGCTTCGTCGGTGGCGTGCAGAGCCCGCTGATCGAGAAGTTCGAGGCCGGCTTCGCCGCCGGCGCCGAGGCGGTCAAGCCCGGCATCCAGGTGCAGGTCCAGTACCTGTCCCCGGCTGGTGACTTCAGCGGCTTCGGTGACCCCCAGAAGGGCAAGCTGGTCGCCCAGGGCATGTACCAGAACGGCGCGGACATCGTGTTCCACGCCGCTGGTGGTTCCGGCAAGGGTGTGTTCGAGGCGGCCGTCGAGGCCGGCAAGCGGGCCATCGGCGTCGACTCCGACCAGTACCTGACCGCCTCGCCCGACCAGCAGGCCGTGATCATGACGTCGATGCTCAAGCGCGTCGACAACGCCGTCGAGAACTTCATCAAGGCCTACGCCGAGGGTGACGTCGAGGGCGCGACCGACATCACCAACGACCTGTCCACCGGTGGTGTCGGCCTGTCCGAGTCCGGCGGGTACATCGACGACATCGCCGACCAGATCGCCGAGTTCGAGCAGCAGATCATCGACGGCGAGATCACGGTTCCCACCACCCCGTGACACCTGGCCGCGGGCCCGCTCCGGCGGGCTCGCGGCCCCGGTCGACCCGACGGCGGGTCCGGGCGCACGCTGCCCGGGCCCGCCGTCGTGGGTCCGGAGCCGGGCGGGAGGGCCGCGCGCCACCGCCACGGCCGGATGCGACATCATGCGGCAGCCGGTTCCCCAGCGGGACCGGTTCCCGGCCCGGTCGTCGCCCCCGGGCCGGTCGGTGCTCCCGCGGCGGACCCCGCGGGGACCGGAACACAGGAACGGACGTGCGCCGCGCACCCGCGGCACGCACAGCGAGGGAGAGGCCCACCATGGCCGCAACAGCAGCGCCCGGCGGCACGCCAGCCGCCGATGGCGCCCTCGGCGACGGCGTGCCCTACGCGGTCGAGCTGCGGGGGATCACCAAGCGGTTCCCCGGGGTCGTCGCCAACCGCGACATCGAGCTGCGTGTCCGCCGCGGCGAGGTGCACGCCATCGTGGGGGAGAACGGCGCCGGCAAGTCGACGCTGATGAAAACCCTCTACGGGATGCACCGGCCCGACGAGGGGACGATCCTGCTCGACGGTCGCGAGGCCACCCTGCGCAGCCCCGCCGACGCGATCGCCGCGGGCGTCGGCATGGTCCACCAGCACTTCATGCTGGCCGACAACTTCACGGTCCTGGAGAACATCGTCCTGGGCAGCGAGCCCACCCGGCGCGGCCGGCTGGACCGGGCCGAGGCGCGCCGCCGGATCCTGGACATCTCCGACCGCTACGCGCTCCACCTCGACCCCGACGTCCTCGTCGAGGATCTCGGCGTCGGCGACCGGCAGCGGGTCGAGATCGCCAAGGTCCTCTACCGCGGCGCGACGACGCTGATCCTGGACGAGCCGACGGCGGTGCTCGTGCCGCAGGAGGTCGACGAGCTGTTCGGCAACCTCGCCGAGCTCAAGCGCGAGGGCCTGACGGTCATGTTCATCTCGCACAAGCTCGACGAGGTCCGCAAGGTCGCCGACTCGATCACCGTCATCCGCCGCGGCACCACCGTCGGCACCGCCGACCCGCGGACCACCACCGCCCGTCAGCTCGCCGAGCTCATGGTCGGCTCGGAGCTGCCCTCCCCGGAGACGCGCACGTCGACCGTCCGCGAGGCCGCGGTGCTGCAGCTGAGCGGCGTCACCGTCGCCGCGCTCACCGGCCGCCCGGCCGTCGACGACGTCGCGCTGACCGTGCGCGAGGGCGAGGTCGTGGGCATCGCCGGCGTCGAGGGCAACGGCCAGGCCGAGCTGGTCGAGGCGATCATGGGCCTGCGACCGCTGGCCGCCGGCAGCGTCGCCTTCGCCGGCCAGGACGTGAGCGGCTGGAGCACGCGCGCCCGCCGTGAGGGTGGCATCGGTTTCATCCCCGAGGACCGGCACCGCCAGGGCATGCTGCTCGAGGCGCCGCTCTGGGAGAACCGCATCCTCGGCCACCAGACCCGCCCACCGGCGGTCAAGGGGCCCTTCATCGACCGCCGCTCCGCCCGCTCGGACACCGAGCGGATCATGCGCGAGTACGACGTCCGCGCCCCCGGGCCGGACACGCTGGCGCACGCCCTCTCGGGCGGCAACCAGCAGAAGTTGATCATCGGGCGCGAGATGAGCGCCGCTCCCAGGCTGCTGATCGCCGCGCACCCCACCCGGGGTGTGGACGTCGGCGCCCAGTCGGCGATCTGGGAGCTGCTCAAGGATGCCCGCGCCGAAGGAATGGGGATCCTCTTGATCTCGGCCGACCTGGACGAGCTGATCGGGCTCTCGGACACGCTGCACGTGATGCTGCGCGGCCGGCTCGTGGCCACCCTGGACCCGGCGGCGCTGACGCCGGAGGAGCTGGGCGGCCACATGACCGGCGCCCACGACGGCTCGGTCGGTGCCGCGTGACCGCGATCCGCCGGCTCGGGATGTCCCTGGCCGCCCCCGCCCTGGCCGTCCTGGTGGCGCTGGTCATCACGACGCTGGTCATCCTGCTGATCGGGCAGAACCCGCTGACCGCGCTGCAGGTGCTGGTCGACTTCGGCGACACCCCGTCGCAGCAGACCCAGGCGATCGTGGTGATCCTCAACCGCGCCGTGCCGCTGTTCCTCGCGGGCCTCGCGGTCTCGGTCGCCTTCCGCATGGGGCTGTTCAACATCGGCGTCGAGGGCCAGTACCGCATGGCGACCGTGATCGCCGCCGGCGTCGGCGCCGCCGTCGTGCTCCCCGCCCCGCTGCACGTGCTGCTGATCGTGGTCGTGGCCATGGCGGTCGGCGCCCTGTGGGCCGGCATCGTCGCCGTCCTCAAGGTGACCCGTGGCGTGAGCGAGGTGATCAGCTCGATCATGCTCAACTTCATCGCACTGGGCACCGCCTCCTTCCTGCTCACCGGACCGCTCCGGGGCAGCGAGGAGGGCGCGGCGATCATCACGACGAAGGAGATCTCCGAGTCCGGCCGCTTCCCGGCCCTCAACGGGCTGTTCGACGTGTTCGGCCTCGCGCAGCCGCGCGGCCAGCTCTTCGGCTTCCTCGTCGTGGCCGTCCTCGTGGGGATCGTCGTCTCGGTGCTGCTCAAGCGGACCCGGTTCGGCTTCGACCTGCGCGCCACCGGCCTGTCGCCGTCGGCCGCGACGGCCAGCGGCATCGACGCCCGCCGCATGGTCGTCAAGACGATGCTCATCTCCGGCGCGATCGCCGGCCTGATCGGCCTGCCCGACCTGCTCGGCCGGACGTACAGCTTCGGCACCGAGTTCACCGCCGGGCTCGGCTTCCTCGGCATCGCGGTCGCACTCCTGGGCCGCAGCAGTCCGCTGGGGATCGCGTTCGCCGCGCTGCTGTTCGCCTTCCTCGACCGGGGCGCGGTGCCGCTGCAGTTCGCCGACATCCCCGCCTCGGTGGTCACGATCATCCAGGGCACCATCGTGCTCTCGGTCGTCATCGCCAACGAGGTGGCCCGGCAGGTCACCAGGCGCCGGGCGGAGCGGCACACCGGCCAGGCGGCACCACCGACCGCTGAGCCCACCGGTCCCGCCGGCACCCGCATCGACGCGCGACAGGAGGCGGGGGCATGAGCGCCGCGACCACCGCACCCACCAAGGCCCCGAGCCGGGGCGCGCTGACCGAGCTGCTCCTGGGCGGCGGCCGCGCCCGGCGCATCACCTGGCTGTTCGTCGGCCTGATGCTGCTGGTCTCCGCCGTCCGGGTGATCTCCGGCGAGCAGGCGCTGACGTCGTCCTCGACCTTCGCCGCGGCGCTGCTGCTGGCGGTGCCGATCGGCCTGGCCGCGCTCGGCGGCCTGTTCTCCGAGCGCGCGGGCGTGGTCAACATCGGTCTCGAGGGCATGATGATCCTGGGCACCTGGGGCGCCGGCTGGGCCGGTTACCAGTGGGGCTGGGCCGCCGCCCTCATCGGCGGCGCGGTCTTCGGCGCCGTCGGTGGGCTGCTGCACGCCGTCGCGACCGTGACCTTCGGTGTGGACCACGTCGTCTCCGGCGTCGCGATCAACATCCTGGCCGAGGGCGTCGTCCGCTTCCTCTCCGAGCTGCTCTACGCCGGTACGGCCAGTGGCGGTGGCGTCACGCAGTCGCCCTCGCTCTCGAGTCGGCCACCGAGCTTCTCGCTGCCGGTGCTCTCCTCGGGTCCCGATCTGCTCGGTGACCTGGAGGGGCAGCAGTGGTTCCTGCTGTCGGATTTCGCCGGCCTGCTGCGCGGGCTCACCAGCGGCGTCGGTGTGCTGACGGTCCTGGCCGTCCTGCTGGTGCCGGCGACCTACCTGCTGCTGTGGCGCACCGCCTTCGGCCTGCGGCTGCGGTCCTGCGGTGAGAACCCGGCCGCGGCGGACTCCCTCGGCGTCCCGGTGACCCGGCTCAAGTACATCGCCGTGATCATCTCCGGGGCGCTGGCCGGCCTCGGCGGGGTCTTCCTGGTCTTCGTCGCCAACATCTACCGCGAGGGCCAGACGGGTGGGCGCGGCTTCATCGGCCTCGCCGCACTGATCTTCGGCAACTGGCGGCCGGGCGGACTCGCGGCCGGTGCCGGGCTCTTCGGGTTCGCCGACGGCCTGCAGCTGCGCAGCCGCGGCGCCGTCGTCGCCCTGCTCCTGCTGCTGGCCCTCCTGCTGGCCGTGGTGGCGGTCCTGCAGGCCCGGCGCGGCAAGCTGCTGCAGGCCGTGCTCGCCGGCGCCTTCGCCGTCCTGAGCCTGATCGGCTTCCTGACCACCGACGAGCTGCCCGAGGGCATCGTCTCCTTCACCCCGCACCTGATCACGCTGCTCGTGCTCTCGCTGGCCTCGCAACGGTTGCGCATGCCGAAGGCCGACGGGCTCGTGTACCGACGAGGAGAGCACTAGTGAGCGGACAGGCGAACGAGGAGCGGAACGAGCCGCGGGAGCGAACAGTGGGATCGGTGCAGATCGACTGGGATGCGCTGCGTTCCGCTGCCCGCGAGGCGATGACGCACGCCTACGCCCCCTACTCGTCGTTCCCGGTGGGCGTCGCCGGGCTGGTCGACGACGGCCGCGTCGTGACCGGGTGCAACGTGGAGAACGCCTCGTACGGCCTGGCCCTGTGCGCGGAGTGCGGGATGGTCAGCGACCTGGCCCGCACCGGCGGCGGCCGGCTGGTCGCCGTGGCGTGCGTCGGTGGCGACGGTCAGCCGCTGATGCCCTGCGGCCGCTGCCGTCAGCTGCTGTGGGAGCACGGGGGCGCCGACATGCTCATCGAGACGGTGTCGCTCGGCATCGTGCCCATGCGCGAGGTGCTGCCGGACGCCTTCGGCCCCGACGATCTGGTCGCCGCCGCGGTTCGGGGTCAGGGCTGATGGCCGCGTTCGACGCCATCGACGTCATCCGCACCAAGCGCGACGGTGGGCAGCTCTCGGCCGGCCAGATCCGCTGGATCATCGACGCCTACACGCAGGGCACCGTTCCCGACGAGCAGATCAGTGCGCTGCTCATGGCGGTGTTCTTCCGGGGGATGGCGCCCGAGGAGCTCGCCGTCTGGACCCAGGCGATGATCGACTCCGGTGAGCGCAAGGACCTGTCGCCGCTGGGCCGGCCCACCGCCGACAAGCACTCCACCGGCGGTGTCGGCGACAAGATCACGCTGCCCCTGGCGCCGCTGGTCGCTGCCTGCGGGGTCGCCGTGCCGCAGCTGTCCGGTCGGGGTCTGGGTCACACCGGCGGCACGCTGGACAAGCTCGAGGCGGTCCCCGGCTGGCGGGCGGACGTGCACGAGGAGGCATACCTGGCGCAGCTGCGCGACGTCGGCGCGGTCATCTGCGCCGCCGGGCACGACCTGGCCCCGGCGGACAAGAAGCTCTACGCGCTGCGTGACGTCACCGGCACCGTCGAGTCGATCCCGCTGATCGCCAGCTCCATCATGAGCAAGAAGATCGCCGAGGGCGCCGACGCGTTGGTGCTGGACGTGAAGACCGGCTCGGGTGCCTTCATGAGGAGCGCCGACGACGCCCGGACCCTGGCCCGCACGATGGTCGGCCTCGGCGAGGCGGCCGGCGTGCGCACCGTGGCACTGGTGACGGCGATGGACCGGCCGCTGGGCCGCGCCGCCGGGAACGCCGTCGAGGTGGCGGAGTCCGTCGAGGTGCTGGCCGGGGGCGGACCGGCCGACGTCGTCGAGCTGACCCTCGCGCTGGCCCGCGAGATGCTGGCCGGGGTGGGACGGAACGACGTCGACCCCGCGGACGCGCTGCGCGACGGCCGGGCGATGGACGTGTGGCGCCGGATGATCGCCGCCCAGGGCGGGGACCCCGACGCGGCGCTCCCGGTGCCGGCCGAGACGCACGTGGTGACCGCACCTGCCACCGGGACGCTGACCAGGCTGGACGCCTACGCCCTCGGCGTCGCCGCGTGGCGGCTGGGTGCCGGCCGGGCGCGCAAGGAGGACCCGGTGCAGGCGGCGGCCGGCATCACGTGGACCGCCGGGGTGGGGGAGCAGGTGACCGCCGGTCAGCCCCTGCTGGAGTTGCAGACCGACGACGCCGACCGCATCCCGCGCGCGCTCGAGGCGCTCGAGGGCGCCATCGGCGTCGACACCGACGACCGGCCGCTGCCGCTGGTCCTGGAGCGGATCACCGCCTGAGGCGGGATCCCCTCCCGGACGGGGTCCGGGAGGGGATTGCAGGTGCATGGAGGACACTGGTCCCTCGTGACGAGCTCTCCACCGGTGGCCGCCGTGGCCGACCGTCCGCGTCCCGGCGACCCGCTGGACCCCGACGCCGCGATCTCGATCCGCGGCCTGGCCAAGCGGTACGGCGCGTTCACCGCCGTCGACGGGCTGGACCTGGACATCCACCGTGGCGAGATCTTCGCCCTGCTCGGCCCCAACGGAGCCGGGAAGACGACGACCGTGGAGATCTGCGAGGGCTACCGCGGTCGCGACGCGGGCGAGGTCCGCGTGCTGGGGGAGGACCCCGCCGACGGGGCCCGCGCGTGGAAGGCCCGGCTGGGCATCGTGCTGCAGTCCGGCGGCGGCGACAGCCAGCTGTCCGTGCGGGAGCTCGTGCGCGCGCAGGCCTCCTACTACCCCGACTCCCGGAACCCCGACGAGGTGCTCGAGCTGGTCGGGCTGACCGAGAAGGCCGGGGTGCGCTCCCGCGCCCTCTCCGGTGGCCAGCGCCGCCGGCTCGACGTCGCGCTGGGCATCGTCGGCCGCCCCACGCTGCTGTTCCTCGACGAGCCGACCACCGGCTTCGACCCCGAGGCCCGCCGCCAGTTCTGGTCGCTGATCAGATCGCTGCGCGACCTCGGCACGACGATGCTGCTGACGACCCACTACCTGGACGAGGCCGAGGCCCTGGCCGACCGGGTCGGCGTCATCACCCGGGGACGGCTGGCCGCGGTCTCGGTGCCCAGTGCGCTCGGCGGACGGGAGACCGCCCCGGCGGTGGTCAGCTGGACCGAGGGCGGCGCCCGGCGCACCGAGGCGACCGCGACGCCGACGGCGTTCGTGCGCGACCTGGCGGCGCGCTTCGACGGCGAGGTGCCCGACCTGGCCGTCGCCCGGCCCACCCTCGAGGACGTGTACCTGCAGATGATCGGGGAGGCCGGCCGATGACCGCCGTCCGTCAGGAGTCCGGCCGGACGGCGCTGCCCTCGGTGGCGTCGGTGTACCGCTCCCGGGCGTCGGTGGAGCTGAAGGAGTTCTTCCGGCAGCGCGAGTCGGTGGTCTTCACGCTGATGCTGCCGGTGCTGCTGCTCGTCGTCTTCGGGGCGGTGCTGGACTTCGACCTGGGCTCGGGCGTCAGCTTCACCCAGTACTTCATGGCCGGGATCATCGCCGCCGGCATCCTCGGCGCCAGCCTGCAGAACATGGCCATCAGCATCGCCACCGAGCGGTCGGACGGGACGCTCAAGCACCTGGCCGGCACCCCCATGCCGAAGAGCGCCTTCTTCGTCGGCAAGGTGGTGCAGGTCCTCGCGGTCACCGTCGCCATCATCGCCGTCCTCCTGCTGATCGGCGTCGTCTTCTACGGCATCGACCTGCCCTCGGGCGGGGACTGGCTGACCTTCGCGTGGGTGGCCGGACTGGGTGCCGCGGCCTGCACGCTGCTCGGCATCGCGATCTCCAGCCTGGCGAAGAACGGCCGCTCCGCCTCGGCGACGGTGACGCCGTTCGCGCTGCTGCTGCAGTTCATCTCAGGCGTCTTCTTCCAGTTCAGCGAGATCCCGACCTGGATGCAGACGTTCGCGTCGTTCTTCCCGCTCAAGTGGATGGCGCAGGGCCTCCGGTCGGTCTTCCTGCCCGATGCGCTGGCCGCCTCCGAGCCGGCCGGCACGTGGGAGCTGGGACGGGTGGCGCTGGTCCTCGCGCTCTGGTGCGTCGCCGGTCTGGTGCTCTGCGTGCTCACCTTCCGCTGGCAGGACCGCGGCAGCCGCTGAGCTAACGTCGTCGGGTGCCTGCACCGCTGAACGCCGAGAACGTCCGCCGCGCCCCGAAGGTCCTCCTGCACGACCACCTGGACGGCGGCCTGCGCCCGCAGACGGTGCTGGAGCTGGCCGACGAGCTCGGCTACCGCGACCTGCCCGCCGGGGACGCCGAGAGCCTGGGCCGCTGGTTCCGCGACGCGGCTGACTCCGGGTCGCTGGAGTCCTACCTGGAGACCTTCGCGCACACCGTCGCCGTGATGCAGACGCCCGAGGCGGTGCAGCGGGTGGCCCGGGAGTGCGCGCTCGACCTGGCGGCCGACGGTGTCGTGCTCGCCGAGGTGCGGATGGCGCCGGAGCTGCTCACCGCCATGCCGCTGGAGGCCGCGGTCGAGGCGATGCTCGACGGCTACGCGCAGGGCGCCCGGGAGGCGGCCGGGTCGGGTACGCCCATCCTGGTCGGCACCCTGTTGTGCGGCATGCGGCAGAACGACCGCTGGGAGGAGGTCGCCGAGGTCGTCGTCCGCTACCGGGACGCCGGTGTCGTCGGCTTCGACCTGGCCGGCCCCGAGGACGGTTTCCCGCCGGACCGCATCCCCGCGGCGCTGGCGCTGCTGGACCGCGCGGGCGCGCACCGCACCGTGCACGCCGGTGAGGCGGCCGGGATCGAGTCGATCCGGGCCGCACTCGACGGCGCCCGTGCCGAGCGCCTGGGGCACGGCGTGCGGATCGCCGACGAGGTCGCCGAGGACGGTTCCCTCGGGCCGGTGGCGCAGCGCGTGCGCGACGAGCAGGTGACGCTCGAGGTCGCGCCGTCGTCGAACGTGCAGACCGGCGCCTACCCCTCGCTGGCCGAGCACCCGGTGGACCGGCTGCACCGGCTGGGCTTCGCCGTCACGCTCAACACCGACAACCGGCTGATGAGCGGCGTCTCCGTCACCAGCGAGGTGACCGACGTCGCCACGACGTACGGGTGGACCTGGGAGGACGTGCAGACGGTGACCGAGCGCGCCGTCGCCGGTGCGTTCCTCTCCGACGACGACCGGCGACGGCTGCTCGAGGACGTCGTGCGTCCCGGGTACGCCGCTCTCCGGAGCTGAGGGCAGCATGCTGCTGACCGCCGCGGAGCAGGCCGGGCAGACGCTCGACCACGTCCGGGACCTCGGGATCGCCTTCGGCCTGTCGGCGCTGATGGGGCTCGAGCGCGAGCTGCGGCAGAAGGCCGCGGGGCTGCGCACGCTGACGATCGTCGGCTTCGCCTCGGCGCTGTTCATGGTGATCAGCGAGGCGCAGTTCGGCGACTCGCGGATCGCGGCGCAGGTGGTGTCCGGTCTGGGCTTCATCGGCGGTGGCCTGATCTTCGTGCGCCGCGACGCCGTGCGCGGCCTGACCACGGCGGCGGTCGTCTGGCTCACCGCCGCGATCGGCATGGCGGCGGGCGCGGGGCTGTGGGTGTTCGCAGTCGTGGCCGTGGCCGCGCACTTCCTGGTGTCCTACGGCTTCACCCCGCTGGCCCGCCGGCTCGCGGGCCGCGTGGAGCGGGTGCACACCCTGGTGCTCACCTACCGCGACGGCGAGGGTGTGCTGCGCCGGGCGCTGGCGGAGTGCACCCAGCGCGGGTTCACCGTGCGCGACCTGGCCACGACCGCCGAGGACCTCGGGGGCATGACGACGCCCGGCGCGCGGCAGGCGACCGTGCGCGTCACCGTCGAGGGCGCGGGGTCGGCGATGGAGCTCGCGGCGGGGCTGTCCGACGTCGACGGCGTCCTGGCGATCACCGCCGGAGCCTCGGACGAACAGGCCGACTGAGCAGCGCGATCGAGCTCAGGGTGGGGGTCGTCACCCCCGTCCGCGGGAACAGCTCCGCGATCTCCGCTGCTACTCTCGGTGTACCGGCACAAGGCCGGTCATCCTCCCGGACGGTTTGTCCGGGCACGAGCGCATCCGTGCAGATCCCGCGTTCCACACCTGGGCGCAAGCGATCGCCAAGTGAGGACCGCCGGTAGTCGACGGCGCTCCTTCTTTTCCACGGGACGCGCTCCGAGCAGTATCGGAGCCCCACCCCGCATGACTGTTGTTCCCCCTGTCGCGTTCGAGTCCACGTCGGACGAGTCCGCTGCCGAGAACACCATCGAGAACGTCCAGGACGCTCCCGCGGACGCCGAGGCCACCCCGGCTCCCGAAGGCCCCACCTTCCACCAGCTGGGTCTGCCCCAGCTGCTCGTGACCGCGCTCGAGCGGCGCGGCATCCACCGCCCGTTCGCCATCCAGACCTCCGCCCTGCCGGACGCCCTCGCCGGGCGCGACGTGCTCGGCAAGGCCGCCACCGGATCGGGCAAGACGCTGGCCTTCGGGCTGCCGCTGCTCGCGCGCATCGGCGCCGAGGTCAAGCAGGGCCGTCGCGCCCCGCGTGGCCTGGTCCTCGTGCCGACCCGCGAGCTGGCCCAGCAGGTGCACGACAACCTGGCCCCGCTCGGCCAGGCCACCGGCGTCGTGCTCGCCACCGTCTACGGCGGCGCGCCCATGTACCGCCAGATCCAGCAGCTGCGCCGTGGCGTCGACGTCATCATCGCCACGCCCGGCCGCCTGCAGGACCTGATCAACCAGGGCGAGGCCACCCTCGCCGAGGTCGTCATCACCGTGCTGGACGAGGCCGACTTCATGGCCGACCTGGGCTTCCTGCCGGTCGTGAAGGAGCTGCTGGACCAGACCGCCCGCGACGCCCAGCGTCTGCTGTTCTCGGCGACGCTGGACGGCGAGGTCGACAGCCTGGTCCGCCGCTACCTCAAGGACCCGGCCCGGCACGAGGTCAAGCGCGCCGGTGACGACGCGCCGCCCGCCGAGCACCTGGCCTTCAGCCTCGCGTTCCGCGACAAGCTGCAGGTGGCGACGGAGCTCGCCGGCCGTCCCGGCCGGACGATCATCTTCGCCCGCACCCAGCTCGGCGTCGATCGCCTGGCCGAGAACCTCAAGGCCGCCGGCATCAAGGCCGAGGCGATCCACGGCGGGCTCCCGCAGTCGGCGCGCAAGCGCGCCCTGGAGGAGTTCACCGACGCCCGGTCGCCGGTGCTCGTGGCCACGGACGTCGCGGCCCGCGGCATCCACGTGGACGACGTCTCGCTGGTCCTGCACTACGACCCGCCGACGGACGCCAAGACCTACCTGCACCGTTCGGGCCGTACCGCCCGGGCCGGTGCCGCGGGTGTCGTCGTCTCGCTGCTCCTGCCCGACCAGGTGGGCCAGTCCAAGCGCCGGTTCCGCACGGCCAAGGTGGACCCGCAGATCGACCGCATCCGGCCGAGCGACAAGGTCATCCTCGACCTGGTCGCCACCGGTGTGCCGGTCGAGCCCAAGGAGCGCACGCAGCGCGACATGCGCCGCGGTGGCGGTGGCCCCGGTGGCCGTCCGCGCCGCGACGGTGACCGCCCCGGCGGCCCGCGTCGCTCCTACGGCGACCGCAACCGCTCCGGCGGTGGCGAGCGCTCGGGTCGCCCCGGTGGCGAGCGCCGCTACGGCGGGGAGCGCCCGGCCCGTCAGGGCTGAGAGGTGACCGACGGCGGCCCGTCCCGGATCCCCGGGGCGGGCCGCCGTCGCGTTCCCGGCCCCCGCGGGGGCCGGGACAGGCTCAGCCGCGGAAGACGAGCTTCCCGCTGACCTGCTCGACGACTTCGGCCCACGCCGGGCGGAGCGTGGCCGCGTCGGCCTGCGTGAGCGTGGCCGCGGGCTCCCGGTCGGCACGGGCCACCGCGCGGCCCAGCGGAGCGGTCGGAGCCAGCAGCTCCTCGACCCGGGTGAGCCCGGCGTACTCGGCGAGGTCGCGCACGCCCTCGACGGGCTGGATCAGCGCCTGGTGGGTGACCAGGCCGGGTGCGCCGTCGGCGACCTCCCCGAGCACCTCCGACAGCTCGGTGAGGTCGTAGCGGTCCTGGTCGCCCGGCAGCGGCAACGTGTCGGTGTCGGCCACCTCCGGCCAGGACGCGATCTCGCTGAGGTCGTGCTGCTCGTTGCCGGCGCAGTAACGCGCCAGGTCCGCCGGGGTGTCGAAGACGAAGATCTCGCCGTCGCGGCCGAGGAACCGGGCGACGTCCTCGACGTAGCAGCGCAGCGTCACGCCGGCACCGTCGGGGACGACGACCTCGACCGGGAGGATGCCCACCGCCTCCCAGAACTCCGCGGCCGCGGCGACCTCGGCGGCGGAGGCGGTCACCTTGCCGCCCCGGGCGATCGTGCTCACGCCGACCGCGGACGCCGCCGTCGCCCCCGCGGACGCCGTCGTGGCGGCCCCGTCCTCGTCGGCCGGCACCTCGTCGTCCAGGGGCTCCTCGACGGCCTCCGACGCCGACGGGTAGCCGTCGGGGGACACCGTGCCGCCACCGGTCCAGTCGAAGTGCTCGGAGAGCTCCTCGACGACGTCCTCCCACAGGTCGTCCAGGATCCCGCCGACGCCGATCCAGGCGTCCTCCCCGGAGCGTCCGACGAAGGCCTCCACGCCGAGGCCCAGGGAGCCGATCTCGGGCTTGGCGACCAGCTCGGCGACGGCCTCGAACTCGGTCTCGTCCTCGCCGAGGTCGTCGTCGTCCTCGTCGTCGGTGGTGTCGAGGCACTCGGCCAGCCGGCCCACGATGTCGACGGTGGCGGCGAGCTCCTCGACGGCCCAGCGGTCGGGGTCCTCGGCGGCGATGTCGTAGACGCCGTCGAGGTCGAAGCGGTGGTCGTCGTCAGGCGTGAGGTCGGCGGCGCCGAGTCCGGCCACGACCGGCCAGACCGGGTGGTCGGCGAGGTCGTGGTCGTTCCGGCTGCGGCAGAACGCGGCGAGGGCGGCGGGCGAGGGGAAGAGGTGGACGACGGCCCGCGAGGCCGGGCTCTCCGGGTCGTCGTCGTTGATGTCGGCGCGCACCTCGACGGTCGTGCCGAGGAACGCCTGCCACTCCTCGCCGTCCTCCTCCCACGGCGGAGCCCACAGGGTGTACCCCGTGCGGTCGTCGAGGGTGAGGGCGATCGGGACGATGCTCGGCCTGGCCACCCGCCCATCCTGCCCTGTCGGCCCCACGGCGCATCCCCGGGGCGGAACCGCGACCGGCCCGCTCCGGTGTCGGAACGGGCCGGGGACGGAGGTCAGAGGTTGATCATGTGGCCGGCCAGGCCGTGGATCGCCTCCTGCAGCCCCTCGCTCAGCGTGGGGTGTGCGTGCACGTTGCGCGCCAGCTCGGTGGCCGTGAGGTCCCACTTCTGGGCCAACGTGAGCTCCGGCAGCAGCTCGGTGACCTCGGGCCCGACGAGGTGCCCGCCCAGCAGCTCGCCGTAGGTGTCGTCGGCGATCAGCTTCACGAAGCCGTTCGGCTCGGCGAGGCCGTGCGCCTTGCCGTTGGCGGTGAACGGGAACTGGGCGACCTTCACCTGCCAGCCCTTCTCCTCGGCCAGTTCGCGGGCCTGCTTCTCGGTGTACCCGAAGCTGGCGATCTGGGGCGAGCAGAAGGTGGCCCGCGGCATCATCACGTAGTCCAGCTCCATCGTCTCCGCGCCGGCGATGGTCTCGGCGGCGACGACGCCCTGGGCCTCGGCGACGTGGGCGAGCATGAGCTTGGCGGTGACGTCACCGATCGCGTAGACGTGCGGCACGTTCGTGCGCATCCGGTCGTCGATGGCGATCGCGCGGACCCGGTCGGTCAGCTCGACGCCCAGCTTCTCCAAGCCGTAGCCCTCGACGCGGGGGGTGAAGCCGATCGCCTGCATGACCTTGTCGGCGGTCAGCTCCCGGCTGCCCTTGGTGTCGGAGACGGTGACGGTGACCGAGGAGCCGGTGTCGTGGATCTTCTCCACCTTGGTGGAGGTGAGGACCTCGATGCCGAGCTTGCGGTAGGCCTTGGCCAGCTCCTTGGAGACCGCCTCGTCCTCCAGCGGCAGCACGCGGTCGGCGAACTCGACGATGGTCACCTGCACGCCGAAGTTGCGGAGCACGAAGGCGAACTCGACGCCGATCGCACCGGCGCCGGCGATGATGATGCTCTTCGGCAGGTCGCGGGTGGTGATCTGCTCCTCGTAGGTGACCACGCGCTCGGAGAGCTGCGTGCCGGGGAGGAGCCGGGTGCTGGCGCCCGGTGCCAGGATCGCGTTGTCGAAGGTGACGGTCTCCTCGCCACCGGCGTTCAGCGCCACCTGCAGGGTGTGCGGGTCGGTGAAGGTGCCCCACCCGTCGAACTCGGTGATCTTGTTCTTCTTCATGAGGAAGTGCACGCCCTTGACCCGCCCGTCGGCGACCGAGCGGCTGCGGTCGAAGGCGGCGCCGAAGTCGAAGGAGACCTCGCCCGAGATCCCGAACGTCTTGGCCTCGTCACGCACGAGGTGGGCGAGCTCCGCGTTGCGCAGCAGCGCCTTGGACGGGATGCAGCCCACGTTGAGGCAGACCCCGCCCCAGTACTTGGACTCCACCACGGCAACGCTCTTGCCGAGCTGTGCGGCACGGATGGCGGCGACGTACCCACCAGGGCCGGCACCGAGGACGACGACGTCGAAATGAGGCACGTACCGAGGGTAGTGCGACGACGGCCGCTGCCCCCGGGGAGGCACCGGCCGTTCGCGTTCCCTTCTTCCCACCCGTCGGGGGCGATGGGCTCAGACGCCCATCGGATGCCAGACCGTCTTGGTCTCGAGGAACGGCGTCATGCGCGACAGCCCGGGGTCGGCGGTCCAGTCCGGCTCGGTGGCCGGCGGGCGGATGACCCGCTTGATGGTGCCGGCGGCCTCCCGCTCGAACTCCATCGCCCGGCCCGCGGGGGCGCCGGTGAGGTCGATGCCGTCGACGTCGGCGTGCTCGGCCAGCCAGGGCCCCAGCTCCTCGGCGTCTCCGGTGAGCAGGTTGACCACGCCGCCGGGCACGTCGCTGGTCGCCAGCACCTCGGCCAGGGTCACGGCCGGGATCGGCCGCTCCCGGGAGGTGACGACGACGGCGGTGTTGCCGGTGGCCAGCACCGGGGCGAGCACGCTGACCAGTCCCAGCAGGCTCGACTGCTGCGGCGCGAGCACGGCGACGACGCCGCTGGGCTCGGGCAGGCTGAAGTCGAAGTACGGGCCGGCGACCGGGTTCGCGCTCCCGAGGACGGCGGCCAGCTTGTCGGTCCACCCGGCGTACCAGACCCAGCGGTCGATGGCGGCGTCCACCGCGGCCCGGGCCTTCGACGTCGACAGGCCCTCGGCGGTGGCGACCTCCTCGCAGAACTGGGCGTGCCGGCCCTCCATGACCTCGGCCACGCGGTACAGAACCTGGCCGCGGTTGTAGGCGGTGGCGCCCGACCACTTCGCGAAGGCGCCGCGGGCGGCGACGACGGCGTCCCGGGCGTCCTTGCGGCTGGCCCACGCGACGTTGCCCTGGAAGTGGCCCTTGGCGTCGGTGACCTCGTAGGTGCGGCCGCTCTCCGAGCGCGGGAAGGCGCCGTTCACGTACAGCTTGTAGGTCTTGCGGACGGCGAGCCGGTCGTGCCCGATCACTGGTCGTTCTCCTTGCCGCTGGGGAGCTTCCGCGCGCGCTCCGCTCCTCGCTCGCTGCGCACCCGCGGTCGCCTCCGCGCGCGCTCCGCTCCTCGCTCGCTGCGCACCCGCGGTCGCCTCCGCGCTCGCTCCGCTCCTCGCTCGCTGGCGCTCGCTGCGATGCTCACTCGCTGTCGGCTTCCGTCGCCCGCTGCGATGCTCACTTGCTGTCATCTCCCGTCAGGTAGGCGGCGAGCCCGTGCCGGCCGCCCTCGCGGCCGTAGCCGGACTGCTTGTAGCCGCCGAAGGGCGACGTCGGGTCGAACTTGTTGAAGGTGTTGGCCCACACCACACCGGCGCGCAGCTGGTCGGCGATCTTGAGGATCCGCGACCCCTTCTCGCTCCAGATGCCGGCCGACAGTCCGTAGGTGGAGTTGTTCGCCTTGGCGACCGCCTCGTCGGGCGTGCGGAAGGTGAGCACCGAGAGGACCGGGCCGAACACCTCGTCGCGGGCGATGCGGTGGGCGGGGGAGACGTCGGTGAAGACGGTCGGCGGGAACCAGTAGCCGCGGTCGGGCAGCTCGCATGCCGGCTGCCAGCGCTGCGCCCCCTCGGCCTCGCCGATGTCCGACAGCTCCCGGATGCGAGCCAGCTGCTCCGCGGAGTTGATGGCGCCGATGTCGGTGTTCTTGTCCAGCGGGTCGCCGACGCGCAGCGTGCTGATGCGCCGCTGCAGGCTCGCGATCACCTCGTCGTGGATCGACTCCTGGACGAGCAGGCGGGAACCGGCGCAGCAGACGTGACCCTGGTTGAAGAAGATGCCCTGCACGATGCCCTCGACGGCCTGGTCGATCGGGGCGTCGTCGAACACGATGTTCGCCGCCTTGCCGCCCAGCTCGAGGCTGAGCCTCTTCTGCGTCCCGGCGACCGCGCGGGCGATGGACCGGCCCACCTCGGTGGAACCGGTGAAGGCCACCTTGTCGACGTCGCCGTGCTCGACGACCGCCCGGCCGGTGTCGCCGGCGCCGGTCACGATGTTGACCACGCCCGGCGGGAGGTCGGCCTGGCGGCAGACCTCGGCGAACAGCAGGGCCGTCAGCGGCGTGGTCTCGGCCGGCTTGAGGACGACTGTGTTGCCCGTCGCCAGCGCCGGCGCGACCTTCCACGCCAGCATCAGCAGCGGGAAGTTCCACGGGATGACCTGACCGGCCACGCCCAGCGGGCGCGGGGCGGGGCCGAGGCCCGCGTGCTCGAGCTTGTCGGCCCAGCCCGCGTGGTAGAAGAAGTGCGCCGCGGCCAGGGGGACGTCGACGTCGCGGGACTCCCGGATCGGCTTGCCGTTGTCCAGCGACTCGAGGACGGCGAACTCCCGGGCGCGCTCCTGTAGGAGCCGGGCGATGCGGAACAGGTACTTGCCGCGGTCGGCGGGGCGCATGGGGCCCCACGTCCGCTCGAACGCCCGGCGGGCGGCGCGGACCGCGCGGTCGACGTCGGCGTCGCCGGCGGAGGAGACCTCGGTGAGGACCTCCTCGGTGGCCGGGTTGACCGTCGTGAAGGACTCGCCGGTGCCGTCGACGAACTCGCCGTCGATGAACAGGCCGTAGGACGGTGCGATGTCGACGATCGACCGCGACTCGGGCGCGGGGGCGTACTCGAAAACGCTCATCTCTGGGTCAGTCCACCGTCACGTAGTCGGGGCCGGAGTAGTGGCCGGTGCGCAGCTTCTGCCGCTGCAGGAGGAGGTCGTTGAGGAGGCTGGAGGCGCCGAAGCGGAACCAGTCGGGGTCCAGCCAGTCCGGGCCGACGGTCTCGTTGATCATCACGAGGTGCTTGACGGCGTCCTTCGTCGTCCTGATGCCGCCGGCGGGCTTGAAGCCGATCTGGCGCCCGGTGGCGATGCGGAAGTCGCGGACCGCCTCGAGCATCACCAGGCCGACCGGCAGCGTGGCGGCCGGGCTCACCTTGCCGGTGGAGGTCTTGATGAAGTCGCCGCCGGCGAGCATCGCGATCCAGCTGGCGCGGCGGACGTTGTCGAGGGTCTTCAGCTCACCGGTCTCCAGGATGACCTTCAGGTGTGCGTCCCCGCAGGCCTCCTTGACCGCGACGATCTCCTCGTAGACGTCGAGGTAGCGGCCGGTGAGGAAGGCGCCCCGGTCGATGACCATGTCGATCTCGTCGGCGCCGTTCTCCACGGCGTCCCGGACGTCGGCGATCTTCACCGCACGGCTCGCACGGCCGCTCGGGAAGGCGGTGGCCACCGCGGCGACGTGGATGCCGGTGCCGGCCAGCGCCTCGCGGGCGACGCCGGCCAGGTCGCCGTAGACGCAGACGGCGGCGACCCGCGGCGTGGTCGGGTCGGAGGGGTCGGGCTGCTTGGCCTTGGCGGCCAGGCTGCGCACCTTGCCGGGGGTGTCGGCGCCCTCCAGCGTGGTCAGGTCGACCATCGAGATGGCCATGTCGATCGCCCACGCCTTGGACGTGGTCTTGATCGAGCGGGTGCCCAGCTGTGCGGCGCGGGCCTCGGCGCCCACCTGGTCGACGCCGGGCAGACCGTGCAGGAACGCACGGAAGGCCGCGTCGGAGCGGATCACGTCGTCGTACGGCGGCAGCGGCGCGTGCACCGCGGGGGTCGCCCCGGGCAGCGCGTCGGGGTCGAGCACGTGGGTCATGCCGTGCATTCTCCCTTGCCCCCTCCAGTTCCTGAATCTGCTCACTCGCCCGGAGCAGGAATTCACCGCGCGCTGGCGACACGGCTCACCGAACCTGGGCGGAGCGCCGCCGGTCAACGGGGCCGTGCAGGCTGTGGACAGTCTGCTGACCTGGGGATTCGTGCTGCGGATGATGGCGATCCCAGCTAGAATTCGTACATGCGTTCGAGCGGTCCGACGGCGGTGGAGGTGGCTCTCCACGGGCTGTCCGCCGAGCGGATCGAGGGCCTGTTCGGGCCGGCGCTGCTGCAGCGGCTGGGTGATCTGCTGGTGCTGTCCAACCGGCTGGCGGCCGAGGTGACGCGCACGGTGCGCCAGTGCGAGCTGGCCGGCGCGGCCGATTTCGACGGCAAGGCGTCGATGACCGCCTGGCTGCGCGGCCACGCCCGGCTGTCGGCTTCGGCGGCGTCGTCGCTGGTGCGCAACGGTCGCGCCCTGGAAC
>NZ_POQU01000068.1 GCF_002938425.1 Blastococcus atacamensis | reverse complement strand
TTTATAATTATCATTTTTGACTATTCTTATGTTTTTTTTTTTCAGTATTTCTGTGATCTAGATTTTTTTCCATTTGTTGTTTGTTGGTAGAGCAACCACCTAGATATACGCCATCCTCTTCGTCGGCAGCGTCAGATGTGTATAAGAGCCACGGTCGGCGGGGTGCACCCATGGTTCCTCTACGTGGCCCTGCCGCCGGGCGCCGTCCTCGGCCTGCTCTACGCGATCGGCATCGGCCGCCCGCCGCGCTGACGCACGGAGCGGACGATCCGGTCGGGCCGGATCCGCACGACGGCGGCCCCGCCCAGCCAGCGCCGCAGCATCCCGGTCGGGTCCTCCACCTGGACCGCCGTGCCGTCGGACCGGCGCACCAGCAGATCGGCCGTCAGCTCGACCTCGCCGTCGCCCAGGACGTCGTCGAGCCGGCACGGTCGGCCGTCGACCAGTACCTGGGGCTGCGGCACGAGCGCGCCCGCGAGCCGGCGGCCGGCCCGGCCGCGCCGCTCCACCAGCGGACCGCGGCGCAGCGG
Source organism: Blastococcus atacamensis (assembly GCF_002938425.1). Classification (GTDB taxonomy): domain Bacteria; phylum Actinomycetota; class Actinomycetes; order Mycobacteriales; family Geodermatophilaceae; genus Blastococcus; species Blastococcus atacamensis. Next base: position 20,008 of record NZ_POQU01000068.1, on the reverse strand, counting down.
TGGCGTGCGGCTGTCGGTGGCCAGCCGTGCGACGGCGGGGAGACGGCGGACCGCGGCGAGCACGCCCCGCCGGACGACGGCGCCGCCGCGCCCGCCGCCGGTCATCAACGCGCCGAGCAGCAGCGCGACCCGGATCAGCGCCCGGGCGTGCGGCTCGCGCTCGGCCTGGTGGGTGTCCAGCAGCTCGTCGGGCGCCGTCCCGTCCAGGACTGCGGCGAGCTTCCAGGCGAGCTGGTGAACGTCACGCAGGCCCAGACCCAGGCCCTGGCCGACGAACGGGGGGCTGAGGTGCGCGGCGTCGCCGGCCAGCAGCACCCGCCCCGCCCGCCAGCGGTCGGCCACCTGCGCGCGGTAGGTGTACTCGACGGCCCGCAGGAGCTCGACGTCGCCGAGGCCGCCCAGCAGGCCGGACAACCGGGCCGGCGCGGTCAGGTCGGCCGCCGTCTCCCCGGGCAGCAGGCGGAACTCCCAGCGGTACCGGTCGCCGGTCACCGGCATGAACGTCGAGGCGCGGTACGGATCGCACACCTGGTGCACGCCGGGCCACAGGTCCAGCGGCCGGTCGGCGCGGACGTCGAGCACCAACCAGCGGTCGGCCGGGCCCAGGTCGCGCATCCGGGCACCGATCAGGTCGCGCACCGTGCTGCCGGCGCCGTCGCAGCCGAGCACCGCGGCCGCCCGGACGGACCGGTCCTCCCCCGTCGTCCGGTCCCGGGCTCGCACGGTCACCGGCCCGTCGCGGCCGTCCAGCCCGGTGACCTCCACGCCCCGGCGGACCGCCACCCGCGGCATGGCGGCCACCGCCTCGGCCAGCACCGCCTCCAGGTCGGGCTGGTGCACGAAGGAGCCCTGCGGCCAGCCGTTCGTGCCGGCGTCCGGCGCACGGCGGAACTCCGCGAGCACCCGGTGCCCGCCGTCGAGAAGCCGGAGTCCCGCCATCGGCCGGGTCGACGGGGCCAGCGCACCGGCCACGCCGGCGTCCTGCAGCACCCGGAACACCTCGTCGTCCAGGTGCACCGCCCGCGGCAGCGGATAGGGCTCCCGGTGCCGCTCCAGGACGACGACGTCGAGGCCGCGCCGGGCCAGCAGCAGGGCCGCGGTCAGGCCGACCGGACCGGCTCCGACGACGACCACGGGGCTGCCGGACACCGGGCCAGTCTGCGGCACCGGCGCTGCGCGGCGGCGACGCGCCCCAGATCTTGACGCACCCACCCCGCCTCAGCAGTCTGTGAGCCGGGGCACACAGGTGTGGCCCGCACCCGCGACGAGGCGGGCCTAGGGAGAGGAATCCGGTTGAAGACCAAGGGCGCGATCTTGTGGGGCGTGGGCGAGGAATGGTCGATCGAGGAGATCGAGCTGGGTGATCCGCGCACGGGCGAGGTGCAGGTCCAGCTCGCCGCCTCCGGGCTGTGCCACAGCGACGAGCACCTGGTCACCGGCGGCACCCCGGTCGCCTCCTATCCCGTGATCGGCGGGCACGAGGGCGCCGGCGTCGTCACCAAGGTCGGCCCGGGGGTGACCGGGCTCAAGGAGGGCGACCACGTCGTCACGGCGTTCATCCCCGCCTGCGGCCAGTGCCCGCCCTGTTCGCGCGGGCAGCAGAACCTCTGCGACCTGGGCGCCAACCTGCTGGCCGGCACGTCGATCTCCGACGGCAGCTACCGCATCCAGGCCAAGGGCAAGGACGTCATCCCGATGTGCCTGCTCGGCACGTTCTCGCCCTACATCACGGTGCACCAGGCGTCGGTGGTGAGGATCGAGCCCGACATCCCGCTGGAGATCGCGGCGCTCGTCGGCTGCGGCGTCACCACCGGCTGGGGCTCGGCGACCAAGGTGGCCGACGTGCGCCCGGGCGAGAACGTGGTCGTCATGGGGGCCGGCGGCGTGGGCATGAACGCCGTCCAGGGTGCGGCCGCGGCCGGCGCGAAGCGCGTGATGGTCATCGACCCCGTCGCCGCCAAGCGGGAGTGGGCGACGGACCTGGGCGCCACGCACACCTTCGCGAGCATGGAGGAAGCGGCCCCGGCCATCAACGAGCTCACCTGGGGCCGGATGGCGGAGAAGACGATCATCACCGTCGGCGACATCCAGGGCGAGGACATCGCCGCGGCGCTCAGCGTGACCGGCAAGGGCGGCCGCGCCGTCGTCACCGGCATGGGCAACTACGCCAACGTCGACGTGAAGCTCAGCCTCTTCGAGCTGACCCTGCTGCAGAAGGACCTGCAGGGCGCCATCTTCGGCGGCCTCGCGCCGCGCAACGCCATCCCGGAGCTGCTCTCCCTGTACCAGGAGGGGCAGCTCAAGCTCGACGAGCTCGTGACCACGCGGTACTCCCTGGAAGACGTCAACCAGGGCTACCAGGACATGCGCGACGGCAAGAACATCCGCGGGATGATCGTCTACACCGACGCCGACCGCTGAGCGATGACACCGTCCCCCGGGGAGCGCACCGATCCGCTCCCCGGGGGAGCCTCCGGCCCGCCCTCGTCGGACTACCGTCAGTGCAGGAGACGGGTCAGCGCCGGTCCCAGGTCGGTGAGCGAGCGCACGGCGGCCACCGAGCCTCCGCCACGCGCGGCCAGGGCCCGGGACGCCGTGAGCGCCTCCCCCTCCTCGCCGCCGGCGGGCAGCGGGCAGAGCACGTCGAGCCGGTCGATGCCGCCGAGCGCCGACTCCGCCGGGTCACCCGCCGTCGACAGGCAGTCCGACAGCAGCACCACGATGCGTTCGTCGGCATGCGCCGCGGAACGCAGCTGACCCGACGCGGCCCGGAGCGCCGCCGCCACGTCGGTCCGCCCGTGCCCGCGCAGCCCGACCAGGGCGAGCACCAGGTCCTCGGCCGCCCGGTGCCGGCCGTGCTGCTGCAGCACCTCCACCCGGTCGGAGAAGGCCAGCACGCTGGTGCCCAGCCGCTCCCCGGCCGCGAGGACGACGCCGGCCGCCGCCACCGCCGCGATCGCCACCCCCAGCCCGCTCATGGACCCCGACCGGTCCACGGCGAGGCAGACCGCCCGCCGCGACCCGGTCCACCGCCGGGCCACCACGTCCTCGGGTGCCGGCGGCCACGGCCCGCTCCAGCGGTCCAGCGTCCGCTCCAGGTCGAGGTCGCCGTCCCCGCCGCGCGCCGGGGCCAGCCGCCGCGTCCCGCGGACGCGGGCAGCTCCGACCCGGCCCACCTGCACGAACACCCGGGCCGCCAGCCGGCGCGCGGCCGAGCGCAGCTCCCGGTCCGTGGCGAGGGCCAGGTCGGCCAGCAGCGCGGCCGCCGCGTCCGGGTCCTCGCCCATCAGCGCCGCGAACGCCTCCTCGTCGAGCTCCCCCACCTCCGGAGAGACCTCGTCGAAGGAAGGGTGCCTCAGCTGGAGTTCTCGTCGCGCGGTCTGCCGCGGGCCGCGCCGACCCGGCTGCCGCCGGTCGTCCGTGCTGTCCGGGCCCGCCGCCTCAGACGGCAGGCCCCCCGCTTTTCCCTGGCCGTCCCCGGTGGGCGGGGGAACCGGTCCCGGTGGCCCGTCCTGGGCCGGGACGTCGACGGGCCAGGACGCCTCCAGGATCTCGTCGAGCACCGCCTCGGGGGTGCGCTCCACGCCCTCGGTCACCCGGATCCGGCCCGAGAGCGCCGCGTGCAGCGCGTCCCGCGTCGCCTCGCGGGCGCCGGGGGCCTCCAGGCGATCCAACCCGCGCAGCCGCAGCAGCCCGTCGAGCAGCAGCACCAGGTCGATCGCCCCTCGGACCGAGGACCCGGTGCGCAGGTCGCGGTGCGCCCGGGTCGCCCGCACCAGCGCGACGGCGAGCTCCACCTGCCGGGGGTCCCCTCCAGTGACCGCCGTGACGATCTCCCGCTCGGCCTGCTCGTCCTGGTAGCCGAGCACGACCCGGCACATGCGGTCGGCGATCGCCTGCCCGACCCGCGCGGTGCCGATCGCGTCGAACGGGTTCATCGCGGCGATGAGCCGGAACCCGGCCGTCGCCCGCACCGTGCCCAGGCGGGGAACGGCGATCTCGCCCTCGGTGAGCACCGTGATGAGGACGTTGAGCGTCTCCTCGGGGATCCGGTTGAGCTCCTCGAGGTACAGCAGCCCCGAGCCGCGCATCGCGGTGAGCAGCGGGCCGTCGATGAAGCTGCCGGACACGTAGCCCTCGGCCATCACCGCGGCCGGGTCGTAGGAGCCGACCAGCCGCGCCGGGGTCAGCTCCGCGTTGCCCTCGACGAAGACGACGTCGTGCCCGGTGTCGGCGGCGACGGCGCGCAGCAACGTCGACTTGCCCGTCCCGGGCGGCCCCTCGAGGACGACGTGCCGGTGGGTCCCGAGCGCGACCGTCAGCACCTCGCGCTCGCGCCGCAGCCCGACGACGGGGCCGGGCAGCGCGCGATCGTCGCTCACCGGGCTCCTCTCTCCGGACGATGCCGCCGAGTCTGCCCCGCCCGCAGCCGGTCGGGAAGTCGCCGGCTGGTCAGCGCCGCCCATCACGTCGGCGGGATCGCGTCCTCGGGAGCGGAGCTGTCCTCCTCCTCGCCGAAGCGGCTGAACTCGATGGTGCTGGTCGAGTCGCCGTCGTCGGGGGCGTCGGCCGCGGCGCGGGGGACCTCGTCCCCCGTCCTGCCCTCCAGCGGGCTGCTGCCGCAGGCGCTCAGGAGCAGGGCCGCGGCGGTGACGGCCGGTCGCGTCGGTGAGCTGACGGAGGCGCATGGGGTCCTCCGGACGACCGGGTGTCCAGGGAACCTACGTCCGGCCGGGCCGCGTGGCCCGGCCGGACGCGCGGTGGATCAGCCCCCGAGGGTGGTGAGGTCCACCGGGTTCGGCGGGGCGGCGATCGAGGTCTGCTCGCCGAAGCCGCTGAACTCGACCGTGGCCGGGGCGTCGCCCTTGTCCTCGATCAGCAGGGGGAACGGCTCGGCGTCGTCGTCGCGCGCGGTGAAGGTGCTGCCGTCGTCCTGCGTCACGACGACGACCTTCTCGCCGTCGAGCTCGTCGGTGGTCACCTCGCCCTTCACCGAGTCGCCGCCGGCGGAGCGCAGCTCCTGCACCAAACCGGACAGGGTCAGGGTCGAGAAGGACTCGGCCGCCTCGGGCGGCATGAGCACCCACTGCCCCTCGAGCTGGCCGGCGAACTCGGCGGGCATGCCGAAGGACGACCAGAAGTCGCCCGGCGCCTGGACGTAGGCCTGGCCGCCGACGGAGATCAGCTGGACGGCGACACCATCCATCGTGATGCTGCCGGAGACGTCGTCGCCCTGGAGCTGGAGGTCCAGCTCCTGCATGGAGCCGTTCTCCTCGATCGAGCCGACGACGTGGGCCGCCCCGGACTCCTCGAGCGCGGTGAAGGAGGCGTCGACGATCTCGGAGGCCTCCTTCTGGCTGAGCTCGCTGCCGCTCTCGCTCGACGAGGAGGCCGCCGAGCCCGAGTCCGAGCCGGACTCGTCGGAGCCACCGCAGCCGGCCAGCAGGAGGGCCGCCGCCCCGACCAGGGCGAGTCGTCGCATACGCATGGAAATCCGTCCGTCGTGGTGCCGGCCCGCCGACGTGGCGGTCCGATCGCGTCGATCCTCCCCCGCTGCATGCCATCCGCCCACCGCGGAGCGGCATGTCCGTCACACGCGCCCCGGGGTCACCTCCGGTGCGGCACCAGCGGCCGGACGGCGCCGGCCGCCGCGGCGTCCAGCGGGACGGCGGTGCTCAGCACTGCCGGGCCGAGGCGGAGCACGCCGTCGGACCGCGCGGCGCAGCGGATCCCCGCGCGGCCGCGCAGCCCCCGGTGCGCGCCGGGGGCCAGCACCACGTCCATCCACGCGCAGGGGTTGGCCGGCCGTCCCCCGCGGAGCAGCACGGCCCCCTCCCCGCAGTCCAGTGCGAAGTCCTGCCCGCGCAGGGCCTCGACCTCGGCGCCGCGGAGCACCACGTTGCGCCGGGTCAGCAGGGGGTCCCACGGGCCGGCGGCGAGTTCCGCGGCCAGCGCCTCCAGGGACTCCGCCGCGAACACGGTCACCTGCGCGTCGCGGTGCGCGGACCTGCCGGCGTAGCGGTCGCCGACGATGCCGTGACCGGCGCGCACCTCCAGGCGCTCGCGCCGATCGGTGCCCTGCTCCGGCGTCGTCGTCCCGGGCCGGCCGTCGTACCGGTGCTCCGGCGAGGCGAGCAGGCCCACGACCTCGACGTCGTAGCGGTGGGGCAGCTCGTTCAGCGCTCGGCCGTCCGGTGGATGGGCCCGTCGGTCCCGGCCAGCCGCTCGCCCGTGCCGCCCCACCGGCCCGCGATGATCTCGGCCGCGATCGACACCGCCGTCTCCTCCGGTGTCCGGGCGCCCAGGTCCAGGCCGATCGGCGAGGACAGCCGGCCGATCTCCTCGGCGGACAGCCCGGCCTCGCGCAGCCGCGCCAGCCGTTCGTCGTGGGTGCGCCGCGAGCCCATGGCGCCGACGTAGGCCACGGGCGTCCGCAGCGCCACCTCCAGCAGCGGGACGTCGAACTTCGGGTCGTGGGTGAGCACGCACAGCACGGTGCGCTCGTCGATGCGCCCCGCGGCCACCTCGGCCTGCAGGTAGCGGTGCGGCCACTCGACGACCACCTCGTGCGCCTCGGGGAAGCGCTTCGGCGTCGCGAACACCGGCCGCGCGTCGCACACCGTGACCCGGTAACCGAGGAAGGCGCCCACCCGGGCCACGGCGGCGGCGAAGTCGATGGCGCCGAACACGACCATGCGGGCCGCCGGGGCGAAGGAGTTGACGAACAGGGTCAGGTCGTCACCGCGCCGCTCGCCGTCGTGGCCGACGTGCAGCATGCCGGTGCGGCCGGCGGCGAGCATGCCGCGGGCGTCGGCGGCGACGGCGTCGTCCAGCCGCACGGAGCCCAGTGTCCCCGCGGCCCGGTCGGGCCAGAGCACCAGCCGCCGGCCCAGCCGGTCGTCCGGCCCGGCGACCACCGTGACGACGGCGACCGGCTCGTGCCGCCCCACCGAGGCCGCGACCTCCCCCAGCTCGGGGAACGACTCACGGGAGATGCGTTCCACGAACACGTCCAGGATGCCGCCGCAGGTCAGCCCCACGGCGAAGGCGTCGTCGTCGCTGACGCCGTAGCGGCGCAGGGTCGGCTCGCCGGTCTCGACGGCGTCCTTGGCCTCCTCGTAGACCGCGCCCTCCACGCAGCCGCCGGAGACGCTGCCGACGGCGCTGCCGTCCGGGCCGACCATCATCGAGGCCCCCGCCGGCCGCGGCGCCGAGCGCCAGGTGGCCACCACCGTGCCCATCCCGACGGTCTCCCCCGCCTGCCACCAGCCCACGAGCTCGTCCAGCACGTCACGCATTCGAGATCACCTCCGCGAGCCGCTCGAAAGCGGCCATGCTGTGCCCGGCGACGAAGTGGTCGACCGACGGCAGTGCCGCCTGCATCCCACCGGTGAGCGGCTCGTACCCCTCCCGGCCCTTGTGCGGGTTCACCCAGACCACTGCGTGCGCCAGCCGCCGCAGCCGGACCATCTGCTCGCCCAGCAGCGCCGCGTCCCCACGCTCCCAGCCGTCGCTGCACAGCACCACCACGGCACCGCGGGCCGTGCCGCGCTGGCCCCAGCGGTCGAGGAACGCCTTGAGCACCTCGCCGAGCCGCGTCCCACCCGACCAGTCCGGGATCGCCCGGCCGCTCGCCTCCAGCGCCCGGTCGGCGTCCCGCCGGCGCAGCTCGCGGGTCAGCCGGGTCAGCCGGGTGCCGATCGTGAAGACCTCCGTCGAGGCCGGCCGGGTCCGCACGGCCGCGTGCGCGAACCGCAGCAGCGCGTCGGCGTAGGGCGTCATCGACCCGGAGACGTCGACCAGCAGCACGACCCGCCGCGGCCGAGGGCGGGCGCGGCGGTGCACCAGCCGGCTCACCTCGCCGCCGTCGCGCAGCGCCCGGCGAACCGTCCGGGCGGGGTGCACCGCGCCGCGGGGGGACGGGCGCCGCCGCCGGGCCGGCCGCATGGGGGCCGCGGGGACCAGGAGCCCGAACAGCCGGCGCAGGTGCTCCCGCTCGGCCGGCGTCAGCCCTCCGACGTCCCGGTGGCGCAGGACCTCGTCGGCGCTGGCCCGGGCGGCTAGGTCGGGCGCGTCGGCGTCGTCGCCGCCCTCGCCCGTGCCCGCGTCCAGCGGCGCGGAGACGGCGAGGCGCGGTGGCACGGACGCCGTCGCCCGCGATCCCCGCGGTCGCTCGCCGGAGAAGAAGGCCGCGAAGGCGGCGTCGTAGCGGTCGAGGTCGTCGGGGCCGCCGCAGAGGGTGAGCCGGCCGGCCCAGTAGACGTCGGAGGAGTCCAGCACCCGCAGGTGCGCCAGCGCCGCGAGCAGCGCCTCGACCCGGTCCGGGGAGGCGGGCACGCCCGCGTGCCGCAGCGTCCGCGCGAAAGCGAGCAGTGTGTCCACGACGTCCCGCCCCCCTGAGGCATGGGAAGCGAAACGTGCGTCCTGGGCGCCGCGAAGGGGGGTAACGCTTCCCATGCCTGGGGAGTCAGACACTGAACGCCGCCGTGCCCAGCGCCTGCACCCGCTCGGTGTCCTCGCGGTACTTCAGGACGGCGCCCAACGTGCGGGCGGCCAGATCGGGGTCGAGCTCGCGGGCGCCGAGCGTGTGCAGCGCGGTGGCCCAGTCCATCGCCTCCGCGACGCCGGGCGGCTTGAGCAGGTCCAGGGTGCGCAGCGTCGCCGTCGCCCGGGCCACCTGACGGGCCAGGCCTTCGGTGACGTCGGGCAGCCGGCGGCGCAGGATCGCCACCTCCCGGTCGAAGTCGGGGTGGGCCAGCCAGTGGTAGAGGCAGCGCCGCTTCAGCGCGTCGTGCACCTCGCGGGTCCGGTTGGAGGTGAGCACGACCAGCGGCGGGGTCTGCGCGCGGATCGTGCCCAGCTCGGGGATGGAGATCGTGAAGTCCGACAGGACCTCCAGCAGGAATGCCTCGAACTCGTCGTCGGCGCGGTCGACCTCGTCGACGAGGAGCACGCTCGGCGAGTCCTCCAGCGCCCGCAGCAGCGGCCGGGCCAGCAGGAAGCGGCGGTCGTAGAGCGAGGCCTCGAGTGCGTCGGTGTCCCCGCCGGTGTGCGTGGCCTCGGCGGCGCGCAGGTGCAGCAGCTGGCGGCCGAAGTCCCAGTCGTAGAGCGCCTGGGACGCCTCCAGGCCCTCGTAGCACTGCAGCCGGTGCAGCGGCCGGCCGGTGATCTCGGCCAGCGCGTGCGCGAGCGCGGTCTTCCCGACGCCGGCCTCGCCCTCCAGGAACAGCGGCCGGTGCATGGCCAGCGCCAGGTAGGCGGCGGTGGCCAGCCCGTCGTCGGGGAGGTAGCCGGTGTCCTCCAGGGCGGCGGCCAGCGCGGCAGGGCTCCCGAGGGGCTGCACCGTGCGGTCGGTCACACCGGGCAGCATGGCACCCGGATCGTCCCGGCGTCCCCCGGGCGGGCGGCCGGGCACCCCGGCGGGAGACGATGGACCCATGCCGACCGCCGACACCGACGCGCCCGCGCTCGGCGACGACCTGCGGGCCTTCGTCGACGCATCGCCCTCGCCCTCGCACGCCGTCGCCGAGCTGGCCCGCCGTCTCACCGCCGCCGGCTTCACCGAGCTGGCCGAGACCGACTCCTGGGCGCCCGCGCCCGGCGGCCGGCACTTCGTCGTCCGGCACGGCAGCCTGATCGCCTTCCGGGTCGGCACCGGCTCACCCGCGGAGACGGGCATGCGGCTGGTCGGCGCACACACCGACTCCCCCACCTTCAAGGTCCGGCCGCACTCCGACGTCCGGCAGGCCGGGTACCGGCTCGTGGGCGTGGAGCCCTACGGTGGCGGGCTCTGGCACACCTGGCTCGACCGCGAGCTCACCGTCGCCGGGCGGCTGGTGCTCCGTGGGGGGACGACGGCGCTGGTGCGGCTGCCCGGGGCGCCGCTCCGGCTGCCGTCCCTGGCCATCCACCTCGACCGCTCGGTGCGGGAGGGGCTGACGCTGGACCCGCAGCAGCACCTCGTGCCGGTGTGGGACCGCGACCTGGGCAGCGAGCCCGGCCTGGTGGAGGCACTGGCCGCCGAGGTCGGCGTCGGAGCCGGTGACGTCGTGGGCCACGACCTCGTGCTCGCCGACACCCAGCCGGCGGCCCGCGCCGGTGCCGACGGCACCTGGATCGCCGCACCGCGGCTGGACAACCAGGCGTGCTGCCACTCGGGGCTGCTGGCACTGCTGGCCGCCCCGGCCGGGGCGCGCACGCAGGCACTCGTCTGCAACGACCACGAGGAGGTCGGCAGCGGGTCGATGTCCGGGGCGCGCGGCAGCTTCCTCGAGGACGTGGTCCAGCGGCTGGCCACCGCCGGCGACCCGGGTGATCCGCAGGCCGTGCACCGGGCGCTGGCCCGGTCGGTGCTGGTCTCGGCCGACATGGCGCACGCGGTGCACCCCACGCGCTCGGAGCGGCACGAGCCCGCGCACCGGCCGCAGCTGGGCGGGGGCCCGGTGCTCAAGGTCAACGCCAACCAGGCCTACGCCACGGACGCGGCGTCCGGCGGCTGGTTCACCGAGCGGTGCGAGGAGGCCGGCGTTCCGGTGCAGACGTTCGTCACTCGCGCCGACCTGCCCTGCGGCAGCACCATCGGCCCGCTGACGGCGACCCGGCTGGGCGTCCCGACGGTCGACGTCGGCGCGCCGATGCTCGCGATGCACTCGTGCCGGGAGCTCGCCTCGGCGCTCGACGTCCCGCTGATGATCGGCGCACTCACCGCCTGCCTGGCGGACTGAGCCCGCACACGCGAACGGCGGCCGGCCGAAGGTGAACTCGGTCGGCCGCCGTTCGGTGTCGCCCCCTGAGCGGGGGCTGGTCCTCAGACGCGCCGGTCGTTGTCCGTGGCGCCGTCGACCTCGATCTCCTCCTTGCGGAGGGTCTCGTTCACCTGCGCCTGCTCGGTGACGGTCTCGGTGTCCAGGCGGACGCGCTCGACCGGGACGGCCTCCTTGGCGACCACGGGACGCTCGGCGTGCAGCGTGACCTCGTGCTCCTCCTCGGAGATGGCCGGGCCGTCGAGGGCGTTGCCGACGTTGGCGTCGGTGATGGGCTCGCGCTCGACGCGGACCTCTTCGCGGGTCACGGGAACGGTCTCGGTGACGTTCTCGCTCACGACGTACTTGCGCAGCCGGGCGCGGCCGATCTCCTCCTCGCGGGTGCCCACGCTGAGGTGCTCCTCGGACCGCGTCATCGCGCTGTCCGTGGTGGGGCCGGAGGTGTCGTGGCCGACGGTGCCGGGGTGGTCGGTCATGCCGGTGCCGGCCATGCCGGTCGTCGTCTCGGACTGCATGCCGGTCGTCGTCTCGGACTGCATGCCGGCCGTCGTCTCGGACTGCATGCCGGTGTCGGTGCCACCGCCGAGGCCGTAGTAGCGGTAGAGCTCCTGCTCCTCCTGCGGCGAGAGGTGCCCGTCGGTGTCGATCTTCGGGGCGTCCTTCACGCGAGCCTTGCTCACCGGTACGCGGACGCCGTTGTCGGTCAGGTCGGCGTTCCGGATCGGGACGAAGGACTCCTTGGTGCCGAACAGGCCGGTGCGAACCGTGACCCACTCCGGCTGGCCGGTCTCGTCGTCCAGGTAGACCTCCGAAGCAGAGCCGATCTTCTCGCCGGCCTCGTCGTAGACGTCCTGGCCGATCACACGGCTGATGGTGTCGGTACCGATCATCGTGGTGGTGCTCCTGTCTGAGCTCGGGTCGTGTCCGTCACACGAATGGGTGACCGGGATGATCGACTCGAAACGAACGGGCGATTCGGACTCCGCCCGGAATTGCCCGTCATCAGCGGTAACGGACATTCTCGGCGGCCGAATCTAATCCGCCATTCGCGTTTTCGCGCAGGTCACGGGCCAATAGGTGGCGCGCCATCTGATCGTCCGTTGGACGGCGCAACCGCGGGAGATCCCGTGACGCTGCGTAGTCCGGCACTGTGCGGGCGTGTCGGCACGGATCGGTCCGTCCGCCGGTCGGCGCGTCGCCGACGCGTGCGCGGCCCCGGTGCTCAGCATGTACGGGTGCCTCCCCGCTCCCCCTACGACAACCTCGTCCACCCGCGCACGGTCAAGAAGCCGGTGCCGCAGGTGGAGGCGGAGAAGGACCTCGTCGTCGAGGACCCCAGCTCGGGCTTCGTCGGCGCGGTGGTGCGCTGCGAGAAGGACGTCGTCCACCTCGAGGACCGCTTCGGGCGCGTCCGCGGCTACCCGCTGGGGCCCGGTTTCTGGGTGGACGGGCGCCCGGTCGTGCTGGTTCGCCCGAAGCACGCCGTCGCGGCGGCGCCCACCCGCAGCGCCTCGGGCTCCACGTACGTGGCCAACGCCCGGGCCCGGGTGGCACGGGAGGGCCGCATCTACGTCGAGGGAAAGCACGACGCCGAGCTCGTGGAGAAGGTCTGGGGCCACGACCTGCGGATCGAGGGCGTCGTCGTCGAGCCACTGCACGGCGTGGACGACCTGCCCGCCATCGTGCGCGACTTCCGCCCGGCGTCCGGCCGGCGGCTCGGGGTGCTCGTCGACCACCTGGTCACGGGGTCCAAGGAGTCCCGGATCGCCGACCAGATCACCGGCGACCACGCGCTGGTCGTCGGCCACCCGTTCATCGACATCTGGCAGGCCGTCAAGCCCTCCGTCGTCGGCATCAAGGCGTGGCCGACCGTGCCGAAGGGCGAGGACTGGAAGACCGGCGTCTGCAAGCGCCTCGGCTGGGAGGACGACACCGGCTACGTCTGGGCGCAGCGCATCCTCGCGCGGGTGCGCACCTGGACCGATCTCGAGCCCACGCTCATCGGCCGGGTGGAAGAGCTCATCGACTTCGTCACGACGGAGTAGGGCCTCGCAACGCAACCACGGCAGGGGCCCCGCGGCACGGGGGCCGGAGGCCTCCTGCCGCGAGGCACGCAGCGGCTCAGCTGCACCCGGGGACGGCTCTCGCCGGCGGTCCTGGCGCGGAGCGTCAGGGAATGTAGTTGAACCGGTCGGGGTCGGGGCCCGTGCGCTCGCCGCGGTCCAACCCGGTCAGCATCGCCAGGTCGCCGGTCTCGAGCTCGAAGTCGAACAGCGCGAAGTTCTCGGCCATCCGCTCGCGCGAGGAGGACTTGGGGAAGACGACGTCGCCGCGCTCGATGTGCCAGCGCAGGACCACCTGGGCCGGCGTCCGGCCGAGGCGCTCGGCGATCGCGACGATCGCCGGGTCGTCCAGCACCTTGCCCTGCGCGATGGGCGACCAGGCCTCGGTGATGATCTCGTGCTCACCGTTGAACGCGCGGAGGTCGTCCTGGGCGAGGAAGGGATGCACCTCGATCTGGTTCACCGCGGGCTTGATCTCGGTCTCGTCGAACAGCCGGCGCAGGTGGTGGGCCTGGAAGTTCGAGACGCCGATGGCCTTGCAGCGGCCGCCGGCGTAGATCTCCTCCAGGGCCTTCCAGGTCTCGACGAAGTCGACGTCGATGCCCGGCAGCGGCCAGTGGATGAGGAACAGGTCGAGGTAGTCGAAGCCCAGGTCGGCGAGGGTCTGGTCGAAGGCGCGCAGGGCGTCGTCGCGACGGTGGAAGCCGTTGTTCAGCTTGCTGGTCACGAAGATCTCGCCGCGGTCGATGCCCGACCGCGCGACGGCCTCACCGACGCCCTTCTCGTTGCCGTACATCTCGGCGGTGTCGATGTGCCGGTAGCCGACCTCGAGGGCGGTCGTCACGGTCTCCGCGGTCTTCTCCGGCGGAACCTGGTAGACGCCGAACCCGAGCTGCGGGATCTCGACTCCGTTGTTCAGGGTGATGGTGGGCACTGCTGCAGCCACGGGCATTCCTTCCGATCGGGGTTCGTGGGGCCGACGCGCGAAAGGTCGTGCGCCATCGACCCGTGGACCGCCTACCCGGTGGTGCGGTCCTCAACCAACGGCGCGGGCGCGCGGCGCTCACCGATCAGGGCCGATCCGCCGAGCGCGAGCAGACCGGCGACCGCGGCCGCACCGGCCGGGACGGCGAACGCCGCCTCCGCACCCCAGGCGTCCACCGCCGCGCCCGCTCCGGCCGACCCCGCGGTGACGCCCAGCGTGAGCCCGGTGATCGTCCAGGCCAGCGACTCGGTCAGGACCCCCGGCGCGACGCGGGACTCGACCAGCGACGTCCCGGACACCAGCACCGGCGCGATGGTGAGCCCGGCCAGGAAGCCGCAGCCGACGAGCACCGGCAGGGAGCCCACCCCCCACAGCAGCTGCGCGGCCAGGCCGAAGGCCACCGCCGTGCCGACGAAGCGGACGGCCAGCGTCCCGGGCAGCTTCGCGAGGCCGTAGACCAGCCCGGCCAGCAGGCTACCGAAGGCGAAGACGGCCAGGACCAGGCCGGACAGGGCGTGCGCCCCCTCCTCTTCAGCGAAGCCGACCACGACGACGTCGATCGCGCCGAACACGGTGCCCACCGCGACGTAGGTGACGACGACGACCAGCAGCGTCGGCGTCAGCACCGAGCGCCGCCGCTTCGGGGCACCCGGGTCGACGGGGTGCAGGGGCGGCTCGGTGGCGTGCTGGGCCGCCAACCACAGTCCACCGGCCACCCCGAGCACGATGCCGGTGAGGAAACCGACCGGCGGCGCGATCAGGGTCGCCAACAGCGTCACCAGCGGCGGCCCGAGCACGAACACCACCTCGTCGGCCACCGCCTCGAAGGCGTACGCGGTCTGCCGGCCCGTCGGGTCCAGCACCGCGGACCAGCGCGCCCGCACCAGCGAACCGATGTTGGGACTGCTGAACCCGGTGGCCGCGGCCAGGAGGAACCAGCTCCAGCGCGGGGTCCCGCCCACGACGGCGGCGACGAACGCGGTGCCGGTCAGCAGGAACGCGGCCATGGCCACCCGCAGCACCGCCGCCTGCCCCCGCCGGTCCATCGCCCGCGCCCACAGCGGACCGGCCACGGCGTAGGAGAGCGCCAGCGCCCCGGAGACCGCACCGGCCACTCCATAGCTGCCGGTCTCGCCCTCGACCAGGAGCACTGCGCCCAGCCCCAGCATCGGAGCCGGGAACCGGCCGACCCAGGCGGCGAGGGAGAACGACGCGGCACCGGGAACGGCGAACAGGCGGAGGTAGGGGCCCAAGAGGGTGCGGGGTGACACGGGGTTCTTCTCGCGCTTCCTGGCCACAGGCGAGTGCGGGTGATTCGTCCGCCGGTCTCTCGGGTGGCGGAGGGAGCCTAGCCGCGACCGGAGGACCGGCACCGCCGCATTCCTCGGGCCACGCGGCTACATTCGGCCCGTGACCAGTGACCCCCTCCCCGACCCCCGGGTGCGCCTGGCCCAGGCGCCGGCCCCGGGCAGCGGTGGGCTGGTCGACCGCTACGGCCGCGTCGCCACCGACCTGCGGGTCTCGCTGACCGACCGCTGCAACCTGCGCTGCACCTACTGCATGCCGCCCGAGGGGCTGGACTGGCTGCCCAAGGTGGAGGTCCTCACCGACGACGAGATCGTCCGCCTGGTGCGCGTCGGGGTCGAGCACCTGGGCATCCGCGAGGTGCGCTTCACCGGTGGTGAGCCCCTGCTCCGGCCGGGCCTGGTGGGCATCGTCGCGGCGGCCACCGCGCTGCACCCTCGCCCCGAGGTCAGCCTGACCACGAACGCGATCGGGCTCGCGCGCGTCGCGCCGGCGCTGGCCGATGCCGGCCTGGACCGCATCAACGTCAGCCTCGACACGCTCGACCGCGACCGCTTCAAGCAGCTCACCCACCGCGACCGGCTCGACGACGTCATCGCCGGCCTGGCCGCCGCCCAGCGCGCCGGGCTGACGCCGGTGAAGGTCAACGCCGTCCTCATGCGGGGGATGAACGAGGACGACGCCGTCCCGCTGCTGGACTTCTGCCTGGAGCAGGGCTACCAGCTGCGCTTCATCGAGCAGATGCCGCTGGATGCGCACCATGCGTGGACCCGGGGCGAGATGGTCACCGCCGAGGACATCCTGGAGCGGCTCTCGGCCGCGCACACGCTGACGCCGGACACCGAGGCGCGCGGTTCGGCGCCGGCCGAGCGCTGGCTGGTCGACGGCGGCCCTGGCACCGTCGGGGTCATCGCCTCGGTGACCCGCTCGTTCTGCGGGACCTGCGACCGGACCCGCCTCACCGCCGACGGGCAGATCCGCAACTGCCTGTTCGCCCGCGAGGAGTCCGACCTGCGCACCGCGATGCGGGAGGGCGCCACCGACCAGGAGATCGCCGACCGCTGGCGGATCGCCACCCTCGGCAAGCTGCCCGGCCACGGCATCGACGACCCGAGCTTCCTGCAGCCGTCCCGCCCGATGTCGGCGATCGGTGGCTGACGTGCCCACCCGCCCCACCACCCCAGCGGTGTCCGCCCAGCCCGTCACCGTGCGGTACTTCGCCGGCGCCCGCGCCGCCTCCGGCGTCGACACCGAGAGCCGCGTGGCCGGCACGCTCGAGGAGCTGGTCGGCCAGATCGTGGCCGATCACGGCGATCGGCTGGAGCGGGTGCTCACCGCGTGCTCGTTCCTCGTCGACGGCACCACCACCCGCGACCGGGCGCTGGCGCTGTCCCCCGGAGCGGTGGTCGACGTGCTCCCGCCCTTCGCCGGAGGCTGACAGCTCCGGGAGCATCGCAGCGAGGAACGAGCGAGGAGCGGACCGGAGCGCGGAAGCCGACCGGGTGACGGAGGCTGACAGCTCCGGGAGCATCGCAGCGAGGAACGAGCGAGGAGCGGACCGGAGCGCGGAAGCCGACCGGGTGACGGCGGCCGAGAAGCGACAGGATGGGTGCATGACGATCTTCGACAAGGCGAAGGCCAAGGCCGAGGAACTGCTCGGCCGCGCCGAGGAGCTGTACGGGCAGTCGCACGGCGACGCCGCGGCCACGGTCGCCGGCGAGGCGCACGTGCAGAAGGCCGAGGCCGAGGAGGAGACGCTCGCGCACGGCGAGCACCTGCCGGGCGAGGACGGGACCGCGGCGGCGCGCTAGCCGGTCGGGCCGTCCAGCCGGATGGCCACGAGGGCGACGTCGTCCTCGGGCCGTCCGCTCACCAGGCGGTCGATCAGCTCGTCGCACAGCTCGGGCAGCGGGCGCGACGCCAGCTCGGTGACGGCGGTGCGCAGCTGCTCCATGCCGTCGTCCAGGTCGGCGTCGCGCCGCTCGATCAGCCCGTCGGTGACCAGGAGGACCGTCGAGCCGGGTGCCAGCGCGAGGACCGACTCGGTGCGGACGGCGTCCGTGCCCGAGCCGAGCAGCCGTTCCCCGCGCCAGGGCCCCACCTGCTGCACGACGCCGGAGGGATCGACGACCAGCAGCGGCAGGTGCCCGGCGTTCGACCAGCACAACCGGCTGCCACCGTCGGCGCAACGCTCGAACCGGGCCACCGCGGCCGTGGCGTAGGTGCCCACCTCCAACTGGGTCATCGCGGCGTCCAGACCTCGCAGCACCTCCGCGGGCCCGGCGTCGCTGTAGGCGGCGATGCCCCGCAGCAGCGCGCGGATCTGGCCCATCGCGGCGGCCGCCTCCGTGTCGTGCCCCACCACGTCCCCGATGACGAGCACGGTGGCCCCGCCGGGCTGGGGGAACGAGTCGTACCAGTCGCCACCGACCCGGGCCGCTTCGGCGGCCGGGGTGTAGCGGACGACGACCTCGGCCCCCTCGGGTCGCACCGGAGGGCTGAGCAGCCGGCGCTGGAGCCCCTCGGCGAGCTGCTTGTGCTGGTCGAACAGCCAGGCGTTGTGCAGGGCCAGACCCACGCGGTCGGCGATCTCGCGTGCGGTCAGCAGGTCCTGCTCCGACGGCGGGCGCCCGCTCTCCGAGAGCAGCGTCAGTGCTCCCACCACGCGGGCGTTGCCGAGCAGCGGCAGGGTGGTGATCGACGGCGGGCCCATGAGGCGGAACGTCGCCTGCGTGTCGGGGTCGGTCAGCCCGTCGTGGGCCTCCTGCCCCGATACGACCACCGTCTCCCCCCGCAGGGCCCGGAGCACGGGGGCGTCCGCCGACAGCGAGGACAGCCGGCGCTCGGCGTACTCGGCGAGCACGCCCCGCTTGTCCGGGTCGACGTGCCAGGAGCCGGCATCCCGGGGGCGACCGCTGTCGTCGAGGACGGTGAGCAGGCAGCCGTCCCCGAGCTCGGGCGTCAGCAGCCGGGGGATGCGACGGATGGCATCGGCGACGTCCAGCGTGCCGGTGATCTCGGCCCCCACCCGGGCGAGCATCGCCAGCCGGTTCTGCGCGGCCCGGCGCTCGGTGGTGTCGCTGAAGTACAGCGCCAGCCCGGTGTCCACGGGCACGGCGTACGCCTCGAACCAGGCGTTGAGAGGGTCGGGGTAGAACGCCTCGATCAGCTGGGGCTCGCGCGCCTCCATCGCGTGGCGGTAGACCCGGCCGAACTCGTTGTCGACGTTGGCGGGGAACGCCTCGAAGAAGTCGACGCCGATGAGCTCGGCCGGCGTCTTGCCCACGACGGCGGAGCCGGCGGGGTTGAGGTGGGTGACCACCCAGTCGAATCGGATGGCCATGAACCCGACCGGCATGGCCTGCAGCAGCGGATCGAGGGGCAGGGGCACTGGTGACCTCCCCTGCGGAACCGTGCCGTGGCACGGCGGACGAGGCCCCTCTCCTGGAGCGTGCGCAGCCTACGTCACCGGGTGGCCGGCTCGGCGCCGGCGACACCGTGCGGGACGCGTGGCGAGGGGGATAATGGACGGCATGGTTCCGGCGCACGTCGCCGACGTCGCACCGTGGCGGGACTGGACGGCCGCCGCGGACGATGCCCTGCGCTTCCTGCACGCGCACGTGGGATGGGACCTGTGGATGGTGACCCGCCTCGTCGGCGACCAGCAGGTGGTCCTCCGGGTCTGGCCCGACCACCGGGTCCGGCCGGGAACCCAGGTGCCCTGGGCCGGCAGCCTCTGCCGGCAGATGGTCGAGGGCAACGCGCCCCGGATGGCCACGGTGACCGCGATCGTGCCGGCGTACGCGTCGTACGCCCGCCAGCCCCTCGGCACGGTGGCCGCCTACGTCGGCGTCCCGCTGCTGAACCGCGACCTGGAGCTCTTCGGCACGCTCTGCGGCGTCTCCTCCCGGGCGAAGCCCCGCAGCGCCACCCGGGAGCTGACCGTGATCGAGGCGGCGGGCCGCACGCTGAGCACCCTGCTGGCGGCCGGCATGGAGCCTCCCGCGCCGCCGAGTTCCGAGAACCAGGGCTGAGCGCGCCGCCGCGGCCGCGTGACGGCAGGATCGCACTCGACGACGGAGGAGGTCCGGTGCGGGCGGAGCAGATCAGCGGGCCGGTGGCCCACCACGGCGAGGGACCGGTCTGGTCGGAGGGCTGGGGTGGGCTCCGCTTCGTGGACATGCTCGCCGGCGACGTCCTCACGCTGTCCGAGGACGGCGGAGCACGGCGGCTGCACGTGGGTGACGTCGCGGCAGCGATGCGCCCACGGCGCGGTGGCGGCGCCGTGATCGCCGTCGAACGCGGGTTCGCGCTGGAGGGGCCGGACGGGTCCGTCACACCCCTGGCTCCCGTCTGGGTGGACGGCGGCATCCGCATGAACGAGGGGGGCTGCGACCCCGACGGCCGTTTCTGGTGCGGGTCCATGGCATACGACCAGACGGCCGGCGCCGCCTCGATGTACCGGCTGGACCCCGACGGCAGCGTGCGCCAGGTGTTCGGCGACCTCACCGTCTCCAACGGCCTGGAGTGGAGCCCGGACGGGACACTGGCCTACTACGCCGACACGCCCACCCACCGGGTCGACGTCTTCGACTACGACAGGGACTCCGGGCTCACCGGGCGGCGCCCGTTCGTCCAGCTGCCCGGCGAGGAGAACCCCGACGGCCTGACGGTGGACTCCGAGGGCGGGGTGTGGGTGGCCCTCTACGGGGGCTGTCTCTTAATACACATCTGTCTCTTATACACCTCTCACGCTGCCGACGAAGAAGATAGTGTAGCCGTCGGTGGTCGCCGTCAAAAAAAAAAAATGACAATTCTACGACTGGTCATATAGAGAACACAATGCTAAACTGAATACTACAAACACATAGTACAATATAAGATCAGCACAA
>NZ_POQU01000067.1 GCF_002938425.1 Blastococcus atacamensis | reverse complement strand
GGTCATGCCGGCACCGTAACCGCCGCTTCGTCGGGTCGGCCGGCCCTCCCGCAGGGGCCCGCCGCGAGCATGCGGGCGACGGGGGGCGAGGGGGTCCTTCACTACGATCGGCGGCGATGTCCGCTCCGGTTACCACCTCCGCGCCCGCCGCCCCGTCGGCTGCAGCTCACCCGCCCGCCCAGCGCCCGCGCCTGCTGCTGCTCGACGGGCACTCCTTGGCCTACCGAGCGTTCTTCGCGCTGCCGGTCGAGAACTTCTCCACGACGACGGGTCAGCCGACGAACGCCGTCTACGGCTTCACGTCGATGCTGATCAACATCCTGCGCGACGAGAAGCCCAGCCACCTCGCCGTCGCCTTCGACGTGGGCCGCAAGACCTTCCGCAGCGAGATCTACGCCGAGTACAAGGCCAACCGTGCCGAGAGCCCCACGGACTTCCGCGGCCAGGTGAGCCTCGTGCAGGAGGTTCTGGGGGCACTACGGGTGCCGGTCATCACCGCCGAGGGGTACGAGGCCGACGACGTCATCGCCACGCTCACCGTGCAGGCCGTCGAGCAGGGCATGGACGTGCTGATCGCCACCGGTGACCGCGACGCGCTGCAGCTGGTGAACGAGCACGTCACCGTTCTCTACCCGCGCAAGGGCGTCTCCGACATGACCCGCTTCACGCCGGAGGAGGTCGAGGCCAAGTACAACCTCACACCGGCGCAGTACCCCGACTTCGCGGCCCTGCGGGGGGACCCGAGCGACAACCTGCCGAGCATCCCGAGCGTCGGCGAGAAGACCGCCGCCAAGTGGGTGCGCGAGTACGGCTCGCTGGACGCGCTGGTCGACCAGGTCGACACGGTCAAGGGCAAGGTGGGGGAGAAGCTGCGCGAGCACCTGTCCTCGGTGCTGCAGAACCGGCGGCTGACCGAGCTCGACCGCGCCGTCCCCCTCGAGGTGGGCCCGCAGGACCTCGCCGTGCAGGCCTGGGACCGCAACGAGGTGCACACCCTCTTCGACAACCTGCAGTTCCGCGTGCTGCGCGAGCGGCTGTTCGCCACGCTGGCCAGCGTCGAACCCGAGGTCGAGGGCGGCTTCGACGTCAGCGTCGACCGGGTGCCCGCCGGTGGGCTCGGTGCCTGGCTGGACGCCCACGCGCGGACCGGCTCCACCGGGCTGATCTTCCGCGGCACCTGGGGCCGGGGCACCGGCGAGCTCACCGGCCTGGGGCTGGCGGCGGCCGACGACCACACCGCGTTCGTCGACCTCGGACCGGACCTCGACGTCGCCGACGAGCAGGCGCTGGCCGCCTGGCTGGCCGACGCCGCCCGGCCCAAGGTCGTGCACGAGGTCAAGGGCCCGCTGCTGGCGATCTGGGCACGGGGCTGGGAGCTCGCCGGCGTCGTGAGCGACACGGCTCTGGCCGCCTACCTGGCGCTGCCGGGTCAGCGGTCCTTCGACCTCGGCGACCTCGCCGTCCGCTACCTCCGCCGCGAGCTCAAGGACACCGCCGAGGCCGACGGTCAGCTCACCCTCGACGGGCTCGGCCCGAGCGAGGACGACGTGGCCGCGGAGGCTGCCAAGGCCGATGTGCTCAAGGCCGTGGCGGTCAACGACCTCTCCGACGCCCTCGAGCAGGTGCTGGGCCAGAAGGGCGGGGCCCACCTGCTCGGTGAGATCGAGCTCCCGCTGACGCGGGTGCTCGCCTCCATGGAGGCCCGGGGCGTCGCGGTCGACCTGGACTTCCTGCACGACCTGCAGAAGGAGTTCGCCGACGCCGTCGCCGCGGCCGCCGCCGAGTGCTACGCCGTCATCGGCCGGGAGGTGAACCTCGGTTCCCCGAAGCAGCTGCAGGCGGTCATCTTCGACGAGCTCGGCCTGCCGAAGACGAAGAAGAACAAGACCGGCTACACCACCGACGCCGATGCGCTCACCTGGCTGTTCGAGCAGACCGGGCACCCCTTCATGGAGCACCTGCTCCGCCACCGCGACGTCACCCGGCTGCGCACGGTCATCGACGGCCTCATCCCGATGGTCGACGACGTGGGGCGCATCCACACCACCTTCCAGCAGACGATCGCGGCGACCGGACGGCTGTCCTCCACCGACCCGAACCTGCAGAACATCCCGATCCGCAGCGCCGAGGGGCGCCGGATCCGGCAGGCCTTCGTCGTCGGCGCCGGCTACGAGTCGCTGATGACGGCGGACTACAGCCAGATCGAGATGCGGATCATGGCGCACCTCTCCGGCGACGAGGGGCTGATCGAGGCCTTCATGTCGGGGGAGGACCTGCACAGCTTCGTCGCCTCCAAGGCCTTCGACATCCCGATCTCCGAGGTGGACCCGGAGATGCGGCGTCGGATCAAGGCGATGAGCTACGGCCTGGCCTACGGGCTGTCCGCCTACGGGCTGTCCGGACAGCTGCGCATCTCCGTCGAGGAGGCGCGCGAGCAGATGCACGCCTACTTCGAGCGCTTCGGCGGGATCCGCGACTACCTCGACGGCGTCGTCGCCGAGGCGCGGCAGACCGGCTTCACCGAGACGACCCTGGGCCGGCGCCGCTACCTGCCCGACCTGACCAGCGACAACGGGCAGCGGCGGCAGATGGCCGAGCGCATGGCCCTCAACGCGCCGATCCAGGGCTCGGCGGCCGACGTCATCAAGGTCGCGATGCTCAACGTGGAGAAGGCGATCGCGGCCGAGGGGCTGGCCTCGCGGATGCTGCTGCAGGTGCACGACGAACTCGTCCTCGAGGTCGCGCCGGGGGAGAGGGGCGCCCTGGAGGCGCTGGTCCGGCGTGAGATGGCCGGCGCCGCGCAGCTGTCGGTCCCGCTGGAGGTCTCCGTGGGCGTGGGCGCCAGCTGGGACGCCGCCGCGCACTGAGGACCGTCCACGGCCGTCTCGCTGCTGCACACCGCCCACCTGGCGCCCGCGACGCGACAGTCGGGCCCGGCTACTCGTCCAACGGGTGTTCGTGGACGAGCAGCCGGATGTGAACCGGGAGCACGCGCGCGGAGGCCCGCACGAGTTCGTGCACGACGGCAGCGATCTGCACTCCGGGCCGCTACATCGAGGCGGTCGCGGTCGAGCCGTGCGCACAGGCGGCCAGTGACTGGAACGGTGGACGGCCCCAGCCTCCACCTGAGATTCAGGGTCGCCTGCAGACCATGATCAGCGTGCCGGGGACGAGCTGCCCGCGCTCTGGGGACCACTGCCCCCAGTTCTCCGTGCGGCCCGGCGTCCACTCCGGCTCCACCAGGTCCTCCAGGACCAGCCCCGCGGCGACGACGGCCCGCACCCAGTCGCCGACCGTCCGGTGGTGCTCGACGTAGACCGTGCGCCCGTGCTCGTCGGTCTCCACGTAGGGCGTGCGGTCGAAGTAGGACGAGACGATCCGCAGGTCCCCGGGATCGGGGGAGTCGGGGAAGGGCCAGCGCATCGGGTGGTTCACCGACGCGACGAATCGCCCGCCGGGTCGCAGCACGCGGGCCACCTCCCGCAGGGCGCCCTCGACGTCGGCCACGAACGGCAGCCCGCCGAACGCCGAGCAGGCCAGGTCGACGCTCCGGTCGGCCAGCGGCAGCGCGCCTGCGTCGGCCTGCAGGAGCGGCACGGCGATACCGGTGGCCCGGTTGAGCTCGGCGGCGCGGGCGAGCATCCCGCCGGACAGGTCGAGGGCCACGACGTCGGCCCCGGCGGTCCGCAGCCAGCGCGAGCACGGCGCCGAGCCGCAGCCGATCTCCAGCACGCGACGGCCGGCGACGTCGCCGAGCAGGTGGGCGTCGGCCTCCCGCAGCCCCTCGGGGCACCAGAGGAAATCGGCGTCACCCAGGTCCGACCCGTGCTCGGCCAGGTACGCGGGTGCCGCGGCATCCCACCAGGCGCGGTTGGCGCGCACCGATTCCGCGGACCCGGCGGGACGGCGGGCCACCCCGCCCGCGGCGGGATAGCCGTCGCTCGCCAGGGGCAGGGACGGGGACGGCGGGGGGACGCTCATGACACGCCGATCGTGACACGCCGCCGCCCGGACCACCCGGTCCACCCAGGTGGACCCGCCCGTCCCGGCGTCCGTACCATGGAGGAGCGTCAGAGGTCTGACGTGTCCTCCCCTCGCGGGACGGGCCGCGCCGGCTCTTCCCGCTGTTCCTCCCCGCGGTCGTGCGGCCGTGGGTGCCCTGTCCCTACGCATCCCCCGTCCGGAGCTACCAACCACATGACCTCCACCCAGGTCCGTCCTTCCAGCACCCCCCAGGTCGCCGTCAACGACATCGGTACGGCCGAGGACTTCCTCGCCGCCATCGATGCGACGATCAAGTACTTCAACGATGGCGACATCGTCGAGGGCGTCATCGTCAAGGTCGACCGGGACGAGGTGCTGCTGGACATCGGCTACAAGACCGAGGGCGTCATCCCCTCGCGCGAGCTCTCCATCAAGCACGACGTCGACCCCAACGAGGTCGTCAGCGTCGGCGACGAGGTGGAAGCGCTTGTCCTCCAGAAGGAGGACAAGGAAGGCCGTCTGATCCTGTCCAAGAAGCGCGCCCAGTACGAGCGCGCCTGGGGCACGATCGAGGCGAAGAAGGAAGCCGACGAGGTCGTCACCGGCACCGTCATCGAGGTCGTCAAGGGTGGTCTCATCCTGGACATCGGGCTCCGCGGGTTCCTCCCGGCCTCGCTGGTCGAGATGCGCCGCGTCCGCGACCTCCAGCCCTACGTGGGGCGCGAGCTCGAGGCGAAGATCATCGAGCTCGACAAGAACCGCAACAACGTCGTCCTCTCCCGTCGTCAGTGGCTGGAGCAGACGCAGTCCGAGGTCCGCAGCGAGTTCCTCAACAAGCTCGCCAAGGGCCAGGTGCGCTCGGGTGTCGTCTCCTCGATCGTCAACTTCGGCGCGTTCGTCGACCTGGGTGGCGTGGACGGCCTCGTGCACGTCTCCGAGCTGTCCTGGAAGCACATCGACCACCCGTCCGAGGTGGTCGAGGTGGGCCAGGAGGTCACCGTCGAGGTCCTCGACGTCGACCTGGACCGCGAGCGGGTCTCCCTGTCGCTGAAGGCGACGCAGGAGGACCCGTGGCGTCAGTTCGCCCGCACGCACCAGATCGGGCAGGTCGTGCCCGGCAAGGTCACCAAGCTCGTCCCCTTCGGTGCGTTCGTGCGCGTCGACGAGGGCATCGAGGGCCTGGTCCACATCTCCGAGCTGGCCGAGCGCCACGTGGAGATCCCGGAGCAGGTCGTGCAGGTCGGCGACGAGATCCTGGTCAAGGTCATCGACATCGACCTGGACCGCCGCCGCATCTCGCTCTCGCTCAAGCAGGCCAACGAGGGCGTCGTCGGCGAGGAGGACCAGTTCGACCCGGCCGCCTACGGCATGTCGGCGTCCTACGACGAGCAGGGCAACTACATCTACCCCGAGGGCTTCGACCCGGAGACCGGCGAGTGGCTCGAGGGCTACGACGAGGCCCGCGAGACGTGGGAGCGGCAGTACGCCGAGGCCCAGGCCCGCTTCGAGGCGCACCGCAAGCAGATCGCGGCCGCCAAGGAGGCCGACGCCGAGGCAGCTGCCGGTGGCAGCTACTCCAGCGACGACGCCGCTGGTACCGACGCCCCGGCGACCGGTGGCACCCTGGCCAGCGACGAGGCGCTCGCGGCGCTGCGTGCCAAGCTGGCCGGCGGCGGCGAGTGACCTCCAGGGTCTGACCCGCGCTAGCACTGCACGTCAGAGGCCCAGGACCCGCACGGGTCCTGGGCCTCTGTCGTTCTCTGCGGAGCGGTGGGGCTGTGCGGGCCCCTCGCACCCAACCGCACACACGACTGCGAAGGGCCCGTGGACGACGACGTCCACGGGCCCTTCGTAGAGCACGGGTGACCGAGGCCTGGCGCGGACGTGGAGTGACCACGTCGAGCAGCGAGCCGGAGGCGATGCCCGCGGCCTCGAACAGCGTTCCCGTCCGAGCAGGACGGGACGGGGTCAGAGGCTGAGGATGATGGCGAACGCCGTGCGCGGGCGACCGCCCGAGCCGGCGAGGAAGCTCCAGGTGTGGCGCCCCGTGGTGGGCGTCGAGAACATCCAGCGCAGCAGCGAGCTGCGGTGGGCGACGGCAGGCCGCTGGAACTGCATCCGGTCGCGGACCGCGGGGATGTCGGCGCAACGGACACCGGTGGGGGCGCCGAGCCGGTGCCGTCCGGCGCCACGGCGGGCGGCGCGGGTCGACGGGGATGCAGCGGGCGTGTGACCGGACATGTTCTCGTTCTGCCTCTCTCGGCGGGGAAGATCGCCAGGACGAACGTTAGTGGTGGGGCTCGTGTGACCACTGCGACGCGCCGGACTCGTGAGGTGTGTGTTACCCGTCCGTGATCTGGCCTGGGCGGTCGCTACTGTCCGTGCGTGCTGAGAATCGGACTGACCGGCGGCATCGGCTCGGGCAAGAGCACGGTGTCGGCCCTGCTGGCCGAGCGCGGCGCGCTCGTTGTCGACGCCGACCTGATCGCGCGCGAGGTGCTGGAACCGGGGACGCCGGGGCTCGAAGCCGTCGTGACGGAATTCGGACCGGAGGTGCTCACGTCCGAGGGGGCGCTGGACCGGGCCGCCCTGGCGGGCATCGTGTTCGCCGACGCCGCGGCGCGCGGTCGCCTCGACGCGATCGTGCACCCATTGGTGCGGCGGCGATCCGCCGAGCTGATCGCGGCCGCCCCGGCGGATGCGGTGGTGGTCAACGACGTCCCGCTGCTGGTGGAGACCGGTCAGGCCGGCTCGTACGACCTGGTGCTGGTCGTGGAGGCCGATCCCGGGACGAGGGTGGCGCGGTTGATCGGCCGTGGCCTGAGCGAGGCCGACGCCCGTGCGCGCATCGCCGCCCAGGCATCGGACCAGCAGCGCCGAGCCGTCGCCGACGTGGTGCTCGACAACAGCGGCACGCCCGACCAACTGGCCGAGCAGGTGGAGCGGTTCTGGAGGGAGCGGGTGGCTCCAGCGGTCGGCTGACCGGCCCCGGCCGGCACCGTCGGGCCCTGGAACGGCGAGAGCCCCAGGCCATCGGACCTGGGGCTCTTCGTGGTGGGCGATACTGGGATCGAACCAGTGACCTCTTCCGTGTCAGGGAAGCGCGCTACCGCTGCGCCAATCGCCCGTTCCGGCCTCGCGACCAGACCCTCCTCCGCGCTCGTGCTCCGCGGAGGAGACGAGGTGGAGACGGGATTTGAACCCGTGTAGACGGCTTTGCAGGCCGTTGCCTCGCCTCTCGGCCACTCCACCGCACGCGGGCGCCAGTCTCTCGACCGGCGCCCGAGGTTCCGAGCGGATGACGGGATTCGAACCCGCGACCCTCACCTTGGCAAGGTGATGCTCTACCACTGAGCCACATCCGCGTTACGGGAAGAACTCTAGCGGACTGCCGGAGAGGGTTTGAAGGGGGGTCCCCCCACCCATCCCGAGCAGGCTCCGCCGCCGAGTCTCCGCAGGTCAGCGGCTCGGAGAGTCCGGCCCGCCGTTGGACAACAGCGCGTCGAGCTCCTGGTCGAGGTGCAGCAGCGCGCTCTCCGACCCGGAGGGGACCAGCGCCTCGGTGTGCCGCAGGAAGGCGGCGACGGTCGCGCGGGACAACTCGAACAGCGCCTCGCCGGAGGGGGCGCGCAGGTGCAGGAAGACCACGTCCGTGCTGGCCTGCGCCGGCCAGATGCGCACGTCGCCGTCGCCGGTCGGGCGCTCCAGGCCGGCCTGCAGCAGTTCCCGTCCCACCAGCCAGGCGATGCCCTCGTCGTCCTGCTCGTCCATCTCGCCGAAGGCGATGCGGACCGCGAAGGGGTCCGACGGGTCGTAGCAGAGCAGCGCGGGGATCTCGGTCCACGACTGCGGGCCGACCAGCTGAAGAGTGATGGGGGAGATGTGACCGGGCGTCCATCGGCTCGTCATGTCCGGTCAACGACGGGGGGCCCCAAAAGTGACGTCCTGTCACACACCAGTCCCGCCCGTCACATGCGTCCCACGAACCACACCGAACCGCAGGGCTGGGACGTTGCGAACGCTTCGTGTGACCATGGGAGCCGTGAGTCGACCGGTGCGCCGATCGGAGGACGGCGTCGGGGACGTCGAGATCCTCCAGCGCATCCGTGCGGGGGAGCGCGGGGCGGTCGACGAGCTCTACGAGCGCTTCCGCCGGCCGGCCTTCGCACTGGCGCGACGGATCCTCGCCGACGACGGCCTCGCCGAGGACGTGCTGCAGGACGTCTTCCTCGGTGTCTGGCGGGATCCCTGGGCCTACGACCGAGCCCGGGGCAGTTTCGCCTCCTGGCTCCTGGCCGTCGTCCACCACAAGGCCGTCGACGCCGTGCGCCGGGAGGAGTCCCAGCGTCGTCGGCAGGGCCGCGCGGAGGAGGAGGCGGTGCTGGACGCACCGATCGCCACCCGCGACGTGGAGGACGACGCCTGGTCGCGGGTCGTCGCCGACCAGGTGCGGAGCGCCCTCGGGGTGCTGCCCACCGCGCAGCGCGAGGCGCTGACGCTGGCCTACTACGGCGGCTACACCCAGCGGGAGGTCGCGGCCCTCACCGGCACGCCTCTCGGCACGGTCAAGACACGGATGCTGGCGGGGATGCGCCGGCTCAAGACGGAACTCGGCGGGCTGTCGGGTCAGGGTGGGAGCGCCCTGGACGGCAGCGCGCCCCTGGACGGGACGGCACGATGACCGGGGAGCACGCCCACGACGAACTGGCCGTGGGATGGGCGCTGCACGCCCTCGAGCCCGACGACGAGGCCGCGTTCGCCCGTCACCTCCCGGGCTGCGAGCGTTGCGCCCGGACGGTTGGCGAGACCGCCGAGGCGATGGCCGCCATGGCGCGTGACCTGCCCCCGGCAGCGCCCTCGCCGGAGCTCCGGTCCCGCCTGCGCGCCGCGGTCGAGTCCACCGAGCAGCTGCCCCCGCCGACCGCCGCCGTGCCGGTTCCCGCGCCCTCGTCGAGCGGGGCCGAGCACACCGGGTCGGTGCCGCGTCCGGCCGCGCCCCGGTCGCGGACCCTGAGCAGGGTGCTCGTGGCC
Source organism: Blastococcus atacamensis (assembly GCF_002938425.1). Taxonomy (GTDB): domain Bacteria; phylum Actinomycetota; class Actinomycetes; order Mycobacteriales; family Geodermatophilaceae; genus Blastococcus; species Blastococcus atacamensis. The sequence continues at coordinate 11,950 of NZ_POQU01000067.1, read as the reverse complement.
GCCGCCGTCGCCGCGGTCGTGGGGCTCGGCACCTGGACGGCCGTGCTCAGCCAGTCCCGCGAGGAGTTGCAGGCGACCGTGGCGGCGCAGGAGGCCGTGGTCGCCGAGCTCACCCGGCCGGGGAAGTCCGTCGTCGTCCCCCTCGCCGCCGAGGGCGAGGACCTGGCCACCCTCGTCGCCCGTGACGACGTCGTCCACGTGGTGACCAACGGCCTGGAGCGCAACGACGTGTCCGCGGAGACCTACGTGCTCTGGGGCCTCGGGCAGGGCGGCCCGGTGGCCCTCGGCACGTTCGACGTCGAACGGCCACAGATCGCCGTCGAAACCGTAGGCTCCGGTGCGACCGGACTCGACGAGTTCCCCGGCTACGGGATCAGCCTCGAGCCCGGTCGCCAGGCTCCGTCGGCTCCGACGGAGGTAGTCGCGAGCGGCGAGGTGACCAGCTGAGCGGATCGGACATGACGGCGGCAGCCGCCCACCCCCCGCGGTCGCACGGGGAGACCGCCGACGAGCGACGGGCGCGGTACGACGCCGACGAGGTGCACAGCCTTCGCGAGCGGGTGGCCGAGGCCCGCTGGCGCCGTCGGCTCGCCGCCAGTCGCAGCCTCAACCACAGCTACCGAGTCGGCGTGGGCGTCGTCGGAGGCCTGATCGTGGCCGTCGGCTTCGTCACCATCCCGTTGCCCGGGCCCGGGTGGCTCACCGTCATCGCCGGCCTGTTCGTGCTGGCGAGCGAGTTCACCTGGGCCGAACGACTGCTGGAGTTCACCAAGCACCACGTCAAGCGCTGGACCGACTGGCTGACCGCCCGGTCGATCTGGGTCCGCCTGCTCGTCGGGCTCGCCACGGCGGCGTTCGTCTACGGCGTCCTCGTGCTGACGCTGCACATGATGGGGGTGCCGGACTGGGTGCCGGGGTGGGTGCCGCTCTGGCGATGAGCGTCTGGCATAATTTGGAGACGCAACGGGCGATTGGCTCAGTGGTAGAGCGCTTCGTTCACACCGAAGAGGTCACTGGTTCGAACCCAGTATCGCCCACCGGAAGAAGGGCCAGGCGGACCCAGAGATGGGAAAGCCTGGCCCTTCTCGGTGTCCGGGGCCCGAGTCGGCGGACCGCCTCCGGGTCCGATCCTGGCGCTCGGCCGCCTCGGCGTAGCCGTCGAGCGAGCTGATCATCGAGTGGACGAGCGTCCCCATGCGTCTCCTCCGGGGTGCTGGCGCATCCGTCCCGTCCTGGTCCGGGGCCGGCGTGAGCGGGCCGGGTCCCGACGTCCGCGCGCGGTCAGTGGCGGTACTCGACCAGCCGGACCATGCCGTCCTCCATGTGGTGATGGTTGTGGCAGTGGAACAACCACCGTCCAGGGTTCGTCGCGAGGAAGTCGAACGTCACCTCGCCGCCATGGGCGGGCACCGCGACGGTGTCCTTGACCGGTCCCCGGCCGCTCGTGGTGAGAACCTGGAAGTGGTGGCCGTGCAGGTGCATCGGATGCCACTTGGCCCCGGTGTTGCGCATCGTCAGGCGCACCCGTTCCCCCTCCACGACCGGCAGCGGGTCGGCGTCCGGATAGCTCTGCCCGCTGATCTCCGTGCCGTCGAGCGTGAGGTCGAAGGCGCGGTCCGGGGTGCCGGCGGGGAGGGAGAGGGGCTCGACCGCCAGCAGCTCGTCGTAGCCGACGAGGCGGCCGTCGAGCTCGGCCGGCCGCTGGTCGGGCGATGGCGCGGCGGACACGGGGCTGCCGGTGTAGCGGAGCAGCGCGCGCCCGAGGCCGGGCCGGCCCTCCGCCTGGGCCGCGATCTGCCAGGCACCACCGCGCCGGTCGAGGTGGACCAGGACGTCGTACCGCTCACCCATCCCGAGGCGGACGGTGTCCACGGTGACCGGCTCGACGGGCATGCCGTCGGTGTGCGTGACCGTGAGTCGATGGCCGGCCACCGCGAACCGGAAGCCGGTGTCCGCCGCGACGTTCATCACCCGTAGGCGCAGCCGGTCCCCCGGCCGTCCCTCGACGACGGCCGGGTCCAGCGGTGGTCGCCCGTTCACCAGGAGCACCGGGTAGGTGCGACCGCCGAAGGAGACGACGTCCCGGGGATCGGCCGGCAGCGGCGGCGCCGCCCGGCCACCCCCGTGGGAGGTGTGGTCCTCCACCCCGTCGGCCCAGTCGTCCAGCATCACGACGTACTCGCGGTCGTAGGCCAGCGGCTCGTCCCGCGGTTCGACGACGAGGGGGCCGTACAGGCCGCGGTCCAGCTGCATGCCCACGTGGGCGTGGTACATGAACGATCCCGGCACCGCCGCCGGGAACTCGTAGAGGAACTCCCCGCCCGGCCGGACTGGCCGCTGCGTGATCCCCGGCACGCCGTCCATCGCGTTGGGCGGCGCGAGGCCGTGCCAGTGCACGGTCGTGTCCTCCGGCAGTGCGTTGTCGACCCGGACCCGGAGCATCTCCCCGGCACGGAGGCGGATCTCCGGTCCCGGGACGGTGCCGTAGCCCCAGGTTCGGGCCGGGGTCCCGGCGAGGTCCAGGGTCATGGCAGCCGGCCGGAGACGCAGCGCCGGGGCGGTCGCCGGTGCCGGCCCCCCGCATCCGGGGACCAGCGCCAGCCCGACTGCCGCCGACCCGGCCAGGAATCCCCGGCGGGTCAGCGGCGTCCGGAGGTCGCTCACTCCGCCTGGAACTCCGCCAGCATCCCCAGGGCCAGGTGCGGCGGTCCGCTGCCCTCGGCGTCATGGGCCGTGCCCTGCGGGACGAAGCAGACGGCGCCGTAGCGCCCCGGCTCCATGCGCAGGAACACCGTGTCGGAGGCACCCGGGTGGGCGAACGCCGCGCCGGTGAACTGGACCATCGACTCCGACTGCTCGGGGGGCAGGGCCGCGAGCTCGGCCAGCGGCATGTCGACCCCGTCGTTGATCCGGACGACGCCGATCTCGTGGAGTTCCTCACCCTCGTTGCGGAAGGTCACGGCCACGACGCCGGAGGGAACCGAGTCGGGGATCCCCTCGTACTCGTAGTCGACCCCGGTGGCCTCGATCTGCTCGTAGCCGCACTCGGCGAGCATGTACTCGTCGATCGCGTCGTCGGCTGCCATGAACTCGGCACCCTCCATCGGGGCCATGTCGCCCGTGGTGAGCGCCTGCTTCATCGTGTCGACCGCCGTGGTGACGTCATCGGCGACCTCCTCGGGTGCGGTGTCCTGCGCTCGCTCCAGCAGGGGGGTGAGCTGTGCGCCGAACTCCTCCATAGCGGCCTGGGCCTCGGCCGGCGGCGTCGTCTCGTCGATCGGTGGACCGGCGGCGGCCGCCGACTCCACGTCCACGCTCGCCTCGCAGAACTCCGCCGGATCGGCGGCGGCGGAATCGGTGGCGGAGGTGTCCGCGGCCTGCGTGTCCCCGCCGGCGTCGTCATCGGATCCGCAGGCGGCCAGCGCGGCCGCCAGCACCAGCGTCGCGCTCCCCGCCGACCAGCGGCGGAACCTCGTCGTCGTGTTCATCTGACATCCGGCCTCTCTGTCGGCGGACGGCCGGTGCCGTCCGTGTCAGGAGCAGAGTTGCGAGATCTGCAATTGTGTGGTCGGGGTCGACGCCTGCCCTGTCGCGGTATTCCAGTCCTCGTCCGCGATCCGTGACACTGCGTCCCCGGCCGAGCTCGTGTGGTCCGAAGCGAGCGTGGCGGGCTGCCGCGGAGGACCATGGAGTGGTGAGCGTGCAGCCCGACCGTGCGGCGCGGTTGCTGCTGATCCTCGAGCGGGACGGGTCGACCTGCGTCTGGTGCGGGCGTCCCTTCTCCGGGCAGGTCCGGCCGACCACCGAGCACGTCGTGCCACGGGTGAAGGGCGGGCCCTCCTGGCTGGAGAACGAGGTCGCGGCGTGCGGACGCTGCAACGGCGAACGCGGGCACCGGACCCCCGTCGAGTGGCTGGAGGAGTGCCGCAGGCGCGGCTGGCCGGCCGACTCGGCGCGGCTCTCGCGGACCCTGGAGGCCCTCGCCCGGGCGATCGCCCGCGCCGGGGGGCAGCGCCGGGCCCGCCCCTACCTCGACGCGCAGCTGCGCCGGTTCCGCCGGTCGGGCAGCCCGGCGGCCGACGTCCCGGCCTAGGCTCTGCGACGTGACGGCAGCGCACGCGAGGACGGGGCAGGTCGCCCGGATCTGGGTCTACCCCGTGAAGTCCCTCGGGGGGACGCCCAGGGACCGGGTACGGCTGACCCACGCGGGCCCGGAGGGCGACCGTGCCTGGACCGTCGTGGACGGCGGCAGCGGCGAGATCCTGCGCGGCAAGCACGCCCCGGCTCTGGCCCGGCTCACGCCCTCGGGAGACCCGGACGCCGACAGTCGGGTCGTCGCCGAGGCGCTCGGCCGGCCGGTGCGGATCACCCCGGCGCCCGGCGGCTCGGCGACCGATGCCGCCGCCGTGCACCTCGTCTCCCGGCAGGCGATCGACCGCGCCGAGCTGGGGGACGTGCCGGAGGGCTGCTCCGCCGACGACCCCCGGGCCAACGTCCTGCTCGACCTGCCCGACGACGACGAGCGCACGTGGGTCGGCCGCACGGTGCGCATCGGCGCCGCCGAGCTCCACGTCACCCGCACCCCCAAGCACTGCCTCGGCGTCTATGCCGAGGTGCGACAGCCCGGTGAGATCGCCGTCGGGGACGCAGTCCTGCTCTAGCCTGCGGCCGCGGCGCGCTCTCGGCTCGAGGTCCGGGCGGTGACGCTGCTGCTCGCCGCGTGCGGCGGCGAGGAGGGCGCGACCGACGTCGACGCCATGCCGTCGGTGGGTGGCCCACGGCCTCGCGGACCACCTCGCCGAGCACGCCACCCGAGGGCACCCGACCGAGGACTCCGTCGCCGCGCGGTTCACCTCCACCGATGCGGCGCGGTCGCCGCTGGTGTCGCCGTCGTCCCCGGTCGACGCGCTGCGGGGCGCGGGGCGAGGAGCGCACTAGGCTCAAAGGCCGGCGACCGGCCTCGGCCGGGCGCCCCGATGCCCTGCCGACCCCTGGGAGTTCCTGTGTCCACCCCGCCCTCGCCGACCGCCGTCACCCCGATCCGGGTGCCGGCCGGGACGACGGCGCAGCAGGCCCTCAAGGACGCCGGGGTCCCGCTCAAGGGTCCCGACGGCGCCGTCGTCGTGCGTGACCTGGCCTCCGGCGACCTCAAGGACCTGGCCTGGGCCCCCGATGCCGAGGCCGAGGTGGAGCCGGTCCCCGCGGCGAGCGCCGAGGGGCGAGCGGTGATCCGGCACTCCGCCGCACACGTGCTGGCCCAGGCGGTGCAGGAGCTCTTCCCGGGTACCAGGCTGGGCATCGGCCCGCCGGTGGAGAACGGCTTCTACTACGACTTCGACCCGGAGCGGCCCTTCACCCCCGAGGACCTGCAGGCCCTCGAGAAGAAGATGACCGAGATCGTCCGGGCCGGGCAGCACTTCGCCCGCCGCGAGATCAGCGACGCCGATGCCCAGGCCGAGCTCGCCTCCGAGCCGTACAAGCTCGAGCTGATCGGGCTGAAGGGCTCTGCTGGCGACCCGACCCAACCCGCCGCCGACGGTGCGGACGTGGAGGTCGGCGGGGCGCAGCTGACCATGTACGACAACCTCGATGCGCGCACCGGTGACCGCGTCTGGACCGACCTGTGCCGCGGCCCCCACCTGCCGCGCACCAGCACCATCCCGGCGTTCAGCCTCACCCGCTCGGCCGCCGCCTACTGGCGGGGGAGCGAGAAGAACCCGCAGCTGCAGCGGGTCTACGGCACCGCATGGGAGAGCAAGGACGCGCACAAGGCGTACCTGGAGCACCTGGCCGAGGCCGAGCGCCGCGACCACCGCCGCCTCGGCGCCGAGCTCGACCTGTTCAGCTTCCCCGACGAGATCGGCTCCGGCCTGGTCGTGTTCCACCCGAAGGGTGGCGTGGTCAAGCGGGAGATGGAGGACTACGTCCGCGCCCGCCACATCGAGGAGGGGTTCGACTACGTCGGCACCCCGCACATCTCCAAGAGCGGGTTGTTCGAGACCTCGGGCCACCTGCCGTACTACGCCGACACGATGTTCCCCGGCATGGAGCTGGAGAACAGCGAGTACCGGCTCAAGGCCATGAACTGCCCCATGCACAACCTGATCTTCCGGTCGCGGGGGCGGTCCTACCGCGAGCTGCCGCTGCGGTTCTTCGAGTTCGGCACCGTCTACCGCTACGAGAAGTCCGGAGTCGTGCACGGGCTCACCCGGGTCCGCGGCCTCACCCAGGACGACTCGCACAGCTACGTGACCCCCGAGCAGGCGCCCGGCGAGATCCGGCACCTGCTGAACTTCGTGCTCAGCCTGCTGCGCGACTTCGGCCTGGACGACTACTACCTGGAGCTGTCGACCCGGGGCGACGACCCGGAGAAGCAGTCCAAGTTCATCGGCTCCGAGGAGCAGTGGGCGGTGGCCACCCAGGTGCTCGAGGACGCCGCCCGCGAGACCGGTCTGGAGCTCGTGCCCGACCCGGGCGGCGCGGCCTTCTACGGCCCGAAGATCTCGGTGCAGGCGCGCGACGCGATCGGCCGGACCTGGCAGATGTCGACCATCCAGTACGACTTCAACCAGCCGGCCCGGTTCGGCCTGGGGTTCAGCGCCGCCGACGGCACGCGGCAGCAGCCGGTGATGATCCACTCCGCCAAGTTCGGGTCGATCGAGCGGTTCTTCGGCGTGCTGACCGAGCACTACGCGGGCGCCTTCCCGGCGTGGCTGGCCCCGGTGCAGGCCGTCGGCATCCCGGTCACCGACGAGCAGGTGCCCTACCTGTGCGACGTCGCGCTGAAGCTCAAGGCGCGTGGCCTCCGGGTGGAGATCGACGACTCCGACGACCGGATGCAGAAGAAGATCCGCACCGCGAGCAAGCAGAAGGTGCCCTTCGTGCTCATCGCCGGCGCCACCGACGCCGAGGCGGGTGCGGTCTCCTTCCGCTTCCGCGACGGCAGCCAGCGCAACGGCGTGCCGGTCGACGCAGCCGTCGAGGAGATCGCCGCCTGGGTGGCGGCGCGGAACAACGCGGACCCGAAGGCGGAGTCCGCCGGATGAGCACCGACGAGGGACCGGGCACCGCCTTCGAGCACCTGTGGACGCCGTACCGGATGGCCTACATCCGCGGCGAGAACAAGCCGACCGGTGACCACGACTGCCCGTTCTGCCTCATCCCCGCGATGAACGACGAGGACGGCCTGATCGTGGCCCGGGGGGCGACGGTGTTCGCGGTCCTGAACCTTTACCCCTACAACGCCGGCCACCTGATGCTGGTCCCGTACCGGCACGTGCCCGACTACACCGACCTGACGGTCGAGGAGGTCGCCGAACTCGGCGCCTTCACGCAGACGGCAATGCGCACGATCCGCGCGGTCGCCGGCGCGCACGGGTTCAACATCGGCATGAACCAGGGAGCCGTGGCCGGCGCCGGCATCGCCGACCACCTGCACCAGCACGCCGTGCCCCGCTGGGGCGGGGACACCAACTTCATGCCCGTGGTCGGGCTCACCCGGGTGCTCCCGCAGGTGCTGCGCGAGACCCGGGAGCTGCTGGCCGCCCAGTGGTCGTCCTCCGCTGCGTCGTCCACCCATCCCTCCACCTCGACGGAGGCCTGATGCTCGGCGTCAACGCCCGTCCCGTCGTCGCCAAGGTGGTGAACCCGCTGGCCGCCCGGCTGGCCCGGATCGGCGTCACCCCCGACATGGTGACGATCACCGGCACCCTCGGTGCCGTGGCCGCGGCCGCGGCGCTCATCGCCACCGGGCACCTGTTCTGGGGCGCCTTCGCCGTCACCGTCTTCGTGCTGCTGGACATGCTCGACGGGGCGCTCGCCCGGCTGCGCGGCGGCGGCTCGGTCTTCGGCGCGGTGCTGGACTCCACCGGTGACCGCGCGGCCGACGCCGCCATCTTCGGAGCCCTCATCTGGTGGTACTCCGGCGACGGTGACAACCGGATGCTGGTCCTGCTCGCGCTGCTGTGCCTGGTGCTCGGCGTGCTCACCTCCTACATCAAGGCGCGCGCCGAAGGCATGGGCCTGGCCTGCGACGTCGGCGTCGTCGAGCGCACCGAGCGCCTCATCCTGGTGCTGGTCGGCACCGGCTTCACCGGCCTGGGGATCCCGTACGCCGTGCACGTCGCCCTGTGGGTGCTGCTCGCCGGTAGCGCGGTCACCGTCGCGCAGCGGGCCGTGGCGGTGAAGCGGGCCGCAGCCGGCGCGCGGATCGCCTCGTGAGCAGCCGCCGCGAGCGGCTGCTGGGCCGGGCCGCCGACGTCGGGTACGCCGCCGGGTGGCGCGCGGTGCGGATGCTCCCGGACGCGGCCGCCCGGGGCCTGTTCGACCGGGCCGGGAACTGGGCGGCTGCGCGGGAGGGCACCGGTGTCCGCCGGCTGCGGGCGAACCTCCGGGTGGTCACCGGCGGCACCCTGACCGAGGGTGAGCTCGACGAGCTGACAGGTGCGGCGATGCGGTCCTACGCCCGGTACTGGCAGGAGGCCTTCCGGCTGCCCACCCTCGGCGCCGACCGGATCGTCGCCGGGACCACGGTGCCCGGCATCGAGCACCTGGAGGCCGCGCGGGCCGCGGGCAGGGGAGTGATCCTCGCGTTGCCGCACAGCGGCAACTGGGACGCCGCCGGCGTGTGGTTCATCCACTGGCTGGGCGGCCCGTTCATGACCGTCGCCGAGCGGCTGAAGCCGGAGTCGCTGTACCGGCGGTTCCTCGACTACCGCGAGTCCCTCGGCATGCGGGTCGTGCCGCTCACCGGCGGACCGCGGCCGAGCACGGAGGTCCTGCGGGACTGGCTGGCCGACGGCGGATCTGCGTGCCTCCTGGTCGACCGCAACCTCGGCGCCGGAGGCGTCCCGGTCACCTTCTTCGGTCGCCGGGCCACCATGCCCGGCGGCGCGGCGATGCTGGCCGCGGAGACCGGCGCCGCCCTGCACCCGGTCGTCTGCCGCTTCACCGAGCGCGGCTGGGAGCTGACGGTGCACCCGGAGGTCCCGCTCTCCGGCGTGGGGGATCCACGGGCCGCGGTGCCCACCGCGATGCAGGCCGTGGCCGACGCGTTCAGCCAGTCGATCGCCGAGCGTCCCGAGGACTGGCACATGCTCGGTCGCATCTGGCCCGACGTCCCCGCCGACGAGCCGCGCTCCGCACGGAGGGACCCCGCCTGATGCGCGTCGGCCTCGTCTCCCCGTACCGGTGGGACGTCCCCGGGGGTGTCCAGTACCACGTGCGCGACCTGGCCGAGACGCTGCGCGGGATGGGGCACCACGTCGAGGTGCTGACCCCCGCCGAACGCGAGGAGTCGATCACCGACCCCTTCATCACCTTCGCCGGCCGGACCGTGCCGGTTCCGTACAACGGTTCGATGGCCAGCGTGCAGTTCGGCCCGGTCTCGGCCGCGCGGGTGCGCCGCTGGCTGCGCGAAGGGCGCTTCGACGTCGTCCACGTGCACGAGCCGTCGTCGCCGTCGGTGTCGCTGCTCGTCTGCATGCTCGCCCAGGGCCCGATCGTCGCGACCTTCCACACGGCCACCACCCGCTCGAAGATGCTGGTCGTGCTCGGGCCGACCGTGCGCCCCTGGCTCGAACGCATCGCCGGGCGGATCGCGGTCTCCGACTTCGCCCGCCGGGTGCAGGTCGAGCACCTGGGCGGCGACGCGGTGATCATCCCCAACGGGGTGCACGTCGGCCGCTTCGCCGAGGGCCCGACGCTCACCGGCCGCCCGCGCGGCGCCGACGGCCCCACCGTCGGCTTCGTCGGCCGGTTCGACGAGCCGCGCAAGGGCCTGCCGGTGCTGCTCGAGGCGATGCGCACCGTGGTGCGGGACCACCCGGACGCTCGCCTGGTCATCGCCGGCCGCGGCGACGCCGACGAGCTGGAGCGCATGGTGGGGGAGGACCTCCGCCCGCACGTCGCGCTGCTGGGAGAGGTCCCCGAGGCCGGCAAGGCGGCGCTGCTGCGCACCGTCGACGTCTACTGCGCGCCCAACCTCCTGGGCGAGTCCTTCGGTGTGATCCTCATCGAGGCCATGGCCGCCGGGGCGCCGGTCGTCGCCAGCGACCTCGACGCCTTCGTCCGCGTCCTCGACGACGGCCGGGCGGGGATCGTGGTGCGCCGCGACGACCCGTCAGCGCTCGGCCGGGCGCTGTCGGAGCTGCTCGGCGACCCCGCGCGACGGGCCCAGCTGGCCGCCCGGGGATCGGAGCTGGCCGCCCAGTACGACTGGCAGGTGCTGGCCCGCCGGATCCTCGCCGTCTACGAGACCGTGCTCCCGCCGGGTGGTGGACCGGTCACGGCAGGCCCCGAGGACGACGTCCCGGGGGTGCCACCGGCAGGTACCGCGGCGCGACCTCCCCGGATCCGGCGGGTGCGCCGCTAGCCTCGACGACCGTGACGTCCGAGGTGTGGTTGCTGATCGCCGCCGGCGTCCTCGTGCTGCTCGCGGTCTGGACCGGCTGGACCCTCACCCGGCTGCGCCGGCTGGCCCTGCGGGTGGAGCGGGCGGAGGCCGCGCTGGATGCGCAGCTGCAGCGGCGGGTGGGTCTGGCGGAGGAGCTGGCCCGCAACCACCCGGCGGCGCTGGGCGAGGAGACGGCCGAGCGGCTGGCGGCGGCCGCCGCGCAGGCGCGGGCCTCGCTCCGCGGGGACCGCGAGCTGGCGGAGAACGCCCTCGGACGGGAGCTGCGCGAGCTCCCGTCGGACCTCCCCGGTGTGCCGAACGCCCTGCGCACAGATCTGGCGGGCACGCTCACCCGCGTCGCCCTGGCCCGCCGTTTCTACAACGATGCCGTCCGGGACACTCGGGAGCTGCGCGGCCGGCGGTTCGCCCGCTGGCTGGGACTGCACCGCTCGCGACCGCTCCCGCGCTACTTCGACATCGACGACCGGATCGAGGGCGTGACGAAGGTGACCGATCCCGTCGGCCGACCGGGGCGCTGAAGCACGTAGAGTCGAGCACGAGAATCTCGGCGATCGAAGGCGGACACCCGTGGCAGCGCACCTCGACCAGGCGGTCTCCGCCACCGGCACCGGTCTCGTGAAGCGGGGGATGGCCGAGCAGCTCAAGGGCGGCGTCATCATGGACGTCGTCACCCCGGAGCAGGCGCGCATCGCCGAGGACGCCGGCGCGGTCGCCGTGATGGCGCTCGAGCGGGTGCCCGCCGACATCCGGGCCCAGGGCGGAATCGCACGGATGAGCGACCCCGACATGATCCAGGGGATCATCGACGCGGTCTCGATCCCGGTGATGGCCAAGGCCCGGATCGGCCACTTCGTGGAGGCCCAGGTCCTGCAGTCCCTCGGCGTCGACTACATCGACGAGTCCGAGGTCCTGACCCCGGCCGACGAGGCGCACCACATCGACAAGCACTCCTTCACGGTGCCCTTCGTCTGCGGAGCCACCGACCTGGGCGAGGCCCTGCGCCGCCTCTCCGAGGGTGCGGCGATGATCCGCTCCAAGGGCGAGGCCGGCACCGGCAACGTCGTCGAGGCCACCCGGCACATGCGTGCCCTGCGGGCCGGCATCCGACGGCTGACCACCCTGGACGAGACCGAGCTGTTCGTGGCCGCCAAGGAGCTGCGTGCCCCCGTGGAGCTCGTGCGCGAGGTCGCGCGGCTGGGCAAGCTGCCCGTCGTCCTCTTCACCGCAGGTGGCCTGGCCACTCCCGCCGACGCCGCGATGATGATGCAGCTGGGCGCCGAGGGCGTCTTCGTCGGCTCGGGCATCTTCAAGTCCGGTGACCCGGCGCAGCGCGCTGCGGCGATCGTCCAGGCGACCACGTTCTTCGACGACCCCGACGTCATCGCCAAGGTGTCGCGCGGCCTGGGCGAGCCCATGGTCGGCATCAACGTCGCCACGCTCCCGGAGAGCGAGCGCTACGCGACCCGCGGGTGGTGAGCCGGCCGGTCGGGGGTCGGCCACTTAAAACCCACTGACTCTGCCACCGAAGAGGAAAAA
>NZ_POQU01000066.1 GCF_002938425.1 Blastococcus atacamensis | reverse complement strand
TGCCCGGGGACCGCGGCATGGCCGAGGTGATGGCAGCGCAGGACTGCCTCTACACCGTGGTGGTCACGCACCCGGACGGATTCCTCGGCGCCCGGGTGGTGGGCTCGATCGTCGAGTACCTGCTGGCTCCCGACGATCCCGAGGCCGTGGTGGAGAAGATGGCCTCGCCCGACGTCCGCGTCGTCTCGCTCACCGTCACCGAGGGCGGTTACAACATCTCCCCGGTCACCGGGGAGTTCGATCCCACCGACCCCGGCGTGGTGGCCGACCTGCAGCCCGGGGCGGCGCTGCGCACCAGCTTCGGCCTGGTCACCGAGGCGCTGGCCCGGCGCCGCGAGCGGGGCGTCCCGCCGTTCACCGTCATGTCCTGCGACAACATCCCCGGGAACGGCGACGTCGCGCGTGACAGCTTCGCCGCCTTCGCCGCGCTGCGGGACCTCGAGCTGGGGGAGTGGGTGCGCCGCGAGGTGCCCTTCCCCAACTCCATGGTGGACCGGATCACCCCGGTGACCACGGACGTGCACCGTCGCGAACTGGCCCGGCGCTTCGGCGTGGAGGACCGCTGGCCGGTGGTCTGCGAGCCGTGGACCCAGTGGGTGCTGGAGGACCGGTTCCCCGAGGGACGCCCGCCGCTGGAGGAGGCCGGGGTGCAGCTGGTGGCCGACGTCGAGCCCTACGAGCTGATGAAGCTCCGGCTCCTCAACGGCAGCCATCAGGCCATGGGCTACCTGGGCACCCTCGCCGGCTACACGTTCATGCACGACGTCTGCCAGGACCCGCTGTTCCGCGAGTTCCTGCTCGGCTACATGGACGCCGAGGCGACCCCCACGCTGCCGCCGGTGCCCGGCATCGACCTCGGGCGCTACAAGGCCGACCTCATCGGCCGGTTCTCCAACCCCAACATGCGCGACACCCTCGCGCGCCTCTGCGCGGAGAGCTCGGACCGCATCCCCAAGTTCCTGCTGCCGGTCCTGCGGGCGAACCTCGCCGCCGGCGGCCCCATCGGGCTCTGCGTCGCCGTGCTCGCCGGCTGGGCCCGGTACGCGGAGGGGGTGGGCGAGGACGGCCGGCCGATCGAGGTGGTCGACCCCCGCCGGGACAGCCTGATGGCCGCGGCGCGGCGCCAGGCGGAGGACCCGCTGGCGTTCGTGTCCGACCGGGACCTGTTCGGGGACCTGGCCGACGACGAGCGGTTCGCCGCCGAGTACACCGCCACGCTCCGGTCCCTGCGCGAGCGTGGCGCCCGCGCGACGCTCGAGGACCTCCTGCACTGAGCGGCGGGGCCGGTCAGCCCCCGGGCGTGCGCAGCTCGGTCATCCGGCGGACGGTCTCCACCCAGGCCGTCCGGACATCGACCGGCCGGTCGCCGGCGAGGTCCAGCACGCGACGGTCGAAGCCCGGCCCGTCGCCGACGACCGCCTCGAAGCCCAGCCGCGACACCAGCTGCTCGATCTCGGCCACGTGCAGGCCGGCGTCGGCCAGCGGTTCGAGCAGCCAGGAGGTCCGCTGCCGGAGCATCCGCAGGTCCACGTCCGTCGTTCGGCCGGCGCCCCGGTTCCAGGTGCGCCGGGGCGCCGCGGACGTGCTGGTCAGCCCTCGATCGGCAGACCGGTGTAGTTCTCGGCCAGCTCGCGGGCGGCCGCCTCGGAGGAGCAGACCCGGCGCAGCTGGGAGAGCTGGAGCTGGGCGTCGAAGTCGTCGCCGGAGGTGTGCAGCATCGAGGTCATCCACCAGGAGAAGTGGGTGCACCGCCAGACCCGGCGCAGCGCGGTGTCGGAGTAGGCGTCGACGAGGTCGGTGCGGCGCTCGCTCAGCAGCCGGTCCAGCGCGGTGGCCAGCAGTGTGACGTCGGCGACGGCGAGGTTCAGGCCCTTGGCCCCGGTCGGCGGCACGATGTGCGCGGCGTCGCCGGCCAGGAAGAGCCGGCCGCGGCGCATCGGGGCGCTGACGAAGGAGCGCATCGGCAGGATCGACTTCTCGGTCACCGGGCCGGTGGACACCTCCCAGCCGTCGATGCCCAGGCGGCGGGAGAGGTTGTCCCAGATCCGGTCGTCGGACCAGTTCTCGATGGAGTCGGACGGATCCACCTGCAGGTACAGCCGGGAGACCGACGGCGAGCGCATCGAGTACAGCGCGAAGCCCTCGGGGTGCCAGGCGTAGATCAGCTCGTCGGTCGAGGGCGCGGCGTCGGCCAGGATGCCCAGCCAGGCGTAGGGGTAGGTGCGCTCCCAGACCTGCCCGGCGGTCCCGGCGGTCACCAGGGGGCGGGACACACCGTGGAAGCCGTCGGTGCCGGCGATGACGTCGCACTCGAGGACCTGCGGGTTGCCGTCGGAGTCGGTGAAGCGGATCCGCGGGGTGTCGCCGTCGACGTCCTCGGGGGTGACGTCGGAGACCTCGAACAGCAGCGGCGGGCCGCCGTCCAGCTGCGCCTTGATCAGGTCCTTGGTGACCTCGGTCTGCCCGTAGACCCAGACGGTCCGCCCGCACAGCTCCGGGAAGTCCAGCGTGTGCCGGGTGCCGGGGTACTGCAGGTGGATCCCGCGGTGCTCCAGCCCCTGGCGGCGGAGACGCTCGCCCGCGCCGGCCTCGGTCAGCGTGTCGACGGTGTGCTGCTCGAGGATGCCCGCGCGGATGCGCGCCTCGACGTAGTCCCGGGAGCGGTTCTCCAGGACGACGGAGTCGATGCCGCGCAGCGCGAGCAGCCGGGAGAGCAGGAGGCCGGCCGGGCCGGCACCGATGATTCCTACCTGGGTGCGCATCCCGGCAGTGTGGCGAGGGCTCGGCCGATGGGGCTGCCGGCCTTCCGTTGAGCGGAAGATCGTCCACTCAGTGGAACTGCATCGACCTGGCCAGCGCCCGGCCGATGCCGCGGGCGGCCATCTCCAGAGCCGGCACCATGCGCGCGAGATCGCGCCGGTGCGGCGGCACCACGATGCCCAGCGCGGCCACCGCGAGCGGCCCGGTGGGGCGCTCCACCTGCACGGGGACGGCGATGGAGGCGGCGCCCGGGGACATCTCCTCGCAGGTGCGCGCGTACCGGCGGCGGCGCACCTCGGCGAGCTCCCGGACGAGCCGCTCGCGGTCGACGACGGTGTGCCGGGTGACCGGGCGCAGCTCGGCGAGAGCCTTCTCCACCACGTCGTCCGGGGCGGCCGCGAGCAGCACCTTGCCCACCCCGGTGGCATGCAGGGGCAGCCGGCTGCCCACCTGGCTCACCACCGGCACCGACTCCCGCCCGGAGATCCGCTCGACGTACAGCGCCGACAGACCCTCCCGCACGGCCAGGTGCACGGTGTCCCGGATCGTGGTGTGCAGGTCCTGCAGGAACGGCGCGGCCACCTGGCGCAGCTCCAGTTGCACCGGGGCCAGCAGGCCGAGGTCCCAGAGCTTCCGGCCGATCTCGTAGCGGCCGTCGGGACGCCGGATCAGCGCCCCCCACTCGGTCAGTTCCCCGAGCAGCCGGTGCGCGGTGGTGAGGGGCGTGCCCGACCGCTCCGCGATCTCGGACAGGGACAGCCGCGGGGCGTCGCTGCTGAAGGCGTCGAGGACGCCGAGCGCGCGGGAGGTCACCGACCGGCCGGGACTGCCGCTCCCACCTGCCATGGATCGCTCTCCCGTCCAGCGGAAACAAGGGCTTGGGAAGGGTAGACCAGGGGTCGTACCGTCCCGGCATGACCGGCACCACACCCGCCAGTGGCCTGCACCTGCCGCGGTACCTGCGCGAGCCCGACGTGACCAGAACCCCCGTCGGCTTCCCCGACTACCGCAGCACCGGGCTCCGGGCCCCGCTGCGCACGCCGGTCGACCTGCCGCACCGGCTCACCGAGATCACCGGCCCGGTGCTCGGCGAGGACCGCGTCAAGCCCGAGGACGCCGACCTGACGCTCCGCAACGGCGGCGAGGCGGTCGGGCAGCGGATCCTCGTGTACGGCCGCGTGCTGGACAGCGACGGCCGCCCCGTGCCGGATGCGCTGGTCGAGGTGTGGCAGGCCAACGCCGGCGGTCGCTACCGGCACGTCGTCGACGTCTTCCCGGCACCGCTGGACCCGCACTTCGACGGGCTCGGCCGCGTGATGACCGACAGCCTGGGCCGCTACGAGTTCATGACGATCAAGCCCGGCGCCTACCCGTGGGGCAACCACCACAACGCGTGGCGTCCGGCGCACATCCACTTCTCGCTGTTCGGCCGGGCGTTCACCCAGCGCCTGGTGACCCAGATGTACTTCCCGGACGACCCGCTGTTCGGCCAGGACCCGATCTTCAACTCGATCCCCGCCGCGGCGCGGCACCGGGCGATCAGCCAGTTCCGGCTCGAGCGGACCGTGGACAACTGGGCCCTGGCCTTCGAGTGGAACATCGTGCTCCGCGGGGCCGACCAGACGCCTTTCGAGACCGAGGACGACGGAGACGTGGCCTGATGACGATCGACCCGCTGGACGTCCCCGACGTCACCGAGCCCTACCAGCCGCTCCCGGGGCGCAGCCGCAGCACCGGCTTCCTGACCGAGCCGCTGCGGTTGGGCACCAGTCCGAGCGCCACGGTCGGCCCCTACCTCGCGATCGGCCTGACGTGGCCGGACGGCACCTGGGCCGCCGACGAGGGCGTCGAGGGCGGCATCTGGGTCCGCGGCCGGATCTTCGACGGCGCCGACCAGGTCGTCCCGGACGCCATGGTCGAGACCTGGCAGGCCGACCCCGACGGCGGCTTCCCCTCGCCCGAGGACCCGCGGGGCGCGTCGTCCTACCCGGGTTTCCGCGGCTACTCGCGCGTCGCGACGGCCCAGCCGCCCGGCGAGTTCGCCGTCCACACCCTCAAGCCCGGCCGGGTCCCCGACGGCGAGGGCGGCCTGCAGGCGCCGCACATCGACGTCTCGATCTTCGCCCGCGGGCTGCTGGACCGGGTCGTCACGCGGATCTACTTCGCCGACGAGGCCGAGGCCAACGCCGAGGACGTCGTCCTGCGCGGACTCCCCGAGGACCGGCGCGCCACGCTGGTCGCCGAGCCGACCCAGGACGGCTACCGCCTCGACATCCACCTGCAGGGCGAGCACGAGACGGTCTTCTTCGCGGTATGAAGTCCTCCGTGACCGGAACCCCCGCGTGAGCGGACTCTTCAGCGGGACCTTCGCGAGGGGGAGTGCGGCGACCGCCGTCTCGGACTCCGCCTGGTTCGACGCGCTCCTCGACGTCGAGGCCGCCCTCGCACGGGCCGCCGCGGCGACCGGGCTGGTGCCCACCACGGCGGCCGACGCCGTCACCCGCGCCTGCGCGGAGCCGGCGGCGCTGGACCTGGCCACCGTGGTGGCCCGGTCGGCCGACGCGGGCAACCCCGTGCCGCCGCTGGTGCGGGTGCTGCAGGACGCGGTGGGGGAGCGGGACGCCGTCGCCGTGCACGTCGGGGCCACCAGCCAGGACATCGTGGACACGGCGCTGGTCCTCCTGGCCCGCCGCGCGATCAGCGCGATCGACCAGGACCTGGCGCTGGCCGCCGAGGCGGCCGCCGCGCTGGCCCGCACGCACCGCGACGACGTCGTCATGGGGCGCACGCTGATGCAGCAGGCGCTGCCCACCACCTTCGGGCTCAAGGCGGCCGGTTGGCTCAGTGGTCTCGACGGGGCCCGGCTTCGGCTGGCCGAGGTCGTCGCCTCGCTGCCCGTCCAGTACGGCGGAGCCGTCGGCACGCTTGCCGCCAGCGAGGGCGCGGGCACCGCCGTGCGGGCCGCGCTCGCCGCCGACCTGGGCCTGGTCGCGCCGGCCGCGCCGTGGTTCACCATGCGGCTGCCGATCGCCGACCTGGCCGGGGTACTGGGCGCCGCGGCCGGGGTGCTGGCGACCATCGCCGTCGACGTCGTGCTGCTCGCGCAGACAGAGGTCGCCGAGGCGGCGGAGAGCGGCGCGGGCCGCGGCGGCTCGTCGGCGATGCCGCACAAGCGCAACCCGGTGGCCGCCATCTCCGCCCGCGCGTGCGCCCGCCGCGCCCCCGGGTTGGTCGCCACGCTGCTGGGGGCCATGGAGCAGGAGCACGAGCGGGCCGCCGGCGCCTGGCACAGCGAGTGGCCGGCGCTGACCGACCTGCTCACCACCGTCGGCTCCGCCGCCGCCTGGCTGGTCGAGAGCCTGGGCGGGCTGCGTCCCGACGTCGAGCGCATGGCCGACGCGGTGGGCGCCGCCCGGGACCCGGAGCTCGCCGGCGCGCTGGCCGACGCGCTCACGCCGCGGCTGGGCCGGGGCGCCGCCC
The DNA here is from genome assembly GCF_002938425.1 of Blastococcus atacamensis. Classification (GTDB taxonomy): domain Bacteria; phylum Actinomycetota; class Actinomycetes; order Mycobacteriales; family Geodermatophilaceae; genus Blastococcus; species Blastococcus atacamensis. The sequence goes on along the minus strand of NZ_POQU01000066.1, from coordinate 15,386 downwards.
ACGACGAGGCCGCCGCCGCCGTCCGCGAGGCCGCCGCGACCGGCCGGCCGCTCGCCGACGTGATCGCCGGGCGCGACGACATCGATGTGACGGAGCTGCTCGCCGGTGGCCCCGACGTGGGGGAGGCGGCCGAACAGGTGGACGCCGTCCTGGCCGAGCACGCCCGGCTGACCGAGGGGAAGCGATGAGCGCGGTCGAGGTCTCGTACACCGTCGACGGAGCGGCCGACGCGCCGGTCGTCGTCCTGTCCAACTCCCTCGGCGCCACCCGCGGCATGTGGGATCCGCAGGTGCCGGCCCTGGCCGAGCGGTACCGCGTGGTCACCTACGACGGACGCGGGCACGGGGAGTCGCCCGCGCCGGCCGGCCCGTACACGATCGACGACCTGGTGGACGACGTCCTCGCGGTGCTGGACCGCATCGGTGCCGAGCGTGCGCACGTCGCCGGGGTCTCCCTCGGCGGCATGGTGGGCATGCGGATGGCGGCGCGCGAGCCCTCGCGGGTGCACCGCCTGGCGGTGATGTTCAGCTCGGCGAAGGTGGACCCGCAGGGGTTCCTGGACCGGGCCGGTCAGGCGCGGGCGGGCGGCACCGCGCAGTTCGCGCCAACTGTCGTGCAGCGGTGGCTGACCCCCGCGTACGCGGCGGAGCACCCGGACCTCGTGGCCCGGCTCGAGTCGATGATCGCCGGCGCGGACGACGAGGGCTACGCCGCGTGCTGCGAGGTCGTGGGCGGCATCGACCTGCGCGAGGACCTCGGCCGCATCACCGCGCCGACCCTCGTGATGTCCGGTGCCGACGACCCGGCACTCCCGCCCCCGCACCAGGAGGCGATCGCCGCGGGCATCGCCGGAGCCGAGCTGCTCACCCTGAGCCCCGGCGCGCACCTGGCCAACCTCGAGCGCACGCTGGAGGTCACGGGCGCGCTGCTCGGCCACTTCGACGCGGCAGGACCCGGCCGAATCGCCACAGCTGATGGAGACGCCCGATGAGCGAGCTGCCCGATCCCGGCCCCGACACGGACGAGGCCCGCCGGGAGGCCGGCATGCGCACCCGCCGCGAGGTCCTCGGCGACGCCCACGTCGACCGCGCCGTCGCCGGGGTCACCCCGTTCACCGCGGGCTTCCAGGACTTCATCACCCGCGTCGCGTGGGGGGACGTGTGGCAGCGGCCGGAGCTCTCCCGGCGCGACCGCAGCCTGATGACGCTGTCGATCACCATCGCGCTGCGGCACTGGGAGGAGTTCGCCCTGCACGTGCGGGCGGCGAAGAACAACGGCCTGTCCGACGAGGAGATCGGCGCGGTGATCCAGCACGCCGCCGTCTACGCCGGCGTGCCCGCGGCCAACCACGCCTACAAGGTGGCCGGACCGATCCTCGACGAGCTGCGTGCCACCTGATCCGCGGTGCGCCGACCGGTTGCACACCACAACCTCGGGTAGGGCCGACCCGGCAACGTGGTCGGGAAGAGGACGTCGGTGACAGCAACGCAGCAGGGTTCGGACGCGCAGGCACGCCCGGGAGGCGGCGACCAGCCCGATCCCCGGCGGTGGAAGGCCCTGGCGGTCTGCCTCGTCGGTGGCTTCATGGTCCTGCTCGACGTCTCGATCGTGAACGTCGCACTGCCCTCGATCCGCGACGGGCTCCGAGCGTCGGAGAGCGAGCTGCAGTGGGTGGTCTCCGGCTATGCCCTGACGTTCGGTCTGCTCCTCGTGCCCGCCGGCCGGGTCGGTGACGTCCGTGGCCGGCGCACCATGTTCGTCGCGGCGCTGGCGCTGTTCTCGCTCGCGTCGCTCGCCTGCGGGCTGGCCCCGACGAGCCTCACCCTGGTCATCGCGCGACTGGCGCAGGGCTTGGCCGGCGGGCTGCTCACCCCGCAGATCAGCGCGCTGATCCAGCAGCTGTTCAGCGGCCGGGAACGAGGCACGGCGTTCGGCCTCTTCGGCACGGTGGTCGGCGTCTCCACCGCCGTCGGTCCGCTGCTGGGGGGCGCCCTCATCGCGCTGTTCGGCCCCGACCACGGCTGGCGCTGGGTGTTCTTCATCAACCTGCCGATCGGGCTGGCCGCGATCCCGCTGGCCTGTCGCCTGCTGCCGAAGCCGGAGCCGTCGCAGCGCCGGCGCCAGCGCCACGACTACGACCCGCTGGGTGTGGTGCTGCTCGGCGCCGCCATCGTCGCCCTGCTCCTGCCGCTGGTGCAGGATCGGCAGTGGCAGGGCTCGGCGAAGTGGCTGCTGGTCCCGGTGGCGGCGGCTTTCCTCGTGGTGTTCGTGCTGTGGGAGATCCGGTACTCGCGGCGCGGCAAGGAGCCGCTCGTGGACCTGGTGCTCTTCCGGCTGCGCTCGTGGTCGTTCGGCGTCGCGATGATCACGCTCTTCTTCGCCGGCTTCACGCCGCTGTTCTTCGTCTTCACGCTCTACCTGCAGACCGGTCTCGGCTACAGCGCGCTGCAGGCCGGGCTGGCGATCACGCCGTTCGCCGTCGGCTCCGCGGTCGCCGCCGCCGTCGGTGGCCGGGTGGTGCACCGCTTCGGGCGCTCGCTCGTCGCCGGCGGGCTGCTGCTGGTGGTGGTCGGCTTCGGCGGCGCCGTGCTCGCCGTCGCGCTGGTGCCCGAGAACGGCACCGGCTGGGCCACGATCGCACCCCTGCTGATCGGCGGGCTCGGGGCCGGGCTGGTCATCTCGCCGAACCAGGCGCTCACGCTCTCGCAGGTCCCCGTCGAGCGCGCCGGAACCGCCGGGGGCCTGCTCCAGGTCGGCCAGCGCATCGGGGCGGCCGTCGGCATCGCCGCGGTGGGCTCGGTCTTCTTCGCCCGCGTGGCCACCACCGACGGGGACTTCGCCAGCGCCTTCGACCACGGCATGCTCGTCGCGACCGGGTTCGTGGTCGCCGCGCTCGTGGTGGCCGTGGTCGACGTGCTCGTCGACCGCCGCACCCACCGGCGCGAGGACGTCCGGCCCGCGGGCGCCTGACGCGGGCCCGGGGAGACCGCGGAACGGTCTCCCCGGGACCTCGGTGGTCAGCTCGCCGGTTCGGCGAAGGTGTCGGCCACCCGGTCGGCGACGACGGTGCTCACGTACGGCAGGTGCTGGTGCGGCTCGGGTCAGACCGAGGCGGGCAGGGCCATCTCGCGGACGTCGTCGGCGACGGTGAGCGGGGCGCCGGTCTTCTCGACGACCTCCTCGACGGTCACGCCGGGGGCGGTCTCGCGCAGCACCAGGCCCCCGGGCGTCACGTCGATCACGGCGAGCTCGGTGATGATCCGGTCGACGCAGCCCTTGCCGGTCAGCGGGAGCGTGCACTCCTCGACGAGCTTCGGCGATCCGTCGCGGGCGACGTGCTCCATCATGATGATCACGCGCTTGGCGCCGTGGACGAGGTCCATCGCCCCGCCCATGCCGTTGACCATCTTCCCGGGGATGAGCCAGTTGGCCAGGTCGCCGCGGCTGTTGACCTGCATGGCCCCGAGGACGGCGACGTCGAGGTGCTTGCCGCGGATCATCCCGAACGACAGCGCCGAGTCGAAGAAGCTGGCGCCCGGCAGGATGGTGACGGTCTCCTTGCCGGCGTTGATGAGGTCGGGGTCCTCCTCGCCCTCGTACGGATAGGGCCCGACGCCGAGCACCCCGTTCTCGGAGTGCAGGACGACGTGCACGCCCTCGGGCACGTAGTTGGGGACCAGCGTGGGCATGCCGATGCCGAGGTTCACGTACTGGCCGTCCTCGAGCTCGAGCGCCACGCGGGCGGCCAGCTGCTCACGGGTCAGGCTCATCGGGGCGTGGCCTCCTCGCCGGCCGCGGCCGGTGTGTCGGAGCGGTCGGTGCGGGGCCGGGTGGTGCGCTTCTCGATGCTCTTGCCCTCGGTGCCCACGACGACGACGCGGTCGACGAACACACCGGGCAGGTGCACCCGCTCGGGGGTGATCTCGCCGGGCTCGACGAGTTCCTCGACCTCGGCGATCGTCACCCGTCCGGCCATGCCGGCCAGCGGGTTGAAGTTCGCGGCCGACTCGTGGAAGACGAGGTTGCCGTGCCGGTCACCGACGGCGGCGCGCACGAGCCCGAAGTCGGCGGTCAGCGCCGTCTCCAGCACGTACTGCTGGCCGTCGAACTCGCGGACCTCCTTGGGCCGGCTGGTCTCGACGACGTTCCCCTCGGCGTCGTAGCGGATCGGGATGCCGCCGTCGGCGACGAGCGTGCCCACGCCGGTGGGCGTGTAGAAGGCGGGGATCCCGGTGCCGCCGGCGCGCAGCCGCTCGGCCAGGGTGCCCTGCGGGGTCAGCTCGACCTCCATCTGCCCCGTGAGGTACAGCCGGGCCAGCTCCTTGTTGCCGCCGACGAACGAGCTGATGGTCTTGCGGATGCGGCCGGCGTAGAGCAGGACGCCGAGCGCCTGGTCGTCCACGCCGCAGTTGTTGGAGATCGTCGTGAGCCCGTCGGCGCCCTGCTCCAGCAGCGCGTCGATCAGTTGGATCGGAACCCCGCAGAGGCCGAACCCGCCGACGGCGAGCACGGAGCCCGGGGCGACGTCGGCGACGGCCTCGCGGGCCGAGGCCACGACCTTGTCCACCTCAGGCCTCCCGCTCGCGGAGGGCGGAGGGCACGGCGGCCTCCGAGTGGCGCGAAAGCGTCCGGTCCACCAAGTGCTCCCATCGGTCGGCCTGCGGGCCCCCCATTATCGCTCGGGGGCCGGTTCCGTTCGACGTGCGCACTCCACTGGGCGGAATGCGCTCTGCACACATACCGATCCGCACGGGCCGGCGGGAACCCCCCGGGACCGCCCGTTGCGCGGGCATGGAGCTGACCTGCCCGAAGTGCCACGGGACCATGCGCACCTACGAGCGCAACGGCGTGCACGTCGACCAGTGCTCGGACTGCCGGGGGATCTTCCTCGACCGCGGGGAGCTGGACCGCCTGATCGACGCGGAGAACGCCTACCACGGAAGCCCTGAGGGGCGCCGCTAGCCGACGCACCAGCAGCCCGGGTCCGCACACGGCGCTCCCGCCGCGGCAGGTCTCGGCGGCGTGGTCGGCGAGGTGCTGCGGCAGGTGCAGGGATCCGGGCACTCGTCGTCGCACTCCTACGGGCACTCCAGGCCGCGGAAGAAGGAGTCCTTCCTGAGCGACCTGTTCGGCTGACGCCGGAACCCGTCGGGCTGATGCCCGGCGCGGCTCAGGGCAGCCGGACGGTGAGCCGGACGCTGATGCCGCCGTCGCCCTGGTGGTGGTCCCCGCCGCGGATGTCGACGTAGTCGCACAGCTGCCGCGCCAGCCACAGGCCCATGCCACCGCGGGACAGGTCCTCGCCGTGAGCCGGTCCGTACCCGGCGAACGGGTCGTCCCAGCCCGGCCCTCCGTCGGTGATGGTGCAGACGATGCGGTCGGGGGCGGTCCACAGCCGCAGCCCGACCGGCGGCAGGCCGTGCCGTACCGCGTTGGAGGTCATCTCGTCCACGGCGAGCAGGAAGTCCTCGACCAGGTCCGGTGCCCCACGGAGCCCGGCGAGCTCGCCGGCGACCGCATGCCGCAGTCCGATGAAGTCGGCCACGTCGCCGGCCGCGAACCGCGGGGGCGTGCGCTCGAGCGGCTCCTCAGGGACGGGCAGCCCGCGCAGGTAGACCGCCGGGTCGGTGAACTGCGGACTGGGCGTCCGGCTGGCCGGCGTGACCAGGTGGCGGTGGGTGTGCCGGGAGGCCTCCACGACCGTCGCGGGGAGCCGGCCGGCGTCGTAGAGGCACACGCCCCACAGGTCCCAGCCCTGCAGCGCCTCGTTGATGACCGCCTCGTACCGCTCCCACTCGAGCCAGTCCCGCGCCCTGGGACCGAAGTCCATGTCGCCCACCAAGCGGACCCGGTGCGCGCCGCCGGGCGCGTGCTCCCTGGCCAGCCGCCGGAAGGCGGTGATCGCGCCGGGCGTGCGCCGGCCGTAGACGGCGCTCTCGTCGACGACCAGCACCCGCGGGTCCTCGCCCAGGGCCTCGCGCAGGATCGCCGCGGTCTCGGGCCGGGCGGCGACGACGGCCGCGTCCCCCGACGCGAGCCCGTCGGCCAGGAACGGCGTGACCGTGGCCACGAGCTCGTCGACCGACTCGTAGATCAGGGCGTCGTGGGGGAAGCCGCCGGGCGGGGGATGCCCCGCCCCGCCGGTCGCCGTCCAGTTCACCAGTGCCCCCGCTGTCTCCACAGCCGGTCGTCCGGACCGGCCCCCCCACGGTAGGCGACGACGCCGGACGGGACAGGTCGGGACCACGCACGAGGGATCCGAGCCGGCTTCCCCCGGGACACGGTTTCGGCGGCTTCCTCCCGGGCAGGTGACGGGGGTTCCAGCGGAGGGAGAACACCATGGCCATCGCCACCATCAACCCGGCCACCGGCGAGACGCTCAAGACCTACGAGCCGCTCACCGACGACGCGCTGGAGGACAAGCTCGCGCGGGCCGCGGCCGCGTTCGAGGACTACCGGCTCACCACGGCCGAGCAGCGGGTCGGCTGGCTGCGCGCCGCCGCCGACGTCCTGGAGGGCGACACCGACTCCGTCGCCGAGCTGATGACCACGGAGATGGGCAAGACGCTGGCGTCGGCCAAGGCCGAGGTGGGCAAGTGCGTCGCGGGGCTGCGCTGGTACGCCGAGCACGGGCCGCGGTTCCTGGAGCCGGAGGAGAAGGACGCCGCCGCCGTCAAGGCGCAGCGGGCATACGTGACCTACCAGCCGCTCGGGGTCGTGCTGGCGATCATGCCGTGGAACTTCCCGATGTGGCAGGCGATGCGCTTCGCGGCCCCCGCGCTGATGGCGGGGAACGTCGGGCTGCTCAAGCACGCGAGCAACGTGCCGCAGACCGCGCTGTACCTGGAGGAGCTGTTCCACAAGGCAGGCTTCCCGGCCGACGTCTTCCAGACGCTGCTCGTCGGCTCCTCGACCGTCGAGAAGGTGCTGCGCGACGACCGGGTCATGGCCGCGACCCTGACCGGCAGCGGTCCGGCGGGCCAGTCGGTGGCCGCCATCGCCGGGGACGCGCTGAAGAAGACGGTGCTGGAACTCGGCGGCTCCGACCCGTTCATCGTGATGCCCTCGGCCCATCTGGACCGTGCGGCCGAGGTGGCGACCACCGCTCGCAACCAGAACAACGGGCAGAGCTGCATCGCGGCGAAGCGGTTCTTCGTGCACCGCGACGTCGCCGAGGAGTTCACCCGGCTGTTCGGCGAGAAGATCGGTGCGCTGACCGTCGGCGACCCGATGGACGCCGAGACCCAGATCGGACCGCTGGCCACCGAGTCCGGTCTGCAGGACGTCGAGGAATACGTGGAGGACGCTCGCACCAAGGGCGCCACGGTCGCCGTCGGCGGTAAGCGGGTCGACCGTCCTGGCTGGTTCTACGAGCCGACACTGCTCACCGGCGTGACGCCGGAGATGCGGGTGCACAGCGAGGAGGTCTTCGGGCCGGTCGCCGCGCTCTACGTCGTCGACAGCCTGGACGAGGCGATCAGCCTCGCGAACTCCCACCACTACGGCCTCGGCTCGAACCTGTGGAGCGAGGACGAGGACGAGCGCACGCAGTTCGTGCGCGACATCCAGTCCGGCATGGCCTTCATCAACGGGATGACCGCCAGCTACCCCGAGCTGCCCTTCGGCGGCATCAAGCAGAGCGGCTATGGCCGGGAGCTGACCGAGCTGGGCATGCGCGAGTTCATGAACGCGAAGACGGTCTGGGTCGGTCCGCCCAGCAGCGAGCAGAGCGAGGGCGACACCGCGGGGGCCGCCGCGGAGTGACCCGCCGCGCGGCGGACCGTCGGGGGCTCGGGGCACAGTGGAGGCGTGTTCGACATCGACTGGATGGGCCTGCTGACCCGGGAGGTGCTCCGGGAGCGCGGTGCCGCGCTGATCGCCGAGAGCTGCGCGTGGGCCGTCGGGCTCTCCGACCAGCCGCACTTCGAGCGGCGGGCCGGGCGGCTCGTGGCCACCGGCCTGACGGTGGGGGAGCGGGCAGCGCACGGACGGCCACTGGGCGGAGAGGAGGACGGCCGCCTCGAGCTGGGTGATGCCCGGCCCGGCACCTTCCAGGACGCGCTCAACATGGTCGACGCCCGGGGCCGGGTGCAGGCGGAGCGGTTCGACGACGAGGTGCTGGGGCCGTTCGTGCGCGACACCTGCCTCCAGGCCGCCGAACGTGCCTGCGCCACCCGGTGCGGCGACTGGGCGGAGCTCGCAGACGACCTCGGGGAGAGCCCGCGCGACCTGCTGGACGTGGTGCGCGCCGGGGGCTGGGAGGCGCCGCTGCGCATCGACGCCGAGCACCTCGTGCTGGCCGCGCTGGGCACCGTGCCGCTGATCGAGGTGGAGGCCGAGGGGCTGCCCCTGTCGCTCGTGCGCGCGGCCGAGGCGGTCACCCGCACCGCCGTCGTCCCCGAGCCCGTGCCGGTTCCCGACGACAGCCTCGCCGGAGCGCTGTTCCTCGCCCGTGCGGCGCTGGACGCCTCGGGCTGCACCGTCCCGGTCGCACCGGAGGAAGCCGATCTGCTGCTGGCGGCCCTGGGCGACAACGGGCTGGAGCCGGAGGAGGTGACCGCCGTCCTGCCGCACCTGCCGGTCGAGGAGGCGACGATCACGCGGATCGCCGCGACCCTCGCCGGCCGCTGACCGCGGCGGTCGCGGCGGCCATCCCCAGGCCCGCCGGCGACTCTCGTCCGCCGGCGCTGCGTCCGGCCCCAGTTGCCGCAGGACGCCGACGGTCCGATCGTCGGCCCGAACAGCGCCCCGGGATCGGGCGACGCCGGCGGTCCCGAGCGCAGCAGGTACCGCGCGCTCAGCCGGGCCGCCGTGCGGCCTGCGGTGTCCGGGGCCAACGCATGCAGCAGGCCGACGGCGTTCAGCGCTCCGACCCGCGCCTGCCGGCGAGGGCGATCGGCCAGCGCCACGATCTGGCGGGCGACGCGCTCGGGGCTCACCACCGGGGGAACCGGGCGCAGCGCACGGCCGGTCCAGTTGCCCGAGGCGAGGTACGTGGGAGTGTCGACGAAGGCGGGACAGACGCCGCACACGGCGATGTCCGACCGCACGGCGAGCTCGGCCCGCAGGGCGTCGGTGAACCCGGCGACGCCGTGCTTGGCGCCGCATAGGTCGTCGCCCACGGGCTGGGCAGCCGGCCCCCGATCGACGCGACGTTGACGATCACCGCCGGACCTCCCTGCGCCAGCATGCGGGGGACGGCGGCGGCGCGTCCGTTCACCACTCCCAGCAGGTCCACCTCGATCAGCCGCCTGTGCGCCTGGACGGGGATGACCTCGAAGGGACCCCACAGGCTGGTGCCGGCGTCCTTCACCCAGACGTCGATCCGGCCGAGGCGATCGATGGCGGCCCGGGCCAGTGCCTCGACCGCCGCGGCGTCGCCGACCTGCGTGGGGTGGGCCACCACCTCGGCGCCCAGCTCCGCGCACTGCTCGGCCGCGCTCCAAGACGCGCCTCGCCCCGGGCGGCCAGCACCAGCCGGGCGCCGTCGGCGGCGAACGCCCGGGCGGTGGCCAGGCCGATCCCGCCGGGGGCGCCGCTCAGAACCACCACCCGTCCGCTCACGTCCCCGGCACGCTGGCGTCTCATTCCTGGCGGCTACCCCCACCTCCCCGGGATACGCCGTCCCGGGTGTTCCCTGTCCCGCACCGGGGTAGGCACCCCGGCATGTCGAAGAACGTCGATCAGGGTCAACAGCGCGCCGCCGTCCGCGAGGCCAAGAAGCAGGGAATTGCCCCCAGCGCCGCCGGGGCGACCACCGGCGCCTCCAAGCAGATCGAGCACCACACCCACGGCGACGACCGGCACGAGCACTCCAGCGCCCAGGGGAAGAGCAAGACCTGACGGCGCAGGAGGTCAGACCTCCTCGACCTCGAAGGTCCGGCTCGGGGCGACGAACTCCTCCTGCGCGCTGACCAGCAGGATCTCGCGGCTGCCGGCCTCCTCGGTGCGTGCGAGCAGGCCGAACACCGACGCCGACGCCCGGGCGAGCGCCTCCGCGGCCGACCGCGTGTCGAGCCAGTGGGCGAGGAAGAGTGCGGCGATCGCGTCCCCCGCGCCGTTGACCGAGACGCCCAGCCGCGGGGTGCGCACGCGGTAGTGGCGGCCGCCCTCCGACGCCAGCAGGTCGACCGCGTCGTCCGGGGTGTCGTCGGCGACCAGTGAGGTGGTGAGCACGACCCGCGGGCCGAGCGCCTGCACCGCGGCGACCGCCTCCCTGACGTCGGCCAGCGACCGGGTCGCACCGCCGGAGAGCAGGTCGAGCTCGTAGTGGTTGGGCGTCACGACGTCGGCCGCGGGGACGGCGACCTCGCGCATGAACTCCTCGATGCCGGGGCGCACGAACACCCCGCGTCCGACGTCCCCGATCACCGGGTCGCAGCAGTACACGGCCGCCGGGTTCGCCTCTCGGACCCGTGCGACGGTGCCCACCACGGCGTGGCCGATGTCGGCTGACCCCAGGTAGCCGGAGAGGACGGCGTCGCAGGAGGAGAGGACACCGCGGTCGGCGACGCCCTGCACCAGCTCGTCGATCGACTGGCCGTCGTAGACCCGGCCGGTCCACTCCCCGTAGCCGGTGTGGTTGGAGAACTGGACGGTGTGCACCGGCCACACCTCGATGCCGAGGCGCTGCAGCGGGAACACCGCGGAGCTGTTGCCCACGTGTCCGTAGGTGACGTGCGACTGGATGGAGAGGACGGCGGTCACACCCGGAACCCTGGCACATCCCTGGCGTGCAGGGTCCGGCCTCCCACCCGACGAGCGGTCGCTCAGCCCGCGGCGGAGCTCCCGGCCCGTCCGCGCACCTCGACGTGCGGCCGGGACTGCCACAGCGCCCACTCGGCGCTGACGTCCCCGGCGGTGCGCAGCAGATGGGGGAGGTGCTCGGTCAGCAGCTGGTCCGTCGAGGTCTCCGCCGCGTGCACGGTGACGTTCATGGCCGCCCGCACGACGCCGGCGCCGTCGCGCACCGGGACCGCCACCGACCGCACGCCGGGGGCCAGCTCCTCGTCGGCCAGCGCCCACCCGCGGGCGCGCACCTCGGTGAGCTCGTCGTGCACCTGGCCGGCCGAGCGGCGGAGGGGGGTCGGCAGGCCGGACCGCGACGGCTCGGCCAGCGTGGCCGTCAGCTCGTCGGGGGAGAGGGCGGCCAGCAGGACCTTGCCCTGCGAGGTCTGCACCGCCGGGAAGCGGGTGCCGATGTCGACCCGCAGCGCGATCAGCTTGGGCACGGCCACCCGGGCGACGTAGACGATGTCGGAGCCGTCGAGCTGGGCCATCGAGGAGGACTCCCCGGTGCGCCCGACGAGCGCCTCCATGTGCGGTCGCGCGATGTCCCAGAGCCCGAGCGAGGCCACGTAGGCCATGCCCAGCTCCAGCACCTTGGGGGTCAGGGAGAAGGCCCCGTCGGAGGAGCGGACGTAGCCGAGCTCCTCCAGGGTCAGCAGCAGCCGGCGCGCGGTCGGCCTGGCCAGCGACGCCGCCGTCGCGACGTCGCTGAGCGACATGCTGCGGCGCCCGGCGTCGAAGCAGGTGAGGACGTCGAGGCCTCGGGCGAGGGCCTCGACGAAGTCCGGGCCCGTACCGCGTCCTGCCATGTCGGCTCCCATCCGTCGGGGGTCGGCCGGCCCCTGCGTTGCAGGGGGCCGGTCCTTGGTCAGCGCTCGGTCGCCAGGTGCTCCTCGAACACCTGCTCGCGAGCGGCGTGCGTGCCCTCGGACTTGTACTCGGTGTACTGGTAGGGGTTGTCCAGCAGCTTCGGGTCGGGCAGGTCGGGGTGCATGCCGGCCACCCACGTCTCCTCGCCGAGTTCGGACCGCAGGTGCTCGACGGTGTCCTCGATCTCGCGGCGGACCCCGGAGAGGTCGGTGCCGACCAGCGCGTGCGCGTGCTTCACGACCCGGCCGTCGACCAGCACGGTGTGCACGTCACCCCGCTGGGCCTGGAACGCCACGTGGCCGTAGGGGTTGAGCACCGGGAAGGAGACCGGCGAGGCGTCGTTCTTGATCAGCACGACGTCGGCCTTCTTGCCCGCCTCCAGGCTGCCCAGGTCGTCGCGGCCCAGCGCCGCCGCACCGCCGCGGGTGGCCCAGCGGACGACGTCCTCGGCGCGCAGCTCCAGCTGGGTCACGGTGTCGCCCGTGAGGTGGGCCTCGAAGTGCTCGCGGGAGCGGTCGGCGCCCAGGGTCGTCCGCATGGCTGAGAACAGGTCGCCGCTCCACCAGACGCTGGTGTCCATCGACAACGAGACGGGGATGCCGTGCCGGCGCACCTGCCAGGTGGGCGGGTAGCCCTGCCCCGCACTCTGCTCGGACTCGGTGGAGACCGAGATGGAGCCGCCGGTCGCCGCGATCCGGTGGTAGGAGTCGGGGCTGAGACTGGCCGCGTGCACGTAGACGGTCTCCGGGTTCATGAAGCCGTGCTCGTGCATGAGCCGGATGCCGTCGTCGTTGGTGGCGCCCCAGACCCCGGCGTGGGTGGTGACCGGCAGGCCCAGCTCGCGGGCGACCTCGAAAGCGGCCTTCTCGGGGAAGCTGGGGTCGCCGGTGACGTCGAAGGCCAGTTGCAGGCCGAGCATCCCGTCGGCGGCGTCGCGGTGCCGTTCGAGGAAGGAGCGGACGGCCGGGTCGGCGGTCCACTCCCAGGGGGCGGCCTGGATGTTGCCGTAGGCGAGCACGAAGCGGCCGGGCACCGAGCGGAGCGCCTCGACGGCGGCCTCGGCGTGGTCCACCGACTGCAGGCCGTGCGACCAGTCGACGGTCGTGGTGACGCCGGCCTCGAGCGACTCGAGCGCGGAGAGCCGGTTGCCGGCGGCGACGTCCTGGGGACGGAACTTCCTGCCGTGCTCGAGGTAGTACCAGACGAAGTACTGGGTGAGGGTCCAGTCGGCCCCGTAGCCGCGCATGGCGGTCTGCCACATGTGGCGGTGGGTGTCGATCATGCCGGGCATGACGATCCCGCCCCGGGCATCGATCTCCTGGGTGCCCTCGGGCACCTCCAGAGCGGGTCCGACGGCGGCGATGCGGTCGTCCACCACCAGGACGTCGGAGTCGGGCAGGATCGTGCCCGCGTCGTCCATCGTCAGGACCGTGCCGCCGCGCAGGACCACCGGCCGGCCGGTCACCGGGGTGGGCTCGGACTGGGTCATCGTTTCCTCCTGAGCATGATCGGCCTCACCGGACGTCTGTCCGCCTGACGGACGTCAGGTGCGATGCGGATCACGATGATGGTCCGGTCGGCACCTGTCAACCGTTGGCCGCTGATCACCGAACCGGCCTCGACCGGCGGTTGACAGCACGACCGGCCGGGGCCGAGACTCGCTGACAGGCTGCGGACGATTGTCCGCGAGCAGTGCTGACGCAAGGAGTGGCTGAGGTCCATGAGCGATCCCGGAGCACGGCCGACGTCGCCGGCGCCCGACCGTCCGGGGCCGCTGTCCGGCCTGCTCGTGGCCGACTTCTCGCGCATCCTGGCCGGCCCGTACAGCACGATGCTGCTGGCCGACCTCGGCGCCGATGTGGTCAAGGTCGAGGGTCCGGGCGGGGACGACACCCGCACGTGGGCGCCGCCGGTGCGCGAGATGAACGGGCAGGGGGTCTCCACCTACTACCTGGGCGTCAACCGCAACAAGCGCTCGGTGGCGCTGGACCTCAAGGACCCCGACGACCTGGCCGCCGCGCAGGAGCTGGCCCGACGGGCCGACGTCGTGGTCGAGAACTTCAAGCCCGGCGGCCTGGCCCGCTTCGGCCTGGACTACGACTCGGTGGCCGCCACCAACCCGCGCATCGTCTACGCCTCCATCAGCGGCTTCGGCAGCGGCCCGGGCGGGAAGTCGCTGCCCGGCTACGACCTCATCGTCCAGGCCATCTCCGGCCTGATGAGCCTGACCGGCGACCCCGAGGGCGAGCCGTACCGGGCGGGGGTCGCCGTCTTCGACGTCATGGCCGGCCTGCACGCCACCATCGGCGTCCTCTCCGCTCTGAACCACCGGCACGAGACCGGGCGCGGGCAGCACGTCGAGGTCAGCCTGCTCGCCTCGGCCATGTCCGGCCTGGTGAACCAGACCAGCGCCTTCGTGGCCGGCGGCGTCGTCCCCTTCCGGATGGGCAACAGCCATCCCAGCCTCTTCCCGTACGAGCCGCTGCCGTGCTCGGACGGGGACCTGATCATCACCGCCGGCAACGACGGCCAGTTCCGCAAGCTGTGCGAGGTGCTGGGCCTGCCGGAGCTGACCGAGGACCCGCGCTTCCTCCGGAACGAGGACCGCACGGCCAACCGGGAGCAGCTGCGCCCGCTGCTCGTGGAGCGCCTGGCGACCCGCACGAAGATGGAGTGGTTCCGGGAGATCATCGCCGCAGGGGTGCCCTGCGGGCCGATCAACACCATCGACCAGGGCGTCGCCTTCGCCGAGGAGGTCGGGCTCGACCCGGTCGTGACCGTCGGCGAGGGGGATGCGGCCGTGCCCTCGATCCGCAACCCCATCCGGTTCTCCGACACCGCGGCCTCCTACCGGCTGCCGCCGCCGGCCGTCGACGAGCACGGCGCGGAGATCCGCCGCTGGCTCGCCGCACCGGCCGAGGAGGGGCAGCAGTGAGCGAGGACCGCCCCAGCTACCCGACCGCGCTCGGGGCCTCGAGCCTGGAGCGGATCACCCTGCTCGGTTCGGACCTCGCCGAGGACGTCATGGGGTCCGTCGGCTTCGGCGAGCTCGCCTTCTGGTTGGCCACCCAGCGCCGGCCCAGCACGGGGGAGACCCGGGTCTTCGAAGCAGTGCTCGCCGCGCTCGCCGACCACGGGTTCACCCCGACGGCGATCGTCACCCGGCTCACCTACCTCTCCGCGCCCGACTCGATCCAGGGCGCGCTGGCCGCCGGTCTGCTCGGCGGCGGCTCGCGCTTCCTCGGCGTCACCGAGGACTGCGGCCGGTTCCTGCACGACGTGCTCGCGCGCACCGACCGCCTGCCGGACGACGACGCCGGCTGGGACGCCCTCGCCCTGGAGACGGTGACCGCCCAGCGCGCCGCCGGCCGCTTCGTGCCCGGACTGGGTCACCACGTGCACAAGCGGGGCGACCCGCGCACCCCGCGGCTGTTCGAGATCGCCACCGAGGAGGGTCTCTACGGCCCGCACCTGTCGCTGTTCGCCGCGATCGGCCGGGTGCACCCGCAGGTGCTGGGCAAGCAGCTGCCGCTCAACGGCGCCGGCGTCTGCGGCGCGGCGCTGGCCGATCTGGGGTTGCCGATGGAGCTGCTGCGCGGGTTCGCGCTGCTGGCGCGGACCGCCGGGCTCATCGGGCAACTGGCCGAGGAACTCCGGCACCCCGTGGCCAACGACGTGTTCCTGTCGGTGGACCTGAACAACGCCCCCGTAGCCCCGGACCCCTACAC
>NZ_POQU01000065.1 GCF_002938425.1 Blastococcus atacamensis | reverse complement strand
GCCCCCGGCCTCTTCCAGGTCCCGCGTCCACAGCGACCACTCGCTCTGCAGGGCAGCGATGGGGTGCACGGCGACGGCGCGCCGGATGGAGGCGGCGCTGGCCTCCGACAGACCGAGGTACCGGACCTTGCCCTGGGTGACGAGCTCGGCCATGGCGCCGACGGTGTCCTCGATCGGGACCTTCGGGTCGACCCGGTGCTGGTAGTAGAGGTCGATGACCTCGACCTTCAGCCGACGCAGGCTCGCCTCGGCGCAGGCCCGCACGTTCTCCGGGCGGCCGTCGATCCGCATCCCGCCCCCGGCCGGCCGCGACAGCGAGAACTTGGTGGCGACCTGGACCTCGCCCCGCCGGCCGGCGATCGCCTCGCCCACCAGCTCCTCGTTGTGGCCGTCGCCGTAGACGTCGGAGGTGTCGAGGAAGGTCACGCCGAGGTCGAGTGCGCGGCGGATCGTCGCGAGCGACTCGTCCCGGTCGGCCCCGCCGTAGCTCTGGCTCATGCCCATGCAGCCCAGCCCGAGGGAGGAGACGGTCAGACCGCCGAGGGTCCGGGTGCCGGTGGAGGAACTCATCCCCCCATCCTCACCTCGTCGGTCACCCGGCCGCCAGCGCGTCGACGCGCGCGACCTCCTCCGCGGCGAGGGAGAACCCGGTGATCGCGAAGTTGGCGGCGATGCGTTCCGGGTCGCCGGACTTGGGGATCACCACGACGTCGTGCTCCAGGTGCCACCGCAGCACCACCTGCGCGGGAGTGACGTCGTGCCGGCGGGCGATCTCGGCGAGCACCGGATCGTCCAGGTCGGTGTTCTTGAAGGGGCTGTAGCCCTCCAGGACCACGCCGCGCTGCCGGTGCCCGGCCTCGGTAGCGGCATCGAAGAGCGACGGCGCCCAGCTGATCTGGTTGACCTGCGGGGGAACTCCTCCCGCCTCGGTGAGCGCGTCGACCTGGTCGAGGGAGTAGTTGCTGACCCCGATCGCCCGGGTACGCCCGGCGTCCCGGGCCGCGACGAAGCGCTCCCACAGATCGACACGGACGCCGCCCTGCGGCCAGTGGACGAGCCAGAGGTCGACGGCGTCGACGCCCAACTGCTCGAGGGAGGCGTCGAGGGTGCCGTCGGCATCGGCCCTGTCCCCCGGGCACTTCGTCGTCACGAACACCTCGTTCCGGGGCACCCCTGACTCACGGAGGGCCCGCCCGACCTCGGCCTCGTTGCCGTAGACGGTCGCGGTGTCCAGGTGGCGGTAGCCGACGTCGAGCGCCCGGCGGACGGCGTCGTAGCAGTCACTGCCGGTGATCTGCCAGGTCCCGAACCCGACGAGCGGAATCTCGCCGTCTCCGGTCAGCGCGACGGTCGGCACGGTGGTCGTCATGCGCGTCCGGTTCCCCGGAACGGCTCCCCGGACACCCCGCGGCGGACGCGGGCCGCCGGATCCCCGGGATCAGGTCAGGAACGGCGCCACGGTCGCGGCCAGCTCCGGCGCCTGGAGCACGTCGTAGTGGGTGCGCCCCGGCAGGACGGCCAGCCTCGAGGCGGGCCGCTGGGAGCCATCCCAGCCGGCGTCGCGGAGGCCCCCGCCGAGGAGCCCGTAGAACTCCGCGGCGTGGGCGATCGCGACGCTGTCGGCATCCCCGTAGACCAGCATCGTCGGAACGGACAGCGCCCGGACCTCCTCGCTCCAGTCGTAGGGACGCCGCAGCAGCTCGCCGGTCTTGTCCATGAGCGCGGGAAAGGCATCGACGTCCGGGGCCACCGCGGCGTAGGCGCCGAAGACCGGCGTGTGCTTCACGAACTCGAACCCGACGCTGCCGACCTGCGCCATGCTCGCCAGGACGTCGGGGAGCCACCCGTCGCGCCGGCAGGGCCCGGACACGACGACCAGCCGGCGCACGCTGCCCGGGTGCTGGATCGCTGCGCGCAGGCACGCCCCGGCGCCCAGCGAGTAGCCCATCAGGTCCACCTGCCCGAGCCCGAGCTCGTCGACGAGGGCAGCCAGGTCGTCGCCGAACGCCTCGAAGCTGAACGACCGGTCGACATCCGGTGTGCGGCCGTGCCCCTGCAGCTCCACCGACACCACCCGGCGCCGTTGCGCCAGCTGGTCGGGAAGGCCGCCGAACGTGTCCGCCACGCCGAAGCCGCCGTGCACCAGGACGAGTGGCGTCCCGCCCTGCCCGGTGCTCCGCCAGTACATGTCCACGCCGTCGACCGTCGCGTGACCCTCGGAGATCTCTTCCACGAATGCGCTCATGCCGGTCGGACCTCCGGCCGAGCGGAAACTCATCGGTGGGTCTGGTGGGATGGGGAGGAACGGCCCGGCGGACGCCGGCCGCCGGAGGAGGCCTGGTGCAGTACGTCGAGAACGTCATCGAGCTCGTCGGGAACACCCCACTCGTGCGGCTGACCTCGGTCACCCGAGAGCTGGGCCCCGACGCCCCCCTGGTGCTGGCGAAGGTCGAGTACCTCAACCCGGGCGGCTCGGTGAAGGACCGGATCGCCGTGCGGATGGTGGACGCAGCGGAGGCCAGCGGCGAGCTGCAGCCCGGCGGCACGATCGTGGAGCCGACCAGCGGCAACACCGGCATCGGCCTGGCCCTGGTGGCCCAGCAGCGCGGGTACCGGTGCATCTTCGTCTGCCCCGACAAGGTTGGGCAGGAGAAGGTCAACGTGCTCAAGGCCTACGGCGCCGAGGTCGTGGTCTGCCCCACCGCCGTCGAACCGGCCGACCCCCGCAGCTACTACTCGGTCTCCGACCGGCTGACCCGGGAGACACCCGGCGGCTGGAAGCCCGACCAGTACTCGAACCCCAACAACCCGCGTTCGCACTACGAGACCACCGGGCCGGAGATCTGGGCGCAGACCGAGGGCCGGATCACCCACTTCGTCACCGGCGCCGGAACGGGGGGCACGATCAGCGGGGTCGGGCGCTACCTCAAGGAACAGTCCGGCGGCCGCGTGCAGGTCATCGGCGCCGACCCCGAGGGCTCGGTGTACTCCGGTGGCACCGGGCGGCCCTACCTGGTCGAGGGCGTGGGCGAGGATTTCTGGCCCTCCACGTACGACGCGGAGGTCGCCGACGAGATCGTCGCCGTCTCCGACGGCGATTCGTTCGCCATGACCCGTCGGCTGGCCCGCGAGGAGGGGCTGCTGGTGGGTGGTTCCTGTGGCATGGCGGTGGCCGCCGCACTGCGGGTGGCCGAGCGGCTGACCAAGGACGACGTCCTGGTGGTCCTCCTGCCCGACGGCGGTCGCGGCTATCTGAACAAGATCTTCAACGACACCTGGATGGCGGACTACGGCTTCCTCGAGGCGGCGACGGGCACCACGGTGGGCGACCTGCTGAACAAGTCGGGTGAGACGCCGCCGCTGGTGCACACCCACCCGAACGAGACGGTCCGCGACGCGATCGACATCCTCCGCGAGTACGGCGTCAGCCAGCTCCCGGTCGTCCGCGCCGAGCCCCCGGTCACCGCCGGTGAGGTCGTGGGCTCGGTCGACGAGAAGACACTGCTGGACGCCGTCTTCGCCGGTCGGGCGACACTCTCGGACCGGGTGGAGAAGCACATGTCCCCGCCGCTGCCGATCATCGGCTCGGGCGAGGCGGTGACCGCCGCCGTCCACGAGCTCGGGCACGCCGACGCACTGCTGGTGCACGTCGACGGCAAGCCCGCCGGTGTCGTCACCCGGCAGGACGTGCTCGGGCACCTCGCCGGCCTCACGCCTACGGTCGGCTCATGAGCGCCTCCCCCGGCTTCAACACCCGCGCGATCCACGCGGGGCAGGACCCCGACCCGGCGACCGGCGCGGTCATCCCGCCGATGCACCTGACGACGACGTACAAGCAGGACGGCGTCGGTGGGCTGCGCGGCGGCTACGAGTACAGCCGCAGCGGCAACCCGACCCGGGACACGCTGCACGCGGCGCTGGCCGCCCTCGAGGAGGGCACGACGGCGCTGGCCTTCGCCTCCGGGCTCGCCGCCGAGGACACCCTGCTGCGCACCGCCTGCCGTGCCGGTGACCACGTGGTCCTGGGGGGCGACGCCTACGGCGGCACGTTCCGGCTGATCTCGCGCGTGCTGTCGGAGTGGGGGCTGGAGCACACGCCGGTCGACCTCGACGACGCAGACGCCCTGCGCGCGGCGATCCGCCCCACGACCCGGGTGGTCTGGTGCGAGACACCCAGCAACCCGCTGCTGAACATCACCGACATCGAGCGGACGGCGGGAATCGCCCACGAGGCCGGCGCCCTGCTGGTCGTCGACAACACCTTCGCCTCGCCCTACCTGCAGCGACCGCTGACCCTCGGTGCCGACGTCGTCGTGCACTCCACGACGAAGTACCTGGGCGGGCACTCCGACGTCGTCGGGGGCGCGCTGGTCACCCGGGACGCCGCGCTCGGCGAGCAGCTGGCGTACAACCACAACGCGATGGGCGCGGTCGCCGGCCCCTTCGACTCGTGGATGGTGCTGCGCAGCCTGAAGACCCTCGGCGTCCGCATGGACCGGCACCAGGCCAACGCCGCCCGGATCGCGGAGTTCCTGCTCGGGCACCCCGCTGTCGCCTCCGTGCTCTACCCGGGTCTCCCGGACCACCCCGGACACGCGGTCGCGGCGAAGCAGATGTCGGGCTTCGGGGGGATGCTGTCGTTCCGCCTGCGCGACGGCGAGGAGACGGCGCTGCGGGTCTGCGACCGCACGCGGCTGTTCACCCTGGCCGAGTCCCTCGGTGGCGTGGAGTCGCTGATCGAGCACCCGGGCCGGATGACGCACGCCAGCGCGGCGGGCTCCCCCCTGGAGGTGCCCGCCGACCTCGTGCGGCTCTCCATCGGGATCGAGGACGTCGAGGACCTGCTCGCCGATCTGGAGCAGGCGCTGGGCTGATGGCGTCGCTGTACGCGGTCCGCCCGGTGCGGGCGTCGGAATGGCGCGAGATCAGGGCGCTGCGCCTGGCGGCGCTGACCGACGAGGTCGCCGCGACGGCCTTCGTGGAGTCCTACGACGCCGCCGCCGGCCGGCCGGACGAGTTCTGGCAGGAGCGCGCGCAGGCCGCCTCGGTCGACGCCGGTCCGGAGGCGGTCGCCCGCCAGTTCATCGCGGTCGCCGACGACGGCACGTGGGTGGGCACCGCCGTGGCGCTCGTCGAGAAGGCCGGGGAAGCGGACTTCGAGGGTGCGGTGGTCGAGGAGTCCGGTGGGCACCTCGTGGGCGTCTACCTGCACCCCGGGCACCGGGGCGCGGGGGTGATGGACGAACTGTTCGAGGCCGCCCTGGAGTGGCTGCGCGAGCTCGGGCTCTCCCGCGTGCGGCTCTACGTGCACGCCGACAACGCCCGCGCCCAGCGGTTCTACGAGAAGGCCGGCTTCCGGGACACCGGCGGCAGGTTCACCGGGTCGATCGGGCCGGAGATCGAGATGGCCAAGGCATTGTGATCCTCCGGATCACACCGACATCACGTGCCGTCCCCCGTCGTGTGGAGCCGCTGCGTCGTGCCTGCGCGGAGGCCTCCGGCCCCCACTCGGCACGACCGGGCGGTCACCGCGGAAGGGTGAGGAGAAGGACCCTGTCCCCCTCACCCCTCGCGCGCTCGGCGTGAGCCTCCGGACAGGGCCGGTCAACGCGGAAGGGTGAGGACTCTGGGGCCGTCGGCGGTGACGGCGACGGTGTGCTCGACGTGCGCCGCGCGACTGCCGTCGGCGCTGCGCAGCGTCCAGCCGTCGGCGTCGACCGTGTAGTCGTCGCTGCCCCCGGCCAGGAACCACGGCTCGATGGCGATCACCAGTCCGGCCCGCAGCGGGACACCTCGGCCCGGCCGGCCCTCGTTGGGCACGGACGGCGCCTCGTGCATGGTGCGGCCCACGCCGTGCCCACCCTGGTCGGTGTTGATGCCGCAGCCACCGGCCCGTCCCACGGCGCCGATGGCGGCCGAGATGTCGCCGACCCGGTTGCCGACCACAGCCGCCGCGATGCCTGCCTCCAGCGCCCGCTCGGTGGTGGCGATCAGCTCGAGGTCCTCCGGTCGCGGGGTGCCCACCGGGAAGGTGATGGCGCTGTCACCCACCCAGCCGTCGAGCACCGCGCCGGCGTCCACGCTGAGCAGGTCGCCGTCCTGGAGCGTGTCCGGGATCGGGATGCCGTGCAGGGCGACGTCGTTGACCGACAGGCACACCACGCCGGGGAACGGCGGGGTCGTGTCCAGCGGCGCGTAGCCCAGGAACGGCGAGGTGGCGCCGGCGTCGGCGAGCACGTCACGCGCCACGGCATCGAGCTGGGTCAGCCGGACGCCCGGTGCTGCGGTGGCGCGCACCGCCGCCAGCATGTCGGCCACCACCGCCCCGGCAGCGCGCATGGCGTCCAGCTCGCCGGGGGTGCGGAGCTCGATCACAGGTCCTCCTGGGAATCGGCCGTGAGCACTGTGGCGTAGTGCTCGACGACCGGGAACGGGTCGGAGAAGTGGTGCAGGAGCGTCGTCCACTCCTGGTGGGCCGCCGATCCGCGGAAGCCGTCGGTGTGGTCCTCCACGCTGTTCCACTCCACCAGCAGGAGGTAGCCGGTTCCGCGCTCCAGGCGCCGCGGGAGCGGAAGCCACCGGAAGCCGGCCGCACCGGCGAGGAGCCGGCGGGCGGTGGCGAACGCCGCCTCGGACTCCTGCTGATCACCCGCACGGACGGGCGGGACCGCGTGATCGAGGATCATCCGGCGAGGCTACGCAGGCGGCTCCCGGGAACGAGTACGGGTGGCGGAAGGTTGAGCCTGCCGACGACGACCCGAGGAGATCTCCCGTGAGCACCACCGAGAGCACCCGCGAGCTCGACCCGCACGAGGCCGAGCGGGCCCGCATCCGCGGAACGCACCTTCGGCCGGCCGGGCAGCGCCCCGCATCCACCGCCCGGGGTCTGCACCACACCGCGTTGATCAGCAGCGACGTCGAGCGGACCGTGCGCTTCTACCAGGACGTGCTGGGCTTCCCGCTCACCGAGCTGATCGAGAACCGCGACTACCCCGGCTCGTCGCACTTCTTCTTCGACATCGGCAACGGCAACCTGCTGGCCTTCTTCGACTTCCCGGGGCTGGACGTCGGCCCGTACGCCGAGGTGCTCGGCGGCCTGCACCACATGGCGATCAGCGTCGACCCGCAGAAGTGGGAGGAGCTGGTCGGCCGGCTCACCGAGGCCGGTGTCGAGCACGAGGTGCACAGCGGCGTCTCGGTCTACTTCCACGACCCCGACGGCGCGCGCATCGAGCTCATCGCCGATCCGCTCGGCGAGATGTACGGCTCGAAGGTGCTCTAGGACGCGGCAGGGGGGGCGGCCATGACCGCCCCGCCCCGCCGCGGTCGTCCGTTACCCGCGGTCGGCGACCAGGTCGGCGTACTCCGGGTGCCGCTCGATCCAGCCGGCGACGAACGAGCAGGTCGGCACCACCGCGCCACCACGCGAACGCACCTCGTCCAGGGCCTCCCGCACCAGCGTGCTGCCCAGCCCGGACTGGCCTGCGTCCGGGTCGACCTCGGTGTGGTGGAAGACAAAGGTGTCCCCGCGGCGCTGGTAGGCGGCGAGGCCCAGGACGCGATCGCCGTCGCGGATCTCGAACCGGTCGGACTCGGGCACGTCGATGACGGTGGGCTCCATGTCGGCTGTCAACCGGCAGCGGGCGCCGGCTGTTCCGACAGGAGTGCCAGCGCGCGGGTCGGGCAGGTGCGCACCGCCGTCTCGACGTCAGGCAGGTCCGCGTCCGTCGGGTCGGACCGCAGCACGGCCACGACGCCGTCGTCGCCGACCTCGAAGAAGTCCGGCGCCAGCGACTCGCACGCCCCCGAGCCCACGCACCGCTCACCGTCGAGCGCGATCCGCGTCATGCGGCGCCCCCGAGACGGGCGGGGAGCCGCTTGAGGCCGTTGACGAAGGAGGAGCGCAGTCGCGCCGGCGGTCCGGTGACCTCGAGGTCCGGCAGCTGCTCGAAGATCTTGCGGAAGGTCACCGCCAGCTCCCGCCGGGCCAGGTGCGCCCCGAGGCAGAAGTGCGGGCCCTTCGAGCCGAAGCCCACGTGCGGATTGGGGTCGCGGGCCAGGTCGAAGCGGTGCGGCTCGGCGAAGACCTCGGGATCGCGGTTGGCGGCCGCGTAGAACAGCAGGAACTTGTCGCCGGCGGCGAAGCGGTAGCCGTTCAGCTCGCCGTCCCGGGTGGCGGTGCGGCGCATCCAGGTGATGGGGCTGGTCCAGCGGACGATCTCCTCGACCGCGGTGCGGGTGAGCCCGGGCTCGGCGACCCAGCGGGCACGCTGCTCCGGGTGCTCCTGCAGCGCCAGCAGCCCTTGCGAGATCGCGTTACGGGTGGTCTCGTTGCCGGCGACCAGCAGCAGGATGAAGAACGAGGCGATCTCCTGGTGGCTGAGCTTCTCGCCGTCGACCTCCGTGGTGACCAGCGCGGTGGTGAGGTCGTCCCGCGGGCTGGTTCCGCGCTCCGCGGCAAGCCGCTCCATCAGCCCGGCGAGCTCGATGCCGGCCATCAGCAGCCCGGTGAGCGGGTCGTCCTCGTCCTCGACGAGCTCCCGGTCGCCGCCGGACAGGATCACGTTCGACTTCGCCAGCACCATCGCCCGGTCCTCTGCCGGGATGCCCATCATGTCGCAGATGACCCGCAAGGGGATGGGGGCGGCGATGTCGGCGACGACGTCGATCGTGCCGTCGCCGGTCTCGGCCTTGCGGCGGGCGGCCGCGAGGACGTCGTCGACGACGCCCTCGACCGAACCGATGACCCGCTCGAGCATCCGCGGCGTGAAGGTCTTGGAGACGATCCGCCGGATCCGGGCGTGCCGCGGGTCGTCCATGCTGATCAGCGAGCCGTAGAACTCGTTGAGGTCGGCCGGGACGTCCTGGATGGACACCGCGCCGCTGCCGGAGCAGAAGACCGCCGGCTGGGAGCTGATCGCCTCCAGGTCCGCGTAGCGGGTGACCGCGTGGTAGCCCGGTCCGGTCTCCATGTTCGGGATCGGGGGCTCGGCGAAGAACGCGAAGGGGCGTTCCTGCCGCAGTTGGTCGAAGACGGCGTGCCGCTCCGCCGGCGGGCACAACCAGAAGTCCCGGTCGGAGAGATCGATGCCGAGGTCCTCCGCACCGGCCCGTCGTGGCTGCGGAACGGTCCTCTGCGGTGCTGCGTCGACGGACACCTGGTACTCCCCTGCGATCGGCGGTCACCGCACGCTAGAAGCCCGACGGGGTGAGGCACAACACACCCCGTCACATCTGCGCCGGGAAGGTCGCACGTGACGGCCGGGGCCAGGAACGACGAAGGCCCGGTCACCGTGGTGACCGGGCCTTCGAGGTGGTAGCGGGGACAGGATTCGAACCTGCGACCTCTGGGTTATGAGCCCAGCGAGCTACCGAGCTGCTCCACCCCGCGTCGGTAGCACCACTGTAGCACTCTTCCCGTGAACGCCATGGACCCCCGCCCCCGACCGAGCGGAGCACCGTGACCGACGACAGCCCGGACGCGGCGCTCCTGCGTGCCCAGGCGGAGTTCACCCCGGAGACCACGTACCTGGACACCGCCGCCGTGGGGCTGCCGCCGCGGAGCACGGTCGAGGCCGTGCAGGCGGCATTGGCCACCTGGCAGGCCGGTCGGGCGCGCGCCCCCGGGTACGACGACGCCGTGCGCGCGGCCCGCGCTGCCTACGCCCAACTGGTCGGCGTCCGCCCCGGGGACGTCGCGATCGGCAGCACCGTCAGCGCGTTCGCCGGACTGGTCGCCGCCTCCCTGCCCGACGGCAGCGAGGTGCTCACCGTGGCCGGCGAGTTCACCAGCGTGCTCTTCCCCTTTCTCGCCCAGGCCGGGCGGGGGGTGCACGTCCGCGAGGTGCCGCTCGACGCCCTGGCCGATGCGGTGACACCCCGGACGACGCTCGTCGCCGTCTCCGCCGTCCAGTCCGCCGACGGCCGGCTGGCGGACCTCGACGCGCTGACCGTCGCGACCGGGGCGACCGGCACCCGCGTGCTGCTGGACACCACCCAAGCGGTCGGCTGGCTGCCGATCGACGCGAACCGCTTCGCCTACACGACGGGCGGCGGCTACAAGTGGCTGCTGGGTCCCCGGGGCACCTGCTTCGCGACGGTGCACGCCGACGTCCTGGACAGCGTCGTTCCACACTCCGCCGGCTGGTACGCCGGCGATGACCCGTGGAGCAGCATCTACGGTGCACCGCTGCGTCTGGCGACCGACGCCCGCCGCTTCGACGTCTCTCCCGCCTGGCTCTCCTGGGCCGGGCAGGCGCCGGCGCTGGAACTGCTCGCCTCCGTGGGCCGGGATGTCCTGCACGCCCATGCCGTGGCCCTGGCCGACCGGTTCCGGGCCGCCGTCGGCCTGCCGCCGGGAAATTCGGCGATCGTCAGCGCGGAGGTCTCCCCAGGCACGGAGCAGCTGCTGGCCGACGCCGGGATCGTCGCCAGCATGCGCGCGGGGCGACTGCGGCTGGCCTTCCACCTGCCCAACTCGGCCGAGGACGCCGATCACGCCGCCGAGGTCCTGTCCGGCCGCCTGTGGTGAACGCGCCGCGAGTGCTTGTGCGGACCGTTCGGCAGCCTCGTCCCACGCGCCTCAGGAGAAGTGCGCGCCTTCCCGGTGGCCCTCGTCCCCGCGCCTACAGTCCGGCACGTGGCTGGGGACATGACGACGAGCGCGTTCGTCGGCGACCCTCAGCCGGTGGAGATCCACCACGGCGGCATCTGGTACTCCGGCGAGCTGCTGGCCTGGCGGCACACCCCCGACGGCCGGGTGTCCGCCCGCGTGCGGTGCACCGTCGACGGGTTGCGGCACTCGACGTGGAAGGACCTGTCCGAGCTCCGCCTGCCCGACCCCGCCTTCCCACCACGACGCGAGCCGTACCCGGCCGCGCCCGCCCGCCCGATGGCAGGCGCGCCGGTGGGGGACGCCGCCATCGACGACGACCGGACGCGTCCGAACAACCAGTTCACCGGCCTGAGCCTCCGGCCGCGCAAGCCGGCCCACGTCAGCGCTCCTCCGGCGCTGCCGTCGGTTCCCGCGCCCGCGCCGTCGCCGGCGGTCCCCCTCGCCGCCCGGACCGCGGCACCCGACGCCGCTCCGGCCCGGCCGCGTCCCACGCCGTACCGCCGCAGCACGGTGCCCGACCAGTCCGATCCGTGGTCGCGAGACTGGACAGCCGACCGCTCCTGGGGCAACCAGGACGAGCGACTCAGCCACGTCTGACCCACCACACGGACGACGAAGGCCCGGTCCCTGGGGGGACCGGGCCTTCGTGGTGGTAGCGGGGACAGGATTCGAACCTGCGACCTCTGGGTTATGAGCCCAGCGAGCTACCGAGCTGCTCCACCCCGCGTCGGTAGAACCACTGTAACAGGTTCCGGGACCGGCGGTCGCCCGAGGGGCGGACCACCGGTCCCGGCGGCGATCAGCCGCCCCCGCCCGCCGCCTGCGCGGCCTGGTAGGCCTCGACGGCCCGCTGCAGATCGGCCAGCGCCTGGCCCTGGGCGGCGAAGTCGCCCGAGCGCTGGGCGTCGGCCAGCCGGCCGAGGACCGCGTTCATGTCCGCCACGGCCTGGTCCAACCCGGGAGCCGGCGGGCTGGCGCCCCCGTCCGCGGGCGGCCCGGACGGCGGGGTCGTGGGCGCTGGGGTCACGGGTTCCGGGGTATCACCGTCGTCGACGTCGTTGTCGGCCGCCGCCTCGCCCGCCCCCGCTCCGAACACCTGGTCCAGCGCCTCGCTGAGGGTGTCGGCGTACCCCACCCGGTCGCCGTAGTTCACCAGCACCTTCCGCAGCAGCGGGAAAGAGTTCGCACCGGTGCCCTCCACGTACAGCGGCTCCACGTACAGCAGCCCGTCGGTACCGATGGGGAGTGTCAGGAGGTTGCCGAACACCGGCTGCGAGTCCGCGCTCCGGAACAGGTTGAGGTCCCTGGCCACGTCGTCGTTGGTGTTGAACGACTGCTGCACCTGCTGCGGCCCCCGGAAGGGCGTGTTCCCCGGTAGCCGCAGGACCTGCAGCTGCCCGTAGGTCTCCGGATCGCTCGACGCGGAGACGAACGACGAGAGGTTCTGCCGATTGAACGCGTTCAGCGCGCTGGTCAGCTGGAACGACGCCTCGTCCTCCCCAGGTCGCTCGGCGAGGATGTAGTACGGGGGCTGCGCGTCGGCCTGGCCACCCTGCGTGGGGTCGTCCGGGATCTGCCAGCGGTCGTTGCCGCTGTAGAAGGCCTGCGGGTCGTCGACGTGGTACCGGGTGAGGATGTCCCGCTGGACCTTGAACAGGTCCTCGGGGTATCGGACGTGGCTGACGAGCTCCTCCGACATCGCGCTCCGGGGCTCCACCACACCGGGGAAGGCCTTCATGAACGTCTGGAGGACCGGGTCCTCCTCGTTCCAGGCGTAGAGCGTCACCGTGCCGTCGTAGGCGTCGACGGTGGCCTTCACCGAGTTCCGGATGTAGTTGAAGGTCTCGTTGGGAAGGGCCGTCGTGCCCGTACCGGTGAGCGCATCGGCGGCCGCCTCCCCCAGCTCCATCTGCTCCGCGTAGGGGTAGGAGTCCGACGTCGTGTAGCCGTCGAGGATCCACTGGACCTCGCCGTCGATGACGGCCGGGTACGGGTCGCCGTCGACCTCCAGGAACGGTGCCGCCTTCTGCACCCGCTCCCGCGGGTCGCGCACGTAGAGCACCTTCGACGCGTCGTTGACGGCGCTGGAGAGCAGGAAGTTGCGCTCCCGGTAGTAGATGGCGAACGTCAGCTGCCGGAAGAAGCTGCCGATCGAGACGCCACCCTCGCCGTCGTAGGTGTTGTTGATCTGGCCTTCCTCGGCGCCGTCCTCGTCGGCGGTGCCCTCCGGCTGGTCGAACTCGCGCGGCGCAGCGCCCTCGGGGGCACCCACGACGGAGTAGACGTCCTGGCCGTTGACCTCGATCAGCTCGCCGTAGTAGATGCGGGAGCCGTCGGCGGTGACGTCGATGTTCCCGCGGGTCGGCAGGTCACGGGTCGTGAACCGCGGCTCGCCACCCTCCTGACCGGCGACGACCTCATTGGCCGGCGCGGCCACGAAGCCGTTGCCGTGGGTGTACACGGTGTGCCGGTTGATCCAGGTGTCCTGGTTCTCCGACAGGCCGGCGCTGTTGAGCTCCCGGACCGCCACGACATAGTCGCGGGTCTCCCCGTCGATCGTGTACCGGTCGATGTCCAGCTTCTCAGGGAAGCCGTACACGTTCCGGATCTGCTGGCGCGCGGTGAACGTGTCCGCCAGGACGTTGGGGTCCAGCAGGCGGGCGTTCTCGATCGTCCCGTTGCCCTCGCGCAGCTCGGCCAGTGCGGACTCGGTGTCGACCTGGTCTCCCGTCGACTCCTGCGCGAAGTCGACGTAGTCGATGTCCTCCAAGCCGTAGGCCTCACGGGTCGACTCGATCGCCCGCTTGATGTAGGGGGCCTCCCGCTCGTTCGCGCTGGGCTTGACGACGAACTGCTGCACGATCGCCGGGTAGGCCACGCCGATGACCATGCTGGAGACCAGCAGCAGCACCAGAGCCATCGCCGGCAGCAGGAAGTTGCGGACGACGATGTTGGCGAAGAAGGCGACGGCGCAGACCACCGCGACCCACACCAGGATCGTCTTGGGCACCAGCAGCGCGTTGACGTCGGTGTAGCTGGCGCCGGTGAACACGTCGCCGCGGTCGGAGTAGACCAGCCCGTAGCGGTCCAGCCAGTAGGCCACGGCCTTCAGCGCCACGAACACGCCGACGAGGACCGAGAGCTGCACCCGTGCCGCGGCGGTCAGCTTCTGGCCCGGCGTCTGCAGCCGCAGTCCGCCGAACACGTAGTGGGTGAGCAGCGACCCGATCAGCGCGAGGATGGCGATCGCGAACCCGAAGCCCAGCAGCAGCCGGTAGAAGGGGTAGTCGAAGACGAAGAAGGAGATGTCGACGCCGAACTGCGGGTCCGTGCGGCCGAAGTCGGTGCTGTTGCGGAAGGACAGCCACGTCTCCCAGCTCGCCTGTGCGGTGAACCCGGCGAAGAGCCCCAGCACCACGGCGATGGCGGTGAGCACCAGGCCGCGCCGCGGCTCCAGGGATTGCCGGTAGCGCTCGAGGTTCTGCTGCTCCAGGGACATCGGGCGGAAGGCGGGGCGGAACCGGTAGGCCAGGTACATGGCCAGCGCGGTCAGCCCGCCGGTGGCGACGCCGGCGACGGCGAACAGCATCGCCCGCGTCTGCAGCTCGGTCCAGAACACCTCGGTGAAGCCGGTCGCGTCGAACCACAGGTAGTCGACGTAGACGTTGGTGAGAGTGCCCACGACGGTGAACAGCACGAGCAGGACGGCGATGGCGCCGATGACCAGCTTCGCTCGCCGCGACAGCGTCGGCACCGGCACGGGGGGCCGCATGGCCACGAGCGGTCTCCTTCAGTTGCAGGCGTGGCGAGGGGCCACGCGACGATCGACCGCGGGGGGGTCGGGGTCCACGGCTGGGTGCTCCCCCGGCCTTCCCAGGACAACGCACCGATCGGCGCGTGGTTCCCGGCAGGCCGCCGTCGTCGGCGGCCCCGCGCGGCCACCGCCCAGCTTCCCCCACCGGGACCACGTCGTGCCGCGCGGCCCGCACGGAACGGGCCGGGAGCGGGCACGACGCGTCAGCAGCTCTCGGGCGTCCGCCCGGCCCGCAGGTCGGAGAGGGCCTCGAGGGCGTCGTCGAGCGTGGCCACGCGGGCCATCGGGACGCCGGCGTCGGGCGCCGCCACCGCCTCGGCGCAGTTGCCGGCCGGGACGAGGAACAGGTCGGCGCCGATGTCGCGGGCGGCGACCATCTTGAGCGCGATCCCGCCGATCGGGCCGACCGTGCGGTCCAGGGTGATGGTCCCGGTACCGGCCACGACCTTGCCGCCGGTCAGGTCCTCGTCCCCCACGAGGTCCAGGATCCCGAGGGTGAGCATGAGGCCCGCCGAGGGACCGCCGACGTCGGCGACCTGGATGTCGACGTCGAAGGGGGCGGCCGGCTGGTCGAGCACCGAGACGCCGAGCAGGGACCCCTCGCGCTCCTCGGCCGCACGGGTGGTGACCGTCGTCGTCCCGGGCTTCCCGAGGCGCGTGTAGGCGACCGCGACCTCGGTGCCGGCGGGGATGTCGGTCAGGACGTCGCCGAGCACCTCGGCGTCTGGCACCGGGCGTCCGGCCACCGACTCCAGTGCGTCCCCCTCCTCGAGCCGCCCGACCGACGGCGACTCCGCGGGTACGTCCCGGACGACCACCTTCTCGGGATACCCGAGCTCTCCCAGCGCGACGCTCTCCGCCGCCTGCTCGGAGGTGAGGAAGGCCTCGCGGTTGACCCGGCGGGTCTCCTCCTCGCTGCGGTCAGGTGGGTACACCGACTCCTCCGGGACCACCGCGACCTCGTCGTCGAACCACCCGCGCACCGCCTGGACCAGGCTCAGGCCGCCTCGGCTGACCCCCACCGTCGTGAGGTTGAGGTTGCCCTCGGTCTCGTTCCGCTCCCGGCCCTGGACGGCGATGATCGACTCGCCCTCGATGTCGCCGAGGGTGTTGTAGGTCGGTCCCGGCACCTGCGCCACGTAGGGCACGGGCACGGTCGTCCCCAGCACGCCGAACAGCAGCAGCAGCACGGCGCCCACACTGAGCACGGCGATCCGTCGGGTCACGACGCGCCAGCGTACGGCCCCGCGCCCCGCCGTCCGCCGAGAGCGCACGCCGAGTGCCGCCGCCGGAAGATCACCGCGTCTACCGTGGAGCCATGAGCGACGTGCCGTTCGGCTTCGGCCTGCCCGACCGCGACCCCGAGCGCCGGGGAGGCGGTGGTGACCAGGGTGGTGATCCGTTCGGCCTGGGCGCACTCTTCGGCGGGATGGCCGGCGGCGGCTCCCCGGAGGACGTCCTGGGGAAGATGCCGCTCTTCGCCGAGCTGCAGAAGCTCATGAACTGGTCCGGCGGCCCGGTGAACTGGGACCTGGCCCGCCAGGGCGCGATCAGCCAGCTGGCCCCCGGGCACCAGCCGGCGTCCGACGGCGAGCGCTCGGCCGCGGCCGAGGCGCTGCGGCTGGCCGACCTGTGGCTGGACCAGGCGACCGAGCTGCCGTCGGGCATCGAGCGCACCGCCGCGTGGTCGCGCGTCGAGTGGGTGGAGCAGACGCTGCCGGCATGGGGCGCGCTCATCGACCCCCTCGCGGAGCGGGTCGTG
This sequence comes from Blastococcus atacamensis, assembly GCF_002938425.1. Taxonomy (GTDB): domain Bacteria; phylum Actinomycetota; class Actinomycetes; order Mycobacteriales; family Geodermatophilaceae; genus Blastococcus; species Blastococcus atacamensis. Next base: position 5,615 of record NZ_POQU01000065.1, on the reverse strand, counting down.
GCGGCGATGACCAGCGCCCTCCCGCAGGAGGCGGCCATGTCGTTCGGCCCGATCGCCGGGATCATGGGCCGGATGGGCGGGGTCATGTTCGGCGCCCAGGTGGGACAGGCCCTGGGCAAGCTCGCCGAGGAGGTGCTCACCAGCACCGACGTCGGCCTGCCCCTCGCCCCCGCCGGCACCGGTGTCCTCGTGCCGCAGAACCTGGCGTCCTTCGCCGAGGGCCTCGACCGCCCGGCCGACGAGGTGCGGCTGTTCGTCGCCCTGCGCGAGGCCGCATCCCAGCGCCTGTTCGCGCACGTCCCGTGGCTGCGCCAGCAGCTCCAGGACGCGGTGCACGCCTACGCGCGCGGCATCACCATCGACCGCGAGGCCATCGAACGCGGCATCAACGAGGCCATGTCCGGCGGCATGGACGGCGGGCTGGACCCCAGCGATCCGGAGAGCATCCAGCGGCTGCTGAGCTCGGGTGTGCTGGAGCCTGCGGAGACGCCGGAGCAGCAGATGGCCCTGCGCCGGCTCGAGACGCTGCTGGCGCTGGTGGAGGGCTGGGTGGACGTCGTCGTGGCGGCCGCCGCGGCCGACCGGCTCCCCGGGCACGCGGCCCTGGCCGAGACGATGCGGCGCCGTCGCGCCTCGGGTGGTCCGGCGGAGCAGACCTTCGCAACGCTGGTCGGCCTGCAGCTGCGCCCCCGCCGGCTCCGCGACGCCGCCACGGTCTGGGGTGCGATGGCCCAGCAGCACGGCAGCGACGCACGCGACCGGCTCTGGTCGCACCCCGACCTGCTGCCGACCTCGGAGGACCTGGACGAGCCGCTGGACTTCGTCGCCCGTCAGGGACTCGACGACGAGCTGGCCCAGCTCACGGCCGACGACGCGCGCCGCGAGGACGACGAGGACGACTCCGCGAGCGGATGAGGTGCTGGAACGGCCCTCCTGCAGAATCCCGCCGCGAGTGCCGAGCGGTGGGGGCCGGTAAGAGGACCCACTCCTCCTCAACCATCGCCCGCTCGGGCCGAGCCTCTGGAGGGGGCCGTCAATCGACGACGTCGGCGGTCGGCTCCAGGTTCGCCGCGCCGGCGGTGGCGGCGAGCTCGACCCCCTCGAGGAACCCGCGCGCCCGCTCGGCGCGGGGGTAGCGCGCCACCAGCGACCAGAAGCGCTCGTCGTGGCTGGGCTCGAGCAGGTGCACCAATTCGTGGACCAGGACGTAGTCGACGACGTACTCGGGCATCGACCGGAGCCGGCCGGACAGCCGGATGGTGCGGTCGGCGGGGGTGCACGAACCCCAGCGCCGGTGCTGGTTCTCGACCCACCGGACGCTGGCCGGCTCCGCGAGGCCGTCCAGGTGTGCCGCCGAGAGGGCCCGCGCGCGGGCCAGCAATTCGGTGTCGCCGCCGAGGGAGCGCTTGCGCCGCTCCTCGCGGGTGCGCAGCTTGGCCACCATCTGCGCGACCCAGCGCTGCTCCTCCGCGGGGCTGAAGGCCGCCGGGATGAGCACGACGGTGCGCCCGAGCTCCCGGTACGCGGTGACCGTGCGACGGCGCCGGGGGCTGCGCCGGACCTCCACGACGTCGTCGTCGCCAGGTTCGGGCACAGCGGCGGCGGGAGGGGTTGCGGGCACGGGGGAACCGTAAGACACCGGCCCGGCATGGCGCCTGCGCACGGGCACCCTCTCGGGTGCAGGTCGCACGGACGGTGGACAAGCCCGCCGCTCCACCCGGTGACGAGGTCGCTCACCGTGCCCCGTCCACACCCGGTCGTGGTCATCTCCGCAGCTCCAGCGGGCTTCGTCGGCCGCGGAGCACAGTCCGTCCCCGGCTCGTCCCCGCGTTCCGCACAGCGACACGCCTGCGCGTCCCCATGGCATCCACAGGTCTGTCCACAGCTGTGGGTGACGCAGCGCGACGGGCGGTCCGGGTGCGCGTCCGGCCCGGCGACCAGGCCGGCCGTCGGCCGCGTCGTCCGGCTCCCGCACGGGTAGCGTGCTCGCGCAACGGCGCCCGGCGTGCGAGCCGGGAGGCCCCGGAGACGAGGAGATCCCGTGGCGGAGAGCTACAACGGCTACTGCGTGAAGTGCAAGGAGAAGCGCGACTTCGACGGCGAGGTCAAGGTCAGCGAGTCCGGCCGCCGGATGGCCCAGGGCACCTGCCCGGTCTGCGGCACCAAGATGAACCGGATCCTCGGCAAGGCCTGAAAGAAGCATCTCGTCCCCCACCCTTAGCAAGCTCAGGGTGAGCCTCTGGACGAGGCCCGCACCGCACGTCACCGACGGCGGTGTCCCTCCGGGGACACCGCCGTCGCGGCGTCCCGGGCCTGTGGAGAACGACGGCGCGAGGACGCCCGGAACTGCCACCCTGCCCCCGTGAGCGACAGCGTCCACCCCCTCCTCCCCGCGGCGACACCTCTCCTGCGTGGGGACGACGGCACGATGCAGGTCGGTGGTGTGGACTCCACCGACGGCCTGCTGCTGGACCCCGTCCCCGGGCTGCCGGGAGTGCTGAGGGCGCTGGACGGTCGACGTTCCCAGCGGACCGTCCGCGTCGAGGCCGCGCGGGACGGCATGGACCCGCGCCTGGTCGACACCGCCCTGGAGGCCCTCCGGAGCACCGGGCTGCTGACCGACCTCGATCCCGCCGACCTGCTGGCCACCGGGGCCGGCCCCGCAGCCTCCGCGCGGGCCGTCGTCGAACTCCCCTCGGCAGCTCGCGCCCGCCGGCCTGCGGTGTGGCGCAACCGCCGGCTGGCCGCGGTGGTCGTGGAGGGCGCCACCCGGGTGGGCACGCCCCTGGCTGCGGTGCTCGCCGCCAGCGGGGTCGGTCGGGTGGTCGTCCGCGACAGCGGGCTCGTGCGCGCCGCCGACGCCGTGGTGGGCGGGCTGACGACCGGGGACGAGGGGCGCCCGCGGTCGATGGCCGCGGCGGACGCGATCCGGCGGGTGAGCCCGCTGACCGATGTGCGCCCGCTGCCGGCCGGAGTCACGCCGGATCTGACCGTGCTCACCCGAGCGTGGGCGGCGTCCGACCCCCTGACCGGGCAGGCCGCTGAGGGCGGCGCGCACCTGGTCGCCACCGTGCGCGGGGAGACCGGGGTGGTGGGCCCGCTCGTGGTCCCGGGCGCGACGAGCTGCCTGCGCTGCGCCGACCTCCACCGCCGGGACGCCGACGCCCGCTGGCCGCGGCTGGCCGCGCAGCTGGTCTCGGCCGAGGCGCCGCCCAGTGGATCGACGCTCACCTGCCTGCTCACCGCGCTCCTGGCCGCCGGCCAGGTCCTGGCCTACCTGGACGACGACGGAGCGCCGCTGACCCTCGACGCGACCGTCGAGCTCCGGCCGCCGGATCTGCTGCCCCGGGCGCGCCGCTGGCCCGCGCACCCGGCCTGCGCCTGCGGGGCCGCCGCTGCCCGGGAGGACCCCGACGGAGGGGCAGCTCCCGCTCCTCCGGGCGCGGAGGCCCCCGGGCAGGGGACAATGGGTCCTGAGCGAGCCCATCCGCTCACCGGACACGACACGGCGCCGCTCTTCCCGGACGCCGGCGAGGAGGACGTGTGAGTGACGAGCGACCGGTGATGCCGCGAGGACAGGTCGCGCGCACCGCCCGCCTGGCGTCGCTCCCCCTCGGTGCTGCCGGCCGGGCGACGCTCGGATTGGGCAAGCGCCTGTCCGGACAGTCGGCGGAGGCCGTGAGCGCCGAGCTCCAGCAGCGCACCGCCGAGCAGCTCTTCGCCGTTCTCGGCCAGCTCAAGGGCGGTGCGATGAAGCTCGGGCAGACGCTGTCGGTCTTCGAGGCCGCGGTGCCCGAGGAGATGGCCGCGCCCTACCGGGAGGCCCTGGTCAAGCTGCAGGAGGAGGCGCCTCCGATGCCGGTGCGGACGGTGCACGCCGTCCTCGCCCAGCAGCTCGGGGGCACCTGGCGGCAGCGGTTCCGCGACTTCGACGACACCCCGGCCGCCGCGGCGAGCATCGGCCAGGTGCACCGCGCGACCTGGCGCGACGGCCGCGACGTGGCGGTGAAGATCCAGTACCCGGGCGCGGGCACGGCGCTGATGGCCGACCTCAACCAGCTGGCCCGGTTCGCGCGGCTGTTCGCCTCGCTGTTCCCCGGCCTGGACGTCAAGCCGCTGATCGCCGAGCTCAAGGCGCGGGTCGCCGAGGAGCTGGACTACGGGCTGGAGGCCGACTCGCAGCGGGCCTTCGCCGCCGCCTACGCCGGCGACCCGCAGATCGCGGTGCCGCGGGTGGTGGCCAGCGCACCGAAGGTCGTCGTCTCCGAGTGGATGGAGGGGACGCCGTTGTCGCGGGTCATCGCCCACGGTTCCCGCGAGCAGCGGGACCGGGCCGGGCGGCTGCTGGCCGTGCTGCACTTCTCCGGTCCCCAGCGCGCCGGCCTGCTGCACGCCGACCCGCACCCGGGAAACTTCCGGCTCCTGCCCGACGGCCGGCTCGGGGTCATCGACTTCGGGGCCACGGCGCGGCTGCCCGACGGGCATCCGGAGCCGATCGGCCGGCTGCTGCGCTGGGCGCTGGCCGGCCGGGCCACCGAGGTGCTCGCCGATCTGCGCACCGAGGGCTTCGTGCGACCGGGCGTCGACGTCGACCCGGAGGCGGTCCTGGACTACCTGCGGCCGCTGCTGGAGCCGGTCGCCGGCCCGCACTTCCACTTCACCCGCGCCTGGATGCAGGAGCAGGCTGCCCGCATCGCCGATCCGCGGACCGAGGCCAACCGGCTGGGGCGCCAGCTCAACCTCCCGCCGGCCTACCTGCTCATCCACCGGGTCACGATCGGCTCGATCGGCGTGCTCTGCCAGCTCGACGCCGACGCGGACTGGCGCGCGGTGCTCGAGGAGTGGCTCCCCGGCTTCGCGGACTGATAGACGATCCACCGGACGCACCGGGTACCGGTCCGGTCGTGCCGAGTGGGGCCCGTAGGGCTCCGTGCAGGCAGGACTCACCCGCTCCACGGAACCGGGGACGGCACGTGGTCGCGGTGCGGTCCGGAGGACCGCACCGCGACCACGTGCCGAGGCCCGCCCCGAGCGTGCGAGGGGTGAGGAGGACGGGCGATCCCGTGCAGGGCCCCACCGCGAGCGCGCGAGTGGTGGAGGCACGGGGTCCTTTCAGTAGACGGCGGCGCTGGCACGCGCGGCCCGGCGGACCGCACGCTCGGCCCGACGGTGAGCCCGTCGTGCCAGGTAGAGGCGGCGGGCGCGCGTGGCGGCCGCCGCCTCGGCCTGCAGCTCGGAGAACCTGCTGCGGGCCATCTCGTGCTCGATGGAGAACATCGTGGGTTCCTTCGCTCTGGTGAGGGACTGCTCGTCACTGACTGCGGGGCTCACGCGGCGACCACCTTGCGGGGACGACCACGCGGCCGCTTGCGGGCGATGACCACGCCCCGTTCGAAGATCTCGCCGCCCCAGACGCCCCACGGCTCGGCGCGGTCGAGCGCGCCGGCCAGGCACGCCTGGCGCACCGGGCAGCTGCCGCAGAGACCCTTCGCGAGCTCCAGCTCGGTCGGGCTCTCGGCGAACCACAGCTCCGGGTCCTCCACCCGGCACGGCAGCGGAAGCCGCGCCGGCGCGGGTGACAGGGGCGGACGGGGCCGCCCGCGGTGGGTCGGGTG